>NZ_CP121196.1:315150-630301 GCF_039994875.1 Telmatobacter sp. DSM 110680 | reverse complement strand
CGTCAAGCTGTCTCCCAGCACGGTTAAAGATTTCGTTCTCGTGCCACTTTCGGCAAGAGGCGGCGATATCTATTCTGTGGCACTCAAATATCGCTCTGCGGTTCCGGTTTCTATCCACGCATGGGACGTGGACGACGAGTTTCACAAGCTTGGCGATCTCACGCTGTTCAATGACACGGCACCAGCATCCCCATCGGTATTCGCAGAATTCCATCATTCGTTTGTTGTGCCCGCTCTGCAAGGGGTGGGCGCCGCGATTGTTTTGTCACTCCCTGATTTTCTTGCCGAGGCGGAACTTCGATCTGAGGGTGGCAAACTGCCGTCGTTCGAAGTAAGCGATCTAGAGGTCTCTCGTATCGTAACCCGGAATGAGCCTTACCACCGCTTGGAGATGGACCGGCCGCAATCGAAGACTACGTTCATATTCGTCAGCGATACGGTCCTCGATACTTTAAGCGGTTATCGCCTCGCAAGTCAGCTTCACCTCGCAGACGGCATGGGTTTCAAAGGGGGCGACACCGAGAAGGTGCTCTATGCGGACGTGATGATGTTGAGTTGGATTGGTGAGCAAGAGGGTCTGCGGCCCATGTTGGCGCCCAGCATCTGGTATTCAGCTGCAGGCGAGATGTACCTGCGAGATAGCTTTTACTCTCTCAACGGCATTTACGATCGCACACTGAACGAGAAAGTCTTTGCCCTATGGGCGGACAACCAGGGAGAGGACGGAGCGATCAACACCCTGGTCGAACCGAAGATCGCCAACCTGGAACGCAAGTCCAACGATTCAACGCCACTCTGGTTGATGTGGGCGCTCCTCAATCGACGTCGATTCGGTACCAAGCTTCCCATGGACAAAGTTCGCCGAGCGGCGGAATACTGCCTTGCTGCTTACGACCCGAAGCGCGAAGCTGTTTGCACAGCCAAGTTTGTCATGGGTCAACTCGACGTAATTCAATATCCCGAGGGCACCAGTATTCTCTGCGAGAACCAGGGAATGTTGGCCGTGTTGCTGAGAACGATTCGAGAGCTGGAGATTCCACAATTAAGCGCAACTATCGCGGAGAACTACATTGCAAAGGCGGAGGCAGGGTATCGCAGCTACTATGACGCGAGCCTTGGATTTCTTTGCCCGTCACGAAATATTCGCGATGCTATTGGTTTTGCCGATATCTTTCCTGAGTTTCTATCGCTCTGGCTTTTCAATCGGAAGATTCTGACGGACGAAATGGTTATCAGTCACCTCAACCGGATTCCAGTCATGTTGCCGCGCAACAATTGCCCATTCCCTGAAGAAGGTGGCTCAGTAAGACCAATCTTCATCGGTCTGCCGCAAGGAGGGAAAGACTGGAGTTACTTCAACGAAAAGTGGCACCCGATGGTCAGCGACTCCTATGCTGCCGGCTATGCAAACAAAGCTGCCGACGGCGTGTACTACAACGGCGGAAGTTGGATGAGGATCGAAATCTGCGGGTATGTCACAGGGAAACTCCATGGGTGGGAGAAGTCAGAGCATGCGATTGCAAACAGAATGTGGGCCGAACTGCACATAGACGAAAACTACCCAACGAGTCAGGAGTATCTGCCGACCGATGAGAGAAACAGATTCTTTGGATATCACCGCGTCTTTGCATGGAATGCATTCGTGCTTCGAGCCTTGGAAATGATCAAACTTCGCAGCCAAGAAATGGATCCCGGTCATCTGGAATAGATTTGCAAGGAACTCGACTCCATTAACCGAAAGAGTATCTATGCAAGGTCCATTTTGCCTTGGCCTGGCCGCGGACATCTGGCTAGGCTGTGTTCTAAGTGCTGGGTCTACCACCCGCTGACCGATGAAAGGGGTGGACACGATTCAGGCACAAATAGTTCCCGTAGAAAAAGAACTGCGAACTGCAAGGACATTACGAAGCATCCTGCTGCTCTGCGGCATTGTCTCTTCAGTGGCTTATATTCGTCGTCGACATCGTAGCCGCCAGTACTCGTCTTCATCCAATACTGTTTCCTCGAAGAGATGCAGCAGTTCACCTATCCAATCGGGATAATTGTGTTTCCCTTCGTGCACTTCAATCTCAACATAAATATTCCGAAATCCATGACGGCGTCGTCACCAGTTCTTTATGCTGTGGCCGCGATGGCCGCCTATGCGTTATCAGGCTGCATCACCGGGGTCGCCGGGACTCTCTCGTTCAATTTCATTGCAGGTTTGATGGGCGGGATCGATGCGCGTTTCGTAAAGACGGCTGATGATTTAACCTTTGGGTTCCGAGCGGATCGTGGACAATCCTTCCTATGCCTAATCTTAGCCTTCGCTTGCTGCGATGCAGGCAAACACGCGAACTGATAACAACGTTGAGCACTCATACTCCGATGGTCGATTCTCAGTGCATGAGTGGCGTTCCGGTCTGCCGTCCTCGCATCAGGCACAGTGATCCCACCATTCGAAGTGGCACGCGAAATCATCGCTCTTGCTGGAGGAGCGGCTCGTGCGGCTCGATTGTTTTGAGGTCTTTGCCGAATCCTCCGCCGGGGATCCAATAGAGGAACAGGCCCAGCAGGATGCACGCCACTATGCTGACGGCCGCGTCGATGGAAAAGCTGCCGGCTAAGCCGCTCATGGCGTATCCACGGCCGTCAGCGACCATCATGTAGGTGACGGGGATGTTGGTGGCCGCGGTGAGGAATGCGAACGTTGTAGCGGCTAGCGGATTGTCTTTGCCGATAGTTTCAAAGACGATCCCGATCTGGATGCAATAGGAGCCGGCCTGGAAGAGGAATTCACCGAGAAGAGCAAGGCCGAAGGTCCACGGTACGTGGGGTAGCACGATGAGGCTGAGCGTGAATAGGCTTCCCACGATACCGTTGACCAGATAGAGAAGGCGCAGGCGCCTGCCGCGGGCAATCAGAGGAAACAGAAGACACCCAAGAAGTCCTGAGATAAATGCCCCGCCGCCTCCAGCGAGGCTGACAACTCGCGGCGAGGCGTGGAACTCGGCGCCGAGGCCACCCAGGATGTTGGTAAGAGCAAAGGAACTGCACGGCGAGACGAAGAGAAGCAGAGCGATGAGCACTTGCCGACGGCGTAACAGTGCCAGCACCTCGCGGTTGAATTGAGCAAAGCTCTCGCCGGCGAGACGCCTGTCAGGTCCCGGAGCGGGCATGAAGAGAAAGATGATGGTGGGGATGGAGATCATGGCACCTGCGATGACGGCGCCAAGGATCACGGGCAAATGACGGACCAGTTCGCCTCCCATGACCGATGCAATTCCGGTGCCGCAGACGAGTGCGATGTTCATCCAGGCGCTAAGTTGGTTCTGTTTATCGTGAGGACAAATTGATGAGAGCCATCCGCCGAGCGCCGAAGCGGAAAGGCCCGCTGTGACTACGACGAGCGTGAGCACAACTTCAAGGAGAAGCAGATGACGGAGATTCAAGACAGCGGTGAAGAGGAGAGCGGACGCCAACCAGGCAAAGGAAGCGGCATACCAGCGGCGACTGAAATGTACGTCGAGGATCGGTGAGAAGATGACAGCCCAGAAATTCGCAGACATGGCCACGGCGGTGATGGCCGCGATTTTGGCCTCGGGGATGTGCTCCGCGGCCAGCAACTGGGGCATGACGAAGAAGATGATGCCAGTGCTGAGTCCAAGGGTGGCGTTGGAGAGGCCCATTAACCAGACAGGAGGAACGGCGTGGTTCGACTTCATTCAGGCCTCCCGGGGGATGAGCTATCTTAACGGGCGCACCGGTTGTCGGCCATTAGCTTAATGAATTCGTACTTGCATAGGGGTTCCGAGTGGGTCGTGGGCTACTCGGACATGACCCCTTTTGGGATTACTATCGCTTCTGCGGTCAATTAGCCGAGGGTTGGCAAGCGCACGGATCGGCACCTCGTTGCAGCTGCCGCAACTTGCACCGCGCGTCATGCTTAGCTCAGGTCCGTGAGCTCTGGGCCACTCGCTGCGGATCTAGCTTCTCGTTGAATCGGCTTCAAGGTGCATGCGCAAGGCTGAAAGAAAGCTACGGATCACTGCCTCCGAGTGGCTCTGAGGGATGAGGCCAGAAAGCTGGGCGTCGCTGGCCAGACCAGCGTCAATCGCTGCAATGACATCCGACCGGGGCACCCTCGTATGGTCCGCAAACACCACTTGAGTGATGACGCGGTCTATTCCGTCCAATGGGTCCGCTTGGAATTGAATTGGATAGATGAGCTTTCGCAGAATCGCGGCTGCCTTTAAGTCAAAGTTCATGAATGCCTCAACGCAAATCATTACCACTCAGAATCTTATGCAAGAGGGCCATATTCGGTCGCCCCAAATCTCGAATCTGAGACCGAGGAACGGGCTGGTGTCCGGATTGCTCGACGGTCGAACAGAAGACGTGTTCGATTGTTTCATCCTCAGTTGCAGGCTGGCATGGAGAAGGCTATTTGCTCAAGCTCTTCGTTCCCGGCCTCCTCGACCCGTATCCTTCGGCTGACATTTTGAATAATTCCGTTCCTCGCCCACAAATTCCTTGCAAGCAAATCCCACCTCTCCGTTCAAAGGGAGAAGTACATATCATGGGGACCTTTTCGCCTTTGCCCGGGTCCAAACGAGTAGCATTCCGTTTGTTTGCTCCAGCACGTTTTCGAATTGACCGTTGTTCGAATGGAGGATTCATGCGTCTCTCCCTTATCGCCTTTTGCCTTGCTTCATGCACCTTGGCCTTAGCGGCCCAAACTAAGAAGCTTCAACTTCCCTCAACGCCGCCAAAGTTGGCTGGACCAGAGGGGTTACAGTTAGGAGCGGCGCAAGAGTCTGTGGTGAAAGATCTGCCTGTCCGAAAGGTGGTGCTCTACAAGAATGGAGTGGGATATTTCGAACACGCCGGCACCGTCAACGGCAACCAGCGAGTGGCCATCGACTTCACTTCACCTCAATTGAACGACGTCCTTCAGTCGCTTACCGTGCTCGACGAGGGCGGCGGACACATCGCCGGCGTCAACTACAACTCCACCACCCCGCTTGCCGAGCAGCTTAAATCGCTTTCGCTGGGAATGTCAGAAGATCCTACCTCAACTGAGCTCTTCCAGGCCCTGCGTGGCCAGCGCGTCGAAGTCACCGGAGGGCCCGGCGGAACGATCTCTGGTCGGCTAATGTCGATCGAATCGCGCACCGAGAAATCCGGTGGTTCCGACAGTCCCAACACCGTCGACAAGTTCTATCTGACTCTCGTTGCAACCTCCGGCGGAGTCCGCGTGATCGAACTCACCCCGGCACTCAGTGTTCGCCCGACCGATTCAAATCTACAGGGACAGCTCGATCGCTATCTCGAGTTACTCTCAACTACTCACTCCACTGGTCTGCGCCACCTCACCCTCAACTCCCTTGGACACGGCGAGCGCCAACTGCGCGTCAGCTACATTAGCGAAGTTCCCGTCTGGAAAGCCACCTACCGCCTCGTTTTTCCACGTGAAGCCAGCGGCAGCGCGACGATGCAAGGCTGGGCTGTCGTCGACAATACCGTTGGTGCCGATTGGGATAACGTCCAACTTGCCCTTGTCGCCGGTGCGCCGCAGAGCTTCATCCAGCCGCTTTCGCAGCCGCTCTACGCTCGACGTCCCGAAATCCCCATCGCTACAGAAGCCCAAACAACTCCGCAGACTCACGAGGCGGCAGAGTCGGAGCAGAAGGACAGGACTGAAGTAGCTGCAAAACTCTTTGCGCCACCTCCAGCAAGCGCTCCACGTCCGATGGCAAAAGCTGCCAACCAAACGGTAACCGTGGAAGGGCGCGGGTTCGGCAATGGCGCCGGCATCAGTCACAGCAGCAGTATGGGAATGGCTACTAATGCAAGTACAGGCGGCGTCTTCCGCGCCACCGATGCACTCCAGGAAGGCGACATTTCCACGAATGCCTTCGATGACTTCTTTGAATATTCCCTCACCCAGCCTGTCACCATCCTCAAGAACGAATCCGCGATGGTGGCGATTCTCCAACAGGAATTCCCTGCAGAGCACGTTACCTTGTGGAGCGAGGCTGAAGCCCATCCACTCCGTGCCGTTTGGTTAGAAAACACAACCAAGCTAACTCTCGACTCCGGAAGCTTTTCCATCTTTGAGAGTGGTGAATTCGCTGGCGAAGGCCTTCTCGATCCCATCCATCCCGGCGAAAAGCGCTTGCTCTCCTACGCCGCTGACCAGGCGATGCGTATCAAGGTCGCCACTCGCGAAAGCAAGCGTAACCTGCACCACGTTGAAATGCGTAAAGGCGCCATCATCGAGACATACAAGGACGTTGCATCGGTGACCTACACAGCCAACAACTCTGGCGACGTCGATCGCATGGTATTGCTCGAGCATCCCCGCCGCAATAACGATTGGGTACTCGATGAAGAATCAAAGCCCGCGGAGACGGCACCTAATCTCTATCGCTTCCGTCTACCCGTTTCTGCGCACGCCACAGCCAAGCTGGAGGTGCACGAGCACGGACCTGAAATCGTCAGAGTCAACCTCAATGCAAACGAGGACTTCTCTTCGTATCTCATTGAACTCGTCAAGCGTGTTCCGGAAGCGAAGACCCAGCTCAACCCGATCATCGATGCACAGGTCAAGGTGGCCGACTTGCAGCACCAGATTGAACAGTCAAAGAAGGAGGAGCAAACCGCTACCGCCGACGAAGCACGCGATCGCGAAAACTTGACTGCCCTCAAAGGCAACGATGCAGCCCGCCGTTTCGTGGATGAGCTTAACCACACCGAAGACCTGCTTCAGGCAACACGGAAACACACCGCAGACTTGGAGCAGCAGAAGTCACAGGCGTTAGACAATCTGAATACCCAGATCTCTAACCTGAGTTTCGACTGGGACGAAACAGTAACCAAGTAGCGGTTGGATAGCCTGCAACCACGGTGCGTACTTGCGAAACAGCTTCACCGTTTCTTGGGTGGGGATACCTCAGCAGCTCGCGACCTCTCCCGATCATCGCGTAGTCTATTTCCCGCGATTATCACAGCTCACTCTGTGCGTTTTGGCGTAAGTGGAATCCTCTTGGATATTTCTTCCATGTGGTTTATTCAGTAATCCGCGAGGTTCAAGAAATGCGTGTCACAGTCTACGAACTCAAGCCCGGCCTAAATGGGTTTGTTTTGGATACGCAGGGCATACACTGCATCATCGACATCAAAGATGGAAAAGGAAGTTTTCAGTTTCTCGATCCAAGCCGGGAAAAGCTCATTCGGTCGCTGTTTAGTGCGCCATCAAGCATCTTTGTTGCAGGAGGGAAATCGCCGGAAGGCGGCTACTTTGACGCCTTGGAGACTCATCCCGCATGGAGCCTCCAGGCTGTAGAGGCGACCGTGAAGGAAGAGCTCTATGGCTTCAACCTAGGCGCGACGATCGAATATGATCCGCTTGAACTGGACAAATCCTGACCAGCCAAACGCCGCGACGCGGAATTAAGCCATTAGTGACTGGGAAGTAGCCCAAGATTTGAGTAGTTTCCGTGAAGTGGGTAACTCGCCTGGTATGACGAAAGAATGTTAAAGAAGTGCCCTCTCCTTCAGGTACGATTCTTCACAGAATTGTCATCATTGCCGGTCCTCTTAGGCGATACTTCCGCCGCCGCACACGCCTGGGAACGTCTCTGCACCCCGTGCACCAAGGAACCGTTTCATCCAAGCTGGGTCATTTTGTCTTCTTTTCCGGCCGTCTTAAATTGAAGCCATCAGGATTCGTGCAAAGGAGACTCCTATGTGGGGAAAAATCAAAGCGCTGCCTCTCCGCGTCAAGATCATCGCGCTTGTTGTGTTCATAGCGCTCGGCGGAATCTACAAGAATTTCATCAATCCACCCAGCTCCAGCAGCCGATCGCGTTCCTCATATAGTAGCGACGCGAGTGCCGCCGCGGCCAGCATCCCTGCCCGTTCTGGCGAATCCAGATCGACGAATTCCAGCCAGACAGATTCCAGCCAGGTTCTCGCCAAGCTGCAGACGCAATGGAATCTGCTGCAGAACCAGAACGCCCAATGTGCCGTCCAGATACAGCAGATGAATCCCTGGAACTATTCTGCACCGCCGTGCGAAGCCCAGATGCAGTGGAACACAGCGCAGATGGCCAAACTGGAGGCGGAGATTTATCGCCTCAAAACAGGAGCCGATGTGCAGCCTGTCGACTTCGTCCTCATGGGGTCAAGTTCGTCTTCGGGCACGGGAGCTGCCAGCTCTGACGACGGATCGAATGCCGTCAATCGCTACTCGCGAGAAGCCATTCTTGGGCAATCGAAGTACACTGATTCCGACGGCCACGAATATCAACTCGCCAACGAGCCGTACTACTACAAGGATCGGGCCAGCGGCAGAGTTGTCCCGAGCAATCTCTCGCAGCCACCCGACAATCAACACGACTGGGAGCAACTCACGTACCAGCCCAACTGAACAAGCTGATCCATCCTTGAGATCGTTGGTTCAGATTTTACGGACTTCTACGGGTCGGCGACTAAACGGCATGTGGTTCACGTGTTGTAGCCGCGGGGCGGATTCGCGATTATCCGTTCATGCAGTCATCCGCCAGGTCGGAGAACTTTCTGTTCAAGAGAGAGGCATCTCTGATTATTCGCGAGTGAGTTCAACACGGCGATTGCGGGCGCGGCCTTCGAGCGTGTCGTTAGTTTCCACGGGGCGGGATGCGCCGAAGCCATCGGTCGAGAGACGATCGGCGGCGATGTGATAGCGCATGACCAGCGCTTGTTTCACTGCTGCGGCCCGGCGTTTAGATAGGTCGAGATTGTAGGAATCGCCGCCAATGTTATCGGTGTGGCCCTCGACGGTCAGCTTCCACGCGGGGTTATCCGCCATGGCCTGGACGATCTGCTTTAGCACCGGCTCTGATTCTGTCTTGATGGTGTCTTTGTTGAAGTCGAAGTAGATGCCGTAGGTGACGGCGCGCTTTTGTTCAGTTAGCTGTTTCTCGACAGTGTTGACAGGGTGCTGGGTCTTGAAGTCGATCTTGACGACTTCGACGCGAAACTTGCCATCGTGAAAGGCGGGATCTTTTTCCTTCCAGAGCAAGACGAGGGGATCCGCTGCATCATCGAGAACGTAGAGGTCGACTGCGGCGTGGTTGGGACGCCATTTTTTGGATCTTGGATCTGGAGGTTTGGATTCGAAGATGCCGGCGAGATGAATCGATGGGAGTGTGGTGCGCTCGTCATTCAGGATCATCGGGTATGGCACATCCTGGGGTTCGACGCGAGCAAGAGGGCCGGCATCATGGACCGGCTTCACAGCATTGCCAGCCTGCATGAAATCAAGATACTCAAAGTTGGTTTTGCCCGAGGCTTTGACCTCGCTGAATGACTTGTCCGACATTCTGAGACGCGTAACACCGTGGATGAGGCCGGGTATGTGGGTGCCTACCACCGTCACATAGGTGCCCGCAGATGCGATGTCTACATTGCAGACAGTGGAATTGTGGGCGGACGGGGTTTGTTCACGTCCATTGTCGTCTTTATAAGAGCTGGTGGTGTGCGACGTCGCGATAGCGACAGGTGTCGGGGTCATGACGGAAATACGGCTCTCTACGTCCTGGTATTTGACGCCCCAGGCAGTCGTGATTACGGTGCCTTCCTGCAGTGGGATGCGCGCACTGCTTTCCGGAGGTAAAGATGCTGCGGGGCAGGGCTCGACCGGATCGCGCTCGGACACGCTGGGAACGGGATCTCCATCGCCCGGCGTCATCTCGGGAGTGGCCGCGCCGAGCATTTTGGCAAGATCGCCGAGCACTGCGGAGGCATCCGGGGAATTCGTGTCCGGCGCCTCCCGCGGCTTCGCGTCAGCGCTTTTCAGATCAGTAGCGAGGCGGCCGAGCGGGGACGAGTCCTTCTCTGCCTTGTGAATCATTGCGGTAGCTTTCTGCTTGACCTTGTACCCGGCATAAACCAATCCGCCGATGCCAAGAACTGCGATGAATGCAAGCACGGAAAGGGCGATGAGAACGGCTGGAATCCAACTGCTTTTCTTGGCAGGAGGCTGTGGCTGCATCGGTGAGACTGGCAGGGCTTGCCACCCAGCAGCGGGTGCTGGTGGCGGAGTGGGGACCGGCTGGGCTTGAGGGGCGGGATTGGACGCTGGTTGCTGAGTGTCTCCGAGTTGCGGCGTTTCCGGTTGCGCCTGCGCTGGCGCGCCGCATTGAGTGCAAAACTTGAGGTTAGCTTCAAGCTGGTTTCCACATTTGGTGCAATACCTCATGATCTCTCATCTCCTGCTAAGTCATGACGTGTACTTGTGGTTTCACTGCACTTCCCACGAGGCCGCCTTCTTAATGCGAGGGATGACGGCCTTTCCGTCGCGATTGCACTCTACTGAGTTGCAAATTCTCAATCCAATCGTTCAGCCTCATTGCCTCGCTGTGCTGCCTTCATAATGGGTCTTCTTGACTGTCCCGTCTTTTGCAACCTCTTCATAATTGATGTCGTACTGAAGAATGCATTGCTGCTTGGGATCAACCCATGCGGTGCCTTTGATGGTGTAGTCCTTCAATCCACCAGCGAAAGTCAACGGCATCTTCTCGAGTTGGCTCTGCTGGGAACTGTCGACTGAATACTTGAGCGCTTCGGATCCCGCCACGTTTTCAGTGCCGACCTGGGTCACGACTGGCTTGGCGATAAAGAGACCCCACGGAGTAAACGCCTGCACTTGTCCACTTGATCCCATCGACCAGCCGGAGATGTCGCTACGCGTGGAGTGGAGTGAACGGTTGGTGTCAACAAAGCCGTCGACGATGGGCGGTCCGGGGAAGCGCTTATCGCTCGCCATTTCTCGATCAGTGTCATTCGCTGGCCGTTTTTCGTGCACGGTCGAATCGAGATTGTCGCCGACAAGATCTCCCTCATAGTCCTTCAACGTGCCGTCGCTCTCACTCTCTTTGTAGGAGAAGTGCACAGTCTTGGTCGGCGGAGTTCCCTGGGCATAGGTCTGGAGGCAGTAGGTGCCACCAACCGGGGCCGACTTGACAGTTGATTCAGTCTTGGCTGCCTCCACCTTTGCAGCGGAATGAGTTTTGCATCCCGCTACGCAGACTATCGCAAGGGACAAAACGAAAAGTGGCGACCCTTTACACAGAGCTTGATTTCGAAGTTTCACGATCTGCCTCCCTCTTTGCGTTAGGGAAAACTTGAAATTGGTTTCGGATGTCATCGTTTATGAGCCCGCCTGCTTCGCTGCTATCGCGCCAAGGATCGGGATACGAAACTCGCGCTGGCTATAGGCCTGAAACATGAGGAACAGCCAAAGTCCGAAGAGAGCCAGCGAGATCAGCAAGCGAATGGGAATCGATACGACTGCGATCCAGCCGCTAATGCTAATCAGGAATCCGACCATGATGCTCCACACGATGTTGAAGGCTACCGCGGCAACAAAGTAGAGGATCGACTGCATGGCGTGGAAGCGTACGAAGCGATCGCGGCGATACGGCTCCAGCACAAGGAACAAAATTCCGGTGATGATGCCCAGTGAATACGCCAATGCACCGGCGATGTTCGGCGTGAGCGCGGTACCGGAGACAGCCGCTGCCGCAGGTGGTGCCGCATTCCAACCTTGCGCGGGTGCACCGGCAGCGGCAGGCGCGCTCCACGACGATGCGGGCGGTGTTTGCGGCGCAGCATTTTGTTGATTAGAAACCGGCGTCCACGAGGGAGCTGATGAGGCCGCCGTGGCTGGCTGTGCGGCAGCAACCGAGGTCCATCCCGCGTTGACAGTATTCATCGACGGAGGCGCTGGGGCTGCGGCGATGGTGGGTTGGGCCGGCGAAGTTAAGTTGGCTCCACATACGCCACAGAAGCCGGTTCCCTGTGACAGTGACGCACCGCAGTTTCCACAAAATGCCATGTCGATTGCTCCTTTTCAGATCAGCTTTTGCCGATGTTTTCGCAAAGCCTCATGCCGGGCGGATCGACCCGGGTCATGCCTTTGCGAAAGATTTCTTTGTTAGTGCTGGCGTAAGTTTTGCCCCATACCTCTGCGGATGCGCCAACTTGTGCAACAAGATTGAGGTCGTAGCGAGCACAGGGGCTGATGGACGACATGCCCGAGTAACTCGAAGCCGATGTGCCGATCATCTGAAAAAATGCAGCGCCATCGGTGGAGAGAGCGTTCTTGAACGTGTCGCCAAGATGCAGTCCGTTCTGCTGGTAGTTGGCATATTGCTGTGCATTCAACAGGTGCTTGGCCACTGTGTCCGCAATCTTGTCGACGATGTCCGCCGCTTTTTTAATTTCGCTTTCGTCATAGATCTTGTTGAGACCCAAGGTTAGTTCCACGCGCGGAGCGGCGAACGCGACGACCATGCCAAGCGGGGCGGTTGGGGAAATATCTTGATGGTCACCTAGCTGGATATCTCCTGAGAGACTGCCATCGGTGTTGACGTTTCCCGACTTTACCTGGAAGTGCTGGTTGCCGTCGTAGCGTATCTGGAACTGGCCTTTTGTAATTTCCTTGCCGCCGGTAATTGCAGGGTGAATGAGGATTGCACCGCTTACCTCGAGATACATGGGCAAGCCATCGAGAAATTCTGAAAGGGGAACCTCGATGGCACCGGGAAGTTTGATCCTGCTTTCCTCGGCCATCACGCCGCCATCATCTTTGGCGACCTGCCACTGGAAATTCATTTGCCCATTGAGATTGTTGAAACTGGTGTCCATGTTCTGGAGCACGCTCTGCTTGATGTTGATCATGGAATCGAACTGAAAGTTCGAGATGCTCCCTTGTCCAGTGATCAGTGCGGCGAATCCACCGACATTACGCTTGAGGGTGATGTTGAGATTGGTCTGGCCTTCGGCGGGCGTCGCCTGAAAGGTGGTGTCCCAACCACTGACCACGGAACTGAACATTCCTTTGATCATGTTTCCGTAGGCGTCCATTGAGCCCTTCGCTTCGGCGCTCTTTGCCATCTCGCCCGTGGGGCTTTGCGCGTACGCGGGGGTGGCGAAGAGATTGAGCCACGTTGGAAGAGGAGGAACGTCCTGTTCGTTGGCCGCGC
The DNA here is from genome assembly GCF_039994875.1 of Telmatobacter sp. DSM 110680. Taxonomy (GTDB): domain Bacteria; phylum Acidobacteriota; class Terriglobia; order Terriglobales; family Acidobacteriaceae; genus Telmatobacter. Next base: position 617,288 of record NZ_CP121196.1, on the reverse strand, counting down.
GAACGGCTCCGAAGCGGACCGGCGCCTGAATCTTTATTTCTCCATCCTGAATGACATCAGTGATAAGCGCGTGCTGTGTGAGAACTACTATTCCGTCTGGAGTGGACTCGGCGCCGAGTACAGTTCGCGCCATCAGTCCCTTGATGAGCAAGACATCGCCAGCATGCAAGGAGTGTGCGGTGGCGCTGGAAGAATCGAACAGCAGACTCGCTCCGTTGGTGCTGACACCAATGAGCGTCTTCTTGCCTTCTTCGGCTTCCATGATGCGGACGTTGGAGCGATACGTCACGTGTGCGTATCCGGAACCATGCGACGCCATGGGCGTCTGGTGGGATGGTGAAGCCTGGGTGATATTTCCGCCAGATTGCGAGGTCGTCTGTGCGGTAGTGGGTGCACTTTCGTGCCGGCATCCGGCGAGAAGCAGGATCAGGATCCCAGATGTGCGCGGCCACCATGTTCCGGCACTATGTGTCTTTGATTTTTGGGAGTCGTTCGCCATTATTGCGCCTCGTCTGAAATCTGGAAGGTCCAGATTGCATCGAACATCAGTCCGTCGCCCTGCGCTCTTGCGACATCTCCTCCGGAGAACTTCTTGGTCTTCGAGATAGGCCGCAGAACCAGTCCGTACTCGCCAGGAGCCAATTCGGGAGTATTGATTTTGTATTTGCCGGGGCCCAGCTTCTGAGGCTTCACCGTGACCGGTTCTTCGAGATAATGCGAGTAGACCTGCCAGTCGGCTGCGGGGCTCGCGCCTGCATCGGCCTTTCCCTGCGTGGCACCTACAATGCGGCAGGTATTTTGTGCAGGTGTGAGCTTTACGACTGCCGGTTCAAAATCGTCCGGATTCACCCCGGCGGCCCGCGAATAATCAACGCTGAACGCCGGGGCCAGTGTGTGCACGACGTTGCTCGAAGCCGGACCCGGCACTCCCCATACATAAGTGACCGTGGGGGGGCGATGTGCCAGCATTCCGGAGACGATGCTGCCGGCCTCTTGCACAGTCGATCCGCCGATCACGGAGTTCATGTGCGTAGCGGCATCCCAACTGGCAGTGCTGATGCCCGCCTGCATGGCCTGCGTCACAACGGAATCGGACGCAAGATTTTTCATCGATGAAGGCTTGTTCTTGGTTTGCGCTAATTGGGTTTTCTCGAGCTTGAGATCCTGCGATGTACTGCCTTGCATGAGCTGTACGCGGGGCATACGCGACCTCGGCGTTGTGTCGGGATCGGCAGCAATGTTGCTGGCAGCGGGGACGGCATCGGCGCTGCTTGCCTTGTGTGCGACACCGATCATCGCGTTCAACTCGAGTTCGGTGACGCCGGCGGAGTTAAGTCGGATGAGTTCGTTGGTAGACGTGTCGTATGCGCCGGGAGTGGTTTTGATGGCCGATACGATCACCGACTCTGGCATCTTCTTGTTCACCATCGCGAGCACATCGTTGTTGGTGAGCGGCTTCGTGCTGTTTTGGCCCGCGATTGAAGCAGCCATCAGCACAAGGTACGCGCCGGTTGCGATCGGACGAATCTTACGTTTTCTAGTCATATCTGCTGCTCTCTTAATTGCGGTACGTGGTTTTCCAAGGCATCCTGGCCCCCGTGTAACTGGCAAGGCGATTTGTGTCGGCTCTAGTTGGCCTTATTTCAGTTCTGCGGGCTGAGCGCCTTCTGCGGCGCGCCCACGGGTGAGAATCCCGGGCATGGGGTGACGCTGCCGTCGCCCATCGCGTTCAAGATTTTCATGCTGACGTTGGCTTGCTGAAGCGCGTTGCAGCCTTCAGCAGAGAGGTCGAAGCTTCCTTTTGCGGATCGGATCCTGGTGACGATCACCGACTCGGGCAGTCCGCTGTTGAGCATCTGGATCACATCGCGATTGCCGAGCACGGTTTGGTTATTTCGATCGCCCCAGTTGACGGAGGGCATTGCCTGCTGAGCCTGCGTGGGCACGGGACCTGCCGCTCCGAATGACCCGGGCTGCGGCGACTGGGCGGTACCAGGATTCAGCATGCCGTCACCGGAAGAAGTGCGGGGCAGAAGCGTTTGCGACTGAACGATGGTTAGCGTTGTACCGGTGCCGCTAGTGATTCCAGGAATATTCTGCGGGGGTTGCATAACAAAGTTGACGTTGTAGGCGTAGTCGCCACAGGTCCACCAGTTGCTGCCGAGCGTGGCTAAAGTGGGCACAGCAGGCGGCAGGTTATTGCACTTTCCGTTGATGATCTGTATAGGCCGATTGGGTTCATTCGCAGTGGGCGGAGTCGAGGGAAAGACAACTGTCTTGAAGTTTTTGGACGATGCCATGACGTGAACCTGCAGATCCTTACCTTCGGGCAGATGATCGACGGCGTATTGGCAGACTGCATACTTCCCGATCGTGCCGATGCTGGAGAAGTTGTTGTTGTAGGTCCCCAGCACTGTGAACTGTTCAAAGGAAAGGTTGGATCCAGACGGTGGCTGTCCCTGGCTGATGGTTACCGAAAAGCCTGTGCAGGGAGCATTCAGGTCGTATTGAATTGACGAAGTGTCCCAGTAGACGTAGCCCATCAGCGTACCCGGAAGGTTCATGATTTGGGTGGGCTGGGGACTGCGATCAATTGGAGAAATCGGCTGTTGATGTGCGGGCGGCTGCTGGGGCCGTTGCTGACCTGGAGCCGTGAGGGCACGGGCCTGGGTGGGGGAGGGCGAAATCTGTGCGCCGGCGTTCGTGCCAATCAGAATCCCGGCTGAGATCGACGCAATCAAAGTGAGTCGCATGAGCAGTGACCTCGGATGCCGCCAATGTTTAGGCCGATCACCCTGTGAGGTCAAAGGAACTGCAAATGAAACGAAGCTGACTTACTAAATTCCTGGTAACAGGGATTTTGGCTCGTTGACTGACTCATCGGCGAAGTGCGTTGCTGAAGGATTTTGGTCGTCCCGGGAATTTTCCGAACCGATGGTTGAGTGACGATGGAGTCTTACCACATCACTCGTCGGAGTGAAGGTGCGGATGGTTTAGCTTCGAGTGGATGGGGGTCCTGCACACCACATATATCGATCTATATATACGGATCGGGCATTTCTTATGTCGAACCGGAACCCAAGGACGACGATCTGCTGACGGAAGATCATGAGAAGACTCTTCGGTCGTACCAAATTGTGCGTGGGCGAGATGCGTAAGCTGTGCCTCTAAGATTTCGCCTGAACAATGACTTAGCAGGTCAGCAACGAATCATGCGCGGTTCCTTTGACCATTCGGCGATTCCGGGCTATTCCCATAGCACCTGGGCAAAGTCTGGGTTCAACGGAGGAAAAGCGAATGACCAGGCGGACAATCGTTGACGGCCTAATCCTTTGCGTTATGGCAATAACCACTTTGGAAATCTGCACGTCGCAGAGCAGTCCAGAGGAAAAGGAAGGGAAAAACGTTTCGTGGAAGACGGGTCTTCCGGCAAATGCCAAGCTGCACGAGATGACCAGTGAGGAAATGACGAAGTATGACAGGGATGCGGCTGCCAAAGCAGAGATCAAGGCGGGCCCTGTTATTCATGCCAAGATGCGCGGGATCGAGGCGATCGATCCGGAGAAGTTCAAGAGACTGCAGCAGCAGAAACTGGCGATCGCAGAGCTGAAGTTGCATGCTGCCACCCCATTGCCGACAGCGCAGCCCAGTTCGCAAACCGGATCGCTGAATGGTGCGCAAATGATTGCAGCCCGGCAGGGGATTCAGTCACCTTCGGGCGCGCAGACGGCATTGCTTTCGCCAGTTGTCGCTCCTGCTACAGGGGCCGCGTCGATTTCCACCGTCCCAGCCGCGGGGCCGATGCTGCTTCCGGCGCAGCCGGGATCTTCGCCCAGCACATTGATGAGCGCTTCCGGGTCCCGCGGCGGAAGTCCCGTCGGCTTGGGGGTTGCGTCAACATCGACAATCGCAACAGCACCGAAATCGAAGCTGGGGGTGCCCGCGCCCATCACGACGATTCCCTATGTTTGCCAGACTCCAACAATCTTCGATGTAAACAAGCAGACGAAGAATGCAGTCTTCACTCCTGAACTTGAATACGATTCCTACGTGATCCGGGGATGTATGTTCGGGAAACAGCCTGGCCAGATTTACCTTGTCGGGAAGTTCAACGCGCAACAGGTCAATCTGCAGCCTCAATTCTGGAGCGACACGGAGATCGATGCCCGCGTTGATCCCAAAACGAGCGGCGAGCAGGACCAGCAGAATGTCACGCTGATTGTTGCACCTGCGGGTGCAGGACAAATCAAGATGACGGGCTTCGACTTTGTGGCCGCGCGGTCCAATCCGGCGGTGCAGCTGAATTCGATTCCGCAGAATTGGGTCACGCATTCCGGTTGGTCTGAAAACTTTGGTCAACCAAATCTGGATTTTCAATCGCCGGTCATACCGGGATCGAATGCACCGAATTCGATGGCGGGATATTCGGTTTACATTTTGCGTTCGGCCAGCAAGAAGTTTTCTCCCGGTACTGACTTCTATACGCCGCAACTCGCTTCGGGCTGGACCTTCGATTCAGTGCAGATGACTTCGATTGGAACCCCGCCCAGCTGCCCAGGCGTCGTGACCTACAAGGAGAGCTTTGGATTTTCAGAGGCGAACATGGAACCGATGACGCCGGACTGGACCAAGGTCCAGCGTAACGCTGTGCGCGTGGACGGAACGGATACCTCGTGTTCGGGCTTCATTCCCATCGCGCCGCCTTTCGTTTACTGGACCTACAGCAATGTGACGGGGTCGTCCTACGGACTGAAGATCTGGGCCAAGGGACCGCGTTGTACAGACCCATATACTGGGCTGCCGCAAGCGCAGTGTATGCAGAACATGCAGCAATGCGGGACAGAGACGTGCGGCAACTGAGCAACACCGAGACAGCTGGATGACATGAACCTGCTCATTATTCTCCTTGCGATGTGTGCCATCGGCCCAAGGCTCCCATCGAGCATTGCGGGCTTATCGGAGGGATTGTTCCGAGAGTTCGCGATGGCTGCCGGCAAGACGACGCAGAGCGGACAGCCTGAAGGAAGCCTGCCCGCAGATCGCTATCAGCAATTGCGGCTGCAAACCCTTGCTCACGCGAGATTGATCACCGGACCTCGCATCAAGAATCCGCGGATTGCTGCTGGTGGACTTGACCGAGATGTAGTTGCTTCGCTTGCTGAACAGCGGTTGTGGCGTCAGTCGCATCTCGGTACCACAGTCGCGTTGTCTCAAACTCACCCGCTTCTCTCCGATCAAGCGACTACGCTGCTCCCCACTGTGCACACGATTTCAACTGCCTTGATGGAGCCGGCAGCAGGAGTGCAGCCATTGCATTCGTCGGTGCCGTGTATCGCACCCACCATCCGCTCCGTCAACGGCAAGGCCGCTGGTCCAGTCTTCACTCCGGCAGAGCCTGACAATCATTTCCATCTCGAGGGGTGTTCTTTCGGGCAGATTGCTGGCACCGTCCGGCTTCAATTGAGTTCGCACGCTCTCCAGCCCGGAGTTCCGGCAGCGCAAATCAATTTACGTCTGGACGGAGCGCGAGCATGGAAGGATGACGCCATCGATGTCTATATCGATCCGGGGTTGAGATCCGTTTCGGATTTCGTCGGCGATCTCATCATTCAGTTCCCCAATGGACAAGAGGCGCAACTTAATGGTTGCTCTTTTGTAGCCTCCCGCGGAGAACCTCAACTCTTTAAGAACATTCCCGCTGCATGGGTCGCGCTTGATGCAACTGCAACCTCTGTGCGCGCAATCCAGCAGTTAGAATTCGAATCGCCACCGTTCACAAGCGAGCAGGTTCCACCGGGTGCGGTGGGAACCTCGGCATTTGTGGCTCGCTCAGACCCTTCGCGGTTCTCGACCGGGAAGGACAGCTACGATCTATCGCAGCTGGCTCCTGGATGGATGGTGGAGAGCGTTCAATTGTCGGTTTTTGACGCGTCATGCCCCGGCGAAAACGTTCAAGCTGAGTCCCAGGGAAACTGGACGACGAATTGGAGCTCGCACGGCTTTGTGATTGCGTGGGCGAGCGAAACATGTGCTAATCGTATCCCCCCTCATTTCAACTTCAATTTGAACTCCTCGCAATATGCAGTGCGGGTGTGGCTTATCGGTCCCGCCGGCACACAACCACTGCGCAGTGGATTCTGAAACGAAACCAATGCTCGAGTCACCATTGATCGAGCGTTTCAAACAGAAGAACCAGCAGGAAGATGAAATGCGAAACTCTCTTATCGCAGTGATCGTTGGCGTTATTGCGATTCGGGCAAACCGGTGCGCCCGGCCTTGATGCGACGGCCGCTTCTTCAGAGGCGTGGGCAAGTTAGATGTCATGGCGTTTCTTACAAAGACGAGCTAATCCACTTACTATGAGCGGTTTGGAAACATTACGGATGGGAAGCGTTTCGTGCTATGATGGCGCATCTCAGTTGGGTCGGCAGGACATGCAACACGCATCTTCCCCCGCGCGCAGCTTCCGATTCGGTTTATTCGAGGCGGACGTCGTACAAAAAACGCTTCTGCGCAATGGTGTGCGCGTCAAGATTCAAGACCAGCCTTTTCGGGTCTTGATTCTGCTGCTCGAACGTTCAGGAGAAATTGTAGGACGCGATGAGCTGCGCTCCAGCATCTGGCCAGATGGAACGTTCGTCGACTTCGACGGTAGTCTCAATGTCATCCTCAAAAAACTCCGCGCGGTTATCGACGATAACCCTGAAAACCCACGCTTCATTGAGACGGTTCCTCGACGAGGGTACCGTTTCATCGCGCCGGTCACGGTAATTCGCGCGGAGCCTGAGCCGCTCGATGCTCCGGCCTCACTTCCACCACCAACGACATCTGCGGTTGGATCCCTCGAACCTGCTTCTGGTTCTCGGCGCAGCTTACCCGATTCGCCGCTGCTGTATGTGGCAGCTTCAGTGTTTCTCGTGGTTGCCCTGAGCGCGGGGTGGATGCGCTGGAACGGAATCAAATCGGCCGCCATCGCGTCGACAACGCCGGTTGCTGCAAAAGTGAGTGTGCGCAGTTCCGTAGCCGTGCTGGGGTTTAAGAGTCTTTCCGGCGCTTCCAACGACGCGTGGCTGGGCACCGCACTGTCCGAGATGCTGAGCACCGAATTGGCGAGCGGTGATAAGCTCCGACTCGTATCGGCCGAGGATATTGCCAATCTGCGCAACTACTCACCGTGGGCGAAGACTGACACGCTTGATCGGGTGACTACCTCGCGGATCGGCAGTGCACTCGACAGCGATCTCCTTGTGCTTGGTTCCTACACCACAATCGGCAAGCCCGAGCACGGGCAAATCAGGGTCGATGCTCGCCTGCAGGATGCGAAGACCGGCGAAGTGATGTGCGAAATCGCGGAGATCGGAGCCAGCGAAGACCTGTTTGCAATCGTCAGCCGCATTGGTGGGAAGTTAAGAAACCGCCTCGGTGTTGGCAGCACTGGAGACTCCGACGAAACCATGGTGCAAGCTACGCTGCCCGCAGATCCTGAAGCTGCCCGCTTCTACGCCCTCGGTCTTGAAAGACTCCGCGCATATGATTTCGAAACAGCTCGTGGGTTCTTTGAGCAGGCCATTGCGACCGAGGCAGGATTTCCGCTGGCACACTCCATGCTGTCAAGGACCGAACTGTTTCTTGGGCATTATGACCAGGCAAAGGTGGAAGCCAAAAAAGGAGTGGACCTGTCATCGGGCCTTCCACGCATACAGAAAATGGAGATCGAGGCCAGCTACGATCAGGCACTTGGCGACCGCGGGAAAGCAGCGGATATCTATCGCGTTCTCTTCAATATGTTTCCCGATAGCCTCGACTACGGCTTGCAGCTGGCAAAACTTCAACTGGATTCATATCATCCCGATGAATCTCTTGAGACCATTCGCCAACTGCGACGTCTGCCTCCGCCTGCAAGCAACGACGCCCGGATAGACCTACGTGAAGCTCCACTGCAAATGCGCAAAGATGTCGATGCCGCCGAAAAACTATTTCGGACGGCCGCCCAGAAAGCGCAATCTCAGAATCAGAGACTGGTGTACGCAAGGGCTGAGCAAAACCTTTGCCTGCTCAATCGGCAACACCTCCAGAATCCACCCGAGTGCCACGAAGCATTTGAGATTTACACGGCCGCTGGAAATCGTAATCTCGCCGGGGCCACGCTGCAGATCATGGCCGAGAATCAACGGCTCACCGGTCATGCGCTGGAAGCCATTCCTCTTTACGAGGAGGCAATTCGTACCTTCAACGAAAGCGGCGACTACGAGAACATGGGCGTCGCTCTGAACAACTTGTCGCTGGTTTACCAGGATCAGGGTCAGTGGGCGCGCGCTGAGGAGGAATATCGCAAAGCGAAGCAGAATTTCACAGTCGTAAATGATCGCGTGAATCTCGCCGTCGTTACATCCAACCTTGCCGACATCGAGCAATGGCATGGCAATTTCGATAAGGCGGAGAGGCTGTACGAGGAGGCCCGGGAGTTTGGCAGGGCAGCAAAGATGGCGACGAGTTCTATCCCCGCAACTGGTCATCCAGGCATGCTGCTGATCAAGGGAGAGCTTAACGACGCAATGAGCGAGTTGAACGCGCAAGTTGCATTCTATCGATCATGGGGCGGAGACCCATGGTTATTCGCGAATGCAGTGTCAGGTTTGGGAGACGTCCAGCGTCAACAGGGAGACCTGAACGCGTCGCAGAGAAGCTATGAGGAAGCAGTCGAAATTCTGAAAAAAGCGAATGCGTCCACAGTAAATCTGCAACTTTCGCTCATTCAGCTGAGCATTGACCGACACCACCCGGATCAAGCAGAGCGAGAGTTGCATGATGTTATCGCAGTATTCGAAAAAGACAAGAATGCTGGAGAGGAACTCAGCGGTTACCTTGCGCTCGGCCAAGCTCTTTTGGCGCAAGGAAAAATCAATGAGAGCAAAACACTGATTCAACGCGCGAAAAAGCTTACTGACCTTCACGAGTTCCCCGTTTTGGGGATGCCGCTCGAGTTGCTCGCGCTGCGCATCGATAGCGCGGAAGCCTCTGCTGCTCCGCATCGGAGTGAAGGCCTTCTAGTCGTCCAGCGCGACCTTAAATCTTTGATTCAGCGGGCGCACAGAATTGGTTTTTATACGCTGGAGTGCGAAGCAAGGCTGGCACTTGCTGATGTCGAATCGAAGTTATCGCCGTCAGTGGGGAGCGCCCATCTCGTTGCGCTTTCTCAACAAGCCCGCGATCGGGGCTTTGTTTTGTATGCAGACCAGGCTGCTAGTCTCAATTCCCATCCGCCTGAAGCCGAGGCCATGAACAAGCCTCCTCGATAACTCGCGCAGATCTTGATCGAGTGACGAGGCAATGCTAATGCTCGTCTCCAGCCAGAGCTAGCAATTCATCCCGATTTCAGCTTCAAACAGCAGGCTCATCCCGCGATGGACGCGAAGACAGGCAAAATGCTGTGGCAGTACGATCCCGCGATCGATTCGCAGCGGGGGCGTGAATTCCTGAGAGACAAGGTGATTGAGGTTCCTACTTCACGTTCAAAACGCGCTTGAGCACAGCCTGCAAACCTGCCTTGGCTTGCGCATATTCTTCAGCTGAAAGCAGGCCGGCAATTTTGTCCTGTTCAAGCGCAAAAAGTTCCTCTTTTAGTGTTTCTAGCAGCGAACCTTGCCGCTCGACCTGAATGGTCGGTGGAAGTTGTACTGTTGCGCGAGGATTCTCCATGACGTCGCTCAGCGGGAAAACCTCGGCGACAGGCGTGCGATTTGTGCTGATCTCACCGTCTGCTCTTCTACGTAAAACGAAGAAGGCTATTCCAGCAAGCAGAACCGCAAATCCGCCAAGAAGCCAGGATTTTGAGCCGGTAAGAGGGTCGGGTGATGCGATCGGCGTACCGATTCCTCCTCCGGGCCTGCCTCCGCCCGGGGAACTCGCCGGCTGCATCGCCGATCCCGTTGCGTCCACCGGCATCTCGCCTTCGCCAGAGACCGTAAAACTGATCTCCTCGCCCGGATGCACATTCCTGACCACGTGGGTTTCGACTTTCGGGTCTTCCTGTGTTGCCTGGAAACGCGAACCACCCTGTGGCGCGAACTCAATGCCCTTCGCCGTATACACCACAACATTGTCTGCCATCATCTGAGGTCGTGCAGCCAATGCATGACGTCCGTTGTACACGAAATGATATTGCACCTCGAACAGCGTCTCCTTCTCACCCTGGTCGGGCTGGATCGGCACATTGAATGTGTAATGTCCGGTCTGCGCGAGGGGAATTAGATGGGTTCTTGTCCCCAGCCCTCCGGGACGCGTGGCAGCCGCCTCATCAAGCTGCGCTCCGTCGGGCAACACAATCTCAAACGTCTTATCGCTGAACTGCGTCCGCGGCGGTGAGCTCAGGTTCCGCACAAGATAGCGCTCCCGAACGCGCAATGTCCCTCGACCGGCTTCAATCAGAAGCATGTCCGCGTCGATCCCGACTCCATCGACCTTCTCTCCCACGTCGTAGACGGTGATATCAGCAGGGGAGCCACCTTGCGGAGCAGCGATGAAATAGGTCCCACCCTGATGTTCGACACGAATCAGATAAGATGCATTACCCGGCGTCTGCAATCTGAACTGGCCGGCCGTATCCGTTACTGTGCTGGCAGCGTCTGCCATGCCTGCGCTCGGATCCACTAATGTGACCTTATCGCCCGCAGCAGGCTTATTGGTTGTCTTGTTGGTGACGGTTCCATTTACCGCAGCCGCATGGGCGCTTGCAGCCGCTGACAACGTCAAGGCTGCAGTCATGCGAAGGATCTTCTTCATGCAATACTCCTGGATTTCGTCTCAACCGCCACGTGCGGACTATCTCCTCCGAATGCAATCCCCGCCGACTTCAGAAAATCCGATGGCGATGTACCCCCTGCGAAGATCCATACGAAATCGTTCGGAAGTTCTCGTATCTCTCCGTCAACCTCAATCAGCACACTGCCTTCACGAAACTCGATTGGGATCGAGTTGAATAACACCTCGAGCTTGCCGCTGGCGATGTGTTCGACGATGCGTTTCGCGTTGCGATCTTTCAGCCGGCTAAACTCGCCTTTGCGGTACGAGAGTATAACCCTGTTGCCAGCTTGGTGCGCCAGTCCCATTGCTGCTTCGACGGCGCTGTCTCCACCGCCGACGACAAGGATGCTTTTGCCGGTGTAGTGGTCGGCCTCTATCAGCCGATACAGCACGTGCGGCAGTTCCTCTCCTTTCACGCCAAGCTTGCGCGGAGTTCCGGCACGCCCGATCGCCAATACCACAGCCCGGGAAAGATGCTCCTCCTCGGCCGTTCGAACCCGAAAGAGTCCGTCGGCCAGCTTCTGCACTGAATTCACCGCTTCTGCCGTCCGAATATTTAAATCGGAACGTGCCATGATCTTCTGCCAAAACGCGAGAAGGTCTTCCTTAGAGAGTGTGGTTTTACTGAATCTACCGTGAAGGGGAAACTCCACCGGGCTCGTCATCACCAGCTTTTGCCTCGGGTATTTCGAGACAGTCCCACCCACGCTCTCGCGCTCCAGAGTCAGCGCGCGCAGCCCATGTTCCGCGGCCCTCAACGATGCGCTGATCCCAGCCGGACCAGCGCCGACAATGATCACATCGAAAACAGCGCAGTCTGTTGGGCGATGCGTCGATGAGCCTAAACGCTGGGCGATTACATCCACGCAGTCGCGCCCCTGGTTAACCGCGTTTTTGATCAGGGCCAGCCCTCCAAGCTCGCCCGCAATGAAAAGATTTGACACGCTGGTCTCGTATTCACCGCTGATGATCGGCATATCCGCGCCAGAACTCGGCTTCGCCATGACCATCGTGATCGCGCCCACGGGGCACTCCTCCGCGCAAAGCCCATGCCCGATGCACTTGTGTCCGTTTACGATCGTTGCCTTCCCATCGATCAGCGCCAGCACATCGCCCTCCGGACACACCGACACGCAGGCACCGCATCCGATGCACGCGTCGCTCAGAATCCGTGGATGCTGCGCTTTGGGCCCATCGGAAAACATGGGCCCTTGTTCGGCCCGCTCGCGTGCCTGCTCCTCCTTGCGCTTATGCTCGCGCCAATATCGGACCAGGAAGAAGCCGAGTACGCTTCCGGCAATCAGCCATGTCAGCAAGGTTTCCATCGCCTAACGCATCCCCATTCCGGCGAATCCAAGACCCATAACGACTGCGATATGCAGAATGGCGAGCAGGGCAAACGCATAGCTGAATGGCCTGTGGATCACATGCCACAGGTGAAACACGCGCTGTGTTTGATCCAGGAACACTACACGTTTCGAGAGTGACGCTTTTTGCTTCACGATCCCGATGATTTCTTCTACCTCGAGATTTCCGGTGGATATCAGCCCCCCTAGCGATCTCAGTCCCCTCGCCGGTCCTCCCACAATGCGCCTCAGCTTCGCCATTCTGAACGGCATTCCGATGTCCAGCATTATCATCTGGCAGATCGCGCCAATGGCTCCGATGCGACTCGCACGGTCAGGAGAAGCCATCCTCAATGCTCTTCGCAACTGCTCCTCTGTGAATACCGATTGCACCAGCAAAAACTCAGCGAGCGCGCTCTCGTTTTCATGAAGTTCGCTCAATGACAACTCGGCCGCCGTTAACGAACGTGGAATCTGTGCATACAGATACCTGCCCACCACGCCGCTTAATGCAACCGCGAGCATGATCCAGAAGGCGACGCCAGCAATTCCGCCAAATTTGAACGATGCATGAAAGGCGATGACAAACGGTGCAGAAACACCTGCGATGACGTGAAAATCCATCCAGTGCCGCGCCGTCCCAATCCGTCCCAGCCAAGGGATTACTTTGCGTAGCGCATATAGAAAGATGATGAAGAACAAGATGGTACCAAACACTCCAAGCTTCAGCCCGATTGCCCCGCTTGGCTTCAGAAGCTCATGCTTCTCAGAGTAAGGCCGCTGATCGAGCGGCAGGATGTAGTAGCTTGCTCCATAGATACCAATCGAAATCAGAAAAGCAAACGCCGCGAATGACGCCACCATTACTCGGACGCGATGCCGGCGTTCCTTACGCTGTTCTCGCAATGCGGCAGCGGAGGTTGCGCTCATCTGGAGAATTGTCATGCTCATTGCTGCTCCTTCACATCAGGCTTGCTCGTTTCCGATCCCGGCGGGGCGAGCGAGTCGGGGTGAACCTTAAAGTTCGGATCCTGTTGCGCATCCGTCGAGAACGACTTGTAACTCTGGAAGACGTGCGTATTGCGCCAGTGCTGTCGAGGCGTCGTCACGTCGACGACAGCCTTGGCAGGAAGCGTCCACGTTTCCTTGCCGAGATTTTCGGGCTTGTATTCAACGTGAATCTCCATTGAACGCAGCCCTACATCACTCATGTCGTGCATAAGGCTTGCATTCACCTGAATCACCTCGCCCGATGCCTCATCCATCCATGCAGTCCCCTGAAACTCAAGAGGATATTCACGGCCTCTCAAGGCCAGCGCGGCTGGCGTCCTGCGCCCGTTAATATGCGCAAAGTGAATCGGTATCGCAGCCTTGTTCCCAAGCATCTCTTCTCGTCCGGTTGCGAACGAGAAAGCATTGCTATAGTACGGATGAAACACGAGTAGCAGGGTGGAGATTCCATTCGTGGTCAGCATCGGAGTGGAGATCGACTTGTGCTTTGCATCCGGCGGCTCAATGCGCGACTCGTTCAACTGGAACTCGTCGTCGCTGCCGTTCATCATGATCAGGTAATCGAACTGTGAACGCTCCGTTTCATCAACGTGTCCCTTCGCATTGAGTTTCTGCTGTGTCACGATCTCTAAACAATGAAGATCTGCCAATTTGGACAGATACCGCGCGATCTGTTTCTGAGCGAGTACCAGGGGATCGGATGAGCTCGTAAGCTGCGCGTCTGCCCGCGGTGCACAGGCCGCAAGAGTAAGTAAGATTGCAACTGTCCAGTATTTACGGCGCATTTGTGCTCTCCGGCTTGCGTGTTCGGGTCCGATTGTCAAAACGATATCCGAGTGTCGATGTCCACTGGTTGTAGTTCAGCGTGCCGCCGCGCTGGATCGTGTACATGCTCTCAAAGAACAGCTTCGCGCCCAAGTTCGACTCGAACAGGAAGTTGACAAAGGATGAATCGCTATTCGAGGCGACCGGCGATGTATATGTATATCTGCCAAACTGGAGATTCAACCGCAGATTGTCAATCATCTCGCGCGACACTGTAATCGTTGTATATTTTCCAGACGCGAAAGAACTGTCAAACTGCGCAAGCCGTACGTCCGCCGTTAATCCGGTCTTCCAGATATTTGCCACCGTCGCGCCAAACATCTTGTTCAGCGCACTCTTCGGATCAGTGGAATCGCTGCTGCTTCCGAGGCTGAAATAACCTGTGATATGGCGCGGAAATTGAATGCGCGCCCCGCCATTGATCCCCTGATAGAGATACTTATCCAGTAGTCCGGTACCAACCAACGTCGGATCGTACGTGGGTACATCGCGGAAATACGTGTCGGTCAAATCGAGGGTTACTCGAGGATGCACCTCAACTCGAAGTGAGAGCAGGCTCTGTCCGATGCCTGTGCTAACTGCAGCCATTCCCGGATTGGCCGTTGGACGGTCGATCTGCATCGAGTGGTAAAGAGCGAAGTATCTTTTGAACGAGAAATCATTCTCGGCAAACACGAATGGCCGGTTCACGGTCCATTTCAGCAATTCGACGCCGTAGCCCGTGCTTGTCGAGTATCGAAACGAGTCAAAGTTTCCGCCATGCACATTCACATAGAGGCCGCCGATCCGCCGCTGAGGGTTATAGTCCCAGGCAGTCGGATCCGGAGTTGAACCTGCAAACATGCCCAGCATTGCGTGCTTGGAAAACTGCATTCCGCCATAGGCCCCATCGATCGTCTCCAAGCTGTTTGCGTATGGCACATACAGCCTTCCTATGCCTGCAGACCAGCGCGACTCCGGATTCATATACGTCAGACTCATCAGGTACGTACGATTGATGAGATCCTGGATAGAGCTTTGATATGCAGATGAATTTTGCCGCAGGTTCCCGCGCCAGTAGCCGTTGAGGTTCCAGTGAGTTCCGAACATTCGTGTGAAATCGGCACGGAAAACCATCCCATAGGAATTCGAGACCGACGCGCCCTGCCCAATTTCTCGAATGGAGCTTATGTCGAAGCCGATCCTCCCTCTGATCTGATTCACTTCGGGTAACGGCGGACGAGGCAACGTTTCGCGCACCTCTTCGTCCAGCGGATCACCAGCGCTGAAGCTGATCACCATTGGGTATTGCCGCGTATTTCCCAGTGCGCTTTTTTCTACTAGCTTTGAGACCTCACTGTCGGGGAGCGAGAGAACATCGCCTGAAACGATGTTCCTGCTGCTTAATTCCACCTCACACACCGCTGACGACGATGCAATCGCGACCACCTTCAGCTTCCCGATGACCCCAGGCTCTATCGCAGTATTCCCAGGAGAAGCTTTCGTCGGATCTTGTTTGAGAACCACCGCTGTCCCTTCCTGCAACCCTGCATCTCGGCCGCCATCAATGTATGCGTTGTTTCCATTCACATACTGAACGTGAAACTCCGTGCGCATGGGGGCAGTAGCGCTCGGGGCCGTCACCTGTGGCTCTTGTGGTGCGCTCTGTGCCCACATCGGCACGGAGAGCATCAGGATGCTCAAAAGACGCCGCATCGTTGCTAACCTCCGTTGCCGTTTTTGTGGCAGGCATAGCAGTTCACGCTGTTGTACACGTATCCCGATACGCCACTGTGTTTCGGGTTGGTGGCTGCTGCGGTGTGGCAATTCGTACACGTGAATATCGAGTAGTCGCTTGAGTTGGTATGACAAGTCGTGCACACGCCATTCGCACTTCCGTGATTCAACGGGAAGAAGGTGTGGTACTGCGATGGCAACGTCGCCGGAACCCACGCGGTGGTGGTATGGCAGGTGGTGCATGTGGTCGGCCAGCCGGCGCTCACGTGGTTGGGACTCGTCGTCGCAGTGAAATCGGCTTTGTGGCACGAGTAACAGTCGGTCGGCGTGCCGGCGAACACGTTGTTGATGTGACATTGATTGCACGCTACGTTCACGTGCGCACCCGTCAATGGAAACGGGGTGTTGTTGTGATTGAAGGTGGCGCCCGCCCACGAAGTTGTTGTGTGGCAGGTATCGCAGGTCGTGGGAAAACCAGCGGATGCATGATTCGGGTTGTTCGTTCCGTTCCAGTCCGTCTGGTGGCACCCGTAACACGTTGTGGGCAGGGTTGTGTAGTTGTTATTCGTGTGACACTGCAAGCACTGTAGCGTCGTGTGCGCTCCAGTCAGCGGGAAGGCCGTGTTGTTGTGGTTGAAGGAAGACGGGCTCCATCCACTTGTCGTGTGGCAGATCGAGCAGTCAGTCGGAAAACCTGAGGACACATGATTGGGATTAGTCGTTCCGCTGAAATCTGCCTGGTGACACGAGTAACATGCAGTCGGAGTCGACGAGTAATTGTTATTCGTGTGGCACTGGACGCACGTCAAGGTCGCGTGTAGTCCAGTGAGGGGGTAGTTCGCATATACCGCATGGTTAAAGTTGACGTTGGTCCAATTGGTCGTGCTGTGACAGGTGTCGCAGGTCGTCGGAAATCCAGCTGCAGCGTGACTTGGGTTTGTGGTTCCCTTGAAATCTGTCTGGTGGCAGCCATAGCAGGTTGTTGGCAGTGTTGTGTAGTTGTTATTCGTATGACACTGCGCGCACGGTACGGTAGCGTGTGCGCCGGTGAGCGGGAATACTGCTGCATGATTGAAAGTGGACGTCGTCCAATTGCTGGTGGTGTGACAAAGCGTGCAGTCGGTGGGAAAACCAGAAGCCGCGTGTCCTGGGTTGTTCGTACCATTGAAGTCGGCCTGATGGCACCCATAGCAAGTCGTGGGAAGCGTCGTGTAGTTGTTGTTCGTGTGGCAGCTCGCGCAAGGCACCGTCGTGTGAGCTCCCGTCAGCGGGAACGAAGTGTTGTTGTGATTGAAGGTCGCAAGCGTCCACGAAGTCGTGTTGTGGCACTGCGTACAATCTGTCGGAAATCCTGATGAAACGTGCGGTGGGTTGTTTGTTGCTGTGAAGTCCGTCTGGTGGCACCCGTAACAGGTTGTTGGCAGTGTCGTGTAGTTGTTGTTCGTGTGGCACTGAGCGCAGGGCACGGTGGTATGCGCACCGGTGAGAGGGAACGTCGTTGCGCTGTGGTTGAAAGTCGACGGACTCCACCCGCTTGTTGTGTGGCAAAGAGTGCAATCTGTCGGAAATCCCGAATTTACGTGACTCGGACTGTTCGTCCCACTGAAGTCCGCCTTATGGCAGGCGTAGCATGCCGTCGGGGTTGACGTGTAGTTGTTGTTTGTATGGCACTGCGCGCAGGAAACCGTCGCATGCATGCCGGTCAAGGGGTAGTTGGCGTATGCCGCGTGATCGAATTTTGCATTCAGCCAGTTCGTCGTGGAGTGGCACGTGCCACAATCGTGCGGCAGCCCAAGCTGCGCATGCGGAGGATTATTGCTACTCGTAAAATCTTTCGCGTGGCAGCCAAAGCACGTTGCAGGTGTTCCTTTGAATACATTGTTGAGGTGGCACGCTGTGCAAGGTAACGCAATATGCGCTCCGGTCAATGCATAGCCCGTCATCTTCAGATGATCGAACTTTGCATTGAACCAGGTATCCATCGTGTGGCAGTTCTCGCAAGTCGTTGGAAAGCTCGCCGCCACGTGGTCAAGGACCGGTGTTAGAAAGTCTTTTTGATGGCATGAGTAGCAAGCCGTCGACAAGCCCGTGAATTGTGCCACCGCCGCATTTTTATGACAATCCACACATTCCAGCAGCGCATGTGCTCCCACCAGTGGGAAGCGATTGAGATGATCGCGGATCTCCTTGTTTGAAACCTGCCAACCTTTGACCGTATGGCAATTCTCACAATTCGCACCAAACTGCCGGCGATGAATATCGGCATGGCAATCTGCGCAGTGCTTGCTCACGTTTTTGAAGATCAAGCTCGTGTGACATTGTGTGCAAGCGACCTTTTGATGCATACCCCGCAGTGGATAGCCCGTCTGGTCGTGATTGAATTCCGGGGTCGAGCGGATTGGCTTCCAACTTGTGTAAGTGTGGCACTCCTGGCAGGCGACGGATATAGGTCCGTGCGGGTTCGTGACCTTTGCCTGCGGACCGCCTACCTGCGGGCGCGAATTTTCCGCAGGCTTTTGCAGCGTCATCGCCGCAACCAGGGGCGCAACAAAAATCAACAGAACCAGATTGCGCTTACCACCCATCCTTCTGTCACGTCCTCCGCTGCGTCAGTCAGCCATCGCACTTTCAGCGCGCGAAGACAGAAAGGCTCTTCCCGCATCTCTGCGGCGGCGGCGGTAACTTCGCCGCATGACGCGCAAAAACGCAGACGCCACTGAGTGCTTAAGGGCAGATCAGCAGCTACTTCGAAAGTTCGAAAGAACCTGGTACGCAGATCAAGCGGTTACCGGGTATTTATATGGGCGGCCAAGAAGCGTCAGCTGGCTTCAGCGGGTGGCGCGACCTTCCTCTAACGGGCAGAGTCCGGTGGTTATTGGTTGAAGGCAACAGCCGTCAAAATAGCGAGTCTTTAGAATCGACGGCGATCGGGGACTGTCGTGAGCCTGATCACCAATTTAAAAGAAGATACAACAACAAGAGATTTTCAGTCCATTACAAAAGGCCATAGTCATGTGCTCTCAAGATGAACTTCTCTTCATCTTGGTGCCAGGCGCTGGTCACTCTTGCCTTTGGAATGTTCCCACCATGACACGCCTCGCAGTTCTTCGGCGTTGGCTTGTAGAACAGCACCTCGGCTTCATTGATCCGTCTCTTCAGCGTGTGGCATGCAGAACATGCGACATTCTCATGACCTCCCTTCAGCGGAAATCCTGTCCTTTCATGATCAAATAACGAAGGCCGCCACTTGTTGCTGTTGTGGCATGATTCGCACTGCTGCGCGCGGCTTCCAAATTGATCGGCATGAGGGTTTTCGTGGCATTCCCCGCATTTATCAGGGGTTTTTGTGAAGTCAACGTGGCGCATCGTGAGTTCGAGATTCCGCGGTTTGTGACATTCCGCGCATGCCACTGCCCGGTGCGATCCCACCAGCGGAAACCGCGTCGCATCGTGATTGAATTTTGTCAGGCCGTTCCATCCCTTCGTTGAATGACAGGCCTCGCACCCCGGAGGTCGACCTGCAGCATTGTGCGCAGCCATCCGTTCCGCGAACTGCCCGTGATGCACATCCTCGTGACAGGTCGTACATGCCAGTTGACTGAAGTGATAAGGGATTACTTTGGTGCCGCTCGGTGCTTTGTGACAACTGATGCAGGCAATTGCGATGTGACCTCCGGTCAGTGGGAAGTTGGACTTCTGGTGCAACGCAAGTGAGTAGCTGGTCGTCTTGAACGTTGCTCCATCGTGACACTTTTCGCATCGGTCATTCCATGGGGCGGCGGCGAATTGGCCATCATGCTCGTCCTTGTGGCAGTCAATGCAGAGTGCATACTTAATCTTGAATCGCGTCTCTTTGCCTGCTGGCACATGACATGATGCACACTTCGCCTGTGCGTGCGGAAAGACCAACGGAAATCCTGTCTTTGCATGCTCCGCAGCCGAGAATGTTGACGGCGACCATCCCTGAACGGTGTGACAACTCTCGCATTTGCCTCCATCACTGCGCTTCGCAAACTGTCCGCCGTGTGGATCCGGCTTGTGGCAGTCAACACAAGCATCATGTGCGATAGGTGTTTTGAAATCTCCACCGGTGTGGCACTCGACACAGCCAACGGCCGCGTGTTTGCCTTCGAGCGCGAAGTGCGTCTTCGAATGATCGAATGTTGTCGAGAACGTCGACTTTTTCCACGTAAACGTTGTGTGACAAGAGTCGCACCCCTGCTTAAATGCGCCCTTGTGCGGATCCACGCGGTGACAGTCAGAACAGTTCGTAAACGCGAGTCCCGAGTAGCGCGGCTGTCCATCCTCACCCTGCGTATGGCAGCTCTTACAAAGCACGTAGCGGTGTTCTCCCGTCAGCGGAAACCGTGTCTTTGAGTGATCAAATCCTTCCTTACTGACATTTGCCGTCTTCCAGTCCGTTGTAGAGTGGCACCGCGCACAATCGGCTCCGAACCTTCCCTGGTGCTTGTCTTCGTGGCACGTGCCGCAACTCGGCGATAACCCCATCCATGTGTGATTCAGGTCTTTTGACCCAAGTAGGGATCGCGCCTGCACCGAAACATGTTGCGCCATGTGGCACGAGCGGCAGCTCACTCCGAAATGCTTCCCGTCGAGTGCGTATCCGGTCTTTGAGTGATCGAAACCCGTCGGCGTCGGATCCCAATGGATCATCTGGAAGTTCACTCCGTTGTGATCCGAGTGGCACTTCACGCAAGCCGTACCCTCTGGTCCTGAATGAGGGTAGGACGCATGCAATCCGCGGTTCTGCTTCTGCTCGGCGGCGATTTCCTGGTGGCATTCCAGACAGCGGAACAACGGTGCGCGTGTCGACACAGCGTGACACTTGGTGCAGTTCGTGTCGCCTGTGAGGCTCTGATGTGCTTTCGCCAGCGGTCCCGGCGAAATCTGCGCATGGAGAAAGGAAGAGATCGCAAGGAAGCCCGCGAACACCGCCGTCACGATTCGTTGTCTATTCACTCGATTGATTCGAGAGCGCTCGTTTGAAGAATTAGCTCGTCGCAGACAATGCCGGACTCTGTCGATCATGCATCCGATCCTTGCAATCTTTCCATCGACTATGGCTGAAATTAGAAAAAGGCTTCAACGTGAAGTTTTTCGCATTAGACCAGCAGATCAGGAAAGAAGTGAGCCAAGGCAGAGGGGATAATTCAAGGTGATGACGACTTCCGCAGCGTATTCAGCAGGATGGTGTAGTTGAGTATGCCATCTTAGGGGAGCAACGGACTAGCCCTTGTCCTCAATGCTCAGTACTTCGGTTTCAGCGTTCTCAGCGCGCGAGACTGCTCGACCATCTGGAAACTGCGGCGTTCCGAATTCAACCAGCGTTGAATTCCGCTCCTCAATTGCCTACACCATGGCATATCTATCATCTGGAATCGAATACAAGCGAATCTCGAGATAAATCCGTCGAACACCCATGTCTTAAACGATTAAATCTAAGAATCTTGGATTCTCGGACCCGATCACGGATTTGAGAACTCATATGGGGCCAGTTATTGTGACCAATTCCGAAGGCATCTTGCGATTGCACGGTCTGGCTTTAGGGTCATCTCAGGCAAGATTCTCTTGCGATCCGAATAGCGTGCAACACTGGCCGTCGCGTCTTTCGCCCTTGCGCCAATAAGGTTCAGCAAACGTCGACTGGCGGACCGAGACGAGACTCCTTTCAGATTGACTTTGTGAATCCGGCGCCGCGATCACCTCATCAAAGCAAAACACGCATACGTGCTCTTGCGGCGCGAACGAGCCCTCGCAGAGAACATTTCACGCTGATCGGAGACCGGGTATGACTGTGCTGCAGAGACACAAAGCCAGTGCAATCTCTTTAAAAGCTGCTATTGTGACGACCTTTTTTGGTGCCTTGCTAGTTGGTGCGGGTTTGCTTGCTGGGTGCGACAAAGGGGCAAGCGCCGCATCAACCACTGCTCCACCTGCAATGAAAGTGGCAGTTGTTAAAGCTCGCCAGACCGATGTGCCGCTAACCGGCGAGTGGGTCGGCACGCTTGACGGTTACGTCAATGCACAGATCCAACCCCAGGCAAACGGGTATCTTATTCGGCAGGATTATCGCGAAGGTTCGCTGGTGAGACAGGGCGAGGTTCTTTTCGAGATCGATCCTCGTCCATTTGAAGCTGCGCTTCAACAGGCGCAGGGACAGCTTGGACAAGCGCAGGCGCAGCTTGCCCTTGCCGAGATCAATGTTAACCGCGACACTCCGCTTGCTGAGGCTCGCGCAATTGCGAAGAGCCAACTCGACAACGAAATCCAGCAGAGGGCGCAGGCAGAAGCGGCGGTGAAGACGGCAGAAGCCGCTGTGGCGACAGCGAATCTTAACCTCGGGTTCACCAAGGTTCGATCGCTGATCACGGGCGTAGCGGGACAGGCCACAACCCAGGTTGGAAATCTCGTCAGCACACAATCGGTGTTAACTTCGGTTTCGCAGCTCGATCCTATCAAGGTCTATTTTTCCATAAGCGACAGCGAATATCTCGCGCTGACGAAACGAGCCGGCGCCGGAAGTAGTGACCTGCTTCACAGTGCTTCGAAGCTCCCGCTTAGGCTGACTCTTTCGAATGGGGAAGTGTACCCGCAAATCGGCCGGGTAGTTTTTGTTGATCGACAGCTAAATTCGCAGACCGGGGCCATTCGTATCGCTGCATCTTTTCCAAACCCGGGCAATGTTCTGCGTCCAGGCCAGTTCGGCCGGGTTAGGGCCGAAACTGAAACACTTCACAACGCAGTGCTCGTTCCACAGGTGGCAGTAACTGAATTTCAAGGGCAGGAGCAGGTTTATACCGTGGCAGCCAACAACACGGTTCACGCGAACAATGTGAAACTTGGCCCGCAGTTCGGCGATAGCTGGGTTGTAGAAGGGGGCCTTGCCGGCGGATCACTCGTTGTCGTCGACAATCTACAAAAGCTTCGTGAAGGTGCACCGGTCATCGCTCAAACTTCCGAATCTCATCCCGGCACTTCGCCGTCGACACAACCGGCCGGCAGGTAACTCATGTCAAAATTCTTCATCCGGCGTCCGATCGTCGCCATTGTCATCGCAATTCTCACCGTGGTCATCGGTGTTGTTGCGATGCTTACGCTTCCTATCTCGCAGTACCCCAACATTGTTCCACCCGAAATTCTGGTCACCGCCACCTACCCTGGCGCGGATGCCAAGACCGTTAGTCAGGCGGTATCGACGCCCATCGAGCAACAGATGAACGGCGTCGACAATATGATCTATATGAACTCCGTGAGTGCAAATAACGGAGTCGTGCAGCTGTTTGTTGACTTTGATGTCAAGACGGATCCGAACATTGACCAGGTACTTGCGCAGCTTCGTGTCGATCAGGCTCAGTCGCAACTTCCCGCGCAGGTAACAACAGCGGGACTTACAGTGCAGAAAGCGCTCACTTCGCCGCTCATGCTAATTGCCATCAGCTCTCCAGGCGGCAAATTGAGCCAGGATTTTCTCACCAACTACGCCATCATCAATCTTCAAGATCAGATCGCACGGGTAAAGGGTGTTTCCCGCGTTCAGACATTTGGCGGGCAGTATGCGCTGCGCGTCTGGGTCCAGCCGGACAAGCTTGCCAAGCTGGGAGTTACTGCAACGGACGTGATCTCTGCAATTCAAACGCAGAACAACGTTAATCCGGCCGGGCAGATTGGCGGAGAGCCGATACCGCAGGGGCAGCAATTTACGTATACGGTTCGCACCCAGGGCCGACTGGTGAAGCCTGAGGAATTTGGAAATATAATCCTTCGCGCAAATCCCGATGGCTCAATTCTTCATTTGAAAGACGTAGCTCGTATCGAATTGGGAGATCAGGCTTACGGCATCTCGGGCCGTTACAATCAGGCGCCCGCGGGCGTGATGGCAATCTATCAATTGCCTGGCTCCAATGCGGTTGAAACTGCGGCGGCCGTAAACAAGCGCATCAAGGAGCTCTCGGCCACTTTTCCGCCGAGCATTGCGTACAGCGTGCCGCTTGACACCACAAAGGCTGTTACCGCCGGCATTCGGGAGATCGTGTACACTCTGCTTGAAGCCCTCGGCCTTGTCGTAATCGTCGTCTTTATTTTTCTCCAAGGCTGGCGCGCAACCTTGATTCCTTTGTTGGCGGTGCCAGTCTCTCTTATCGGCACATTCATCATTTTTCCCGCTCTGGGTTTTTCGATCAACACGCTGTCGCTATTCGGCTTGGTGCTTGCCATTGGCCTGGTGGTCGATGACGCCATCATTGTCGTTGAAGCAGTTGAACATCATATCGACGAGGGAATGGATCCGAAATCCGCAACTGAAAAGGCGATGGAAGAGGTAGGTGGTCCTGTAGTCGCTATCGCCTTAATCCTCGCAGCGGTCTTCATTCCTACAGCAGCAATTCCGGGCATCACCGGGCGCATGTATCAGCAGTTCGCCGTCACGATTGCGATTTCGGTTTTAATCTCAGCGTTCAACGCCCTCACACTTTCTCCGGCCCTCGCCTCGTTGCTTCTCAAACCTCGCGAGGAAGGCCGCAAACCTGGCATGCTGGGGAGAGGATTCGCGCTCTTCAACAAATTCTTTAAGCGAAATACCGATGCCTTTGTCGGCACTTCGCGCGTTCTCATTCACAAATCCGGTTTTGCCATGCTTGCCTTGGTTGTGGTTGGATTTGTTGCCGTGTACCTCGGCAGCAGTCTTCCCGGTGGTTTCATCCCCACTGAGGACCAGGGCTACATGTTTCTGGCGCTGCAGCTTCCCGACGGGGCCTCAGCGCAGCGCACCGATGCCGCACAACAAAGGATCACTAGCGCATTGCTGAAAACGCCCGGCATTGAAGGTGTTATCGCTGTTACTAATTTCTCGCTCCTCACACAGGTGCAAAGCACGAACGCTGGATTCTTTTTTGTCAACCTCAAGCCATGGGCGGTCCGCAAGAGCAAAGAAGAACAGCTCGAGTACATTCAGGGAAATCTGCAGAAGCAACTTGCGGGTAATCCGGATGGCATCGCTTTCGCATTCCCGCCGCCTTCCATTCCGGGTATCGGCACATCGGGCGGCGTCACAATGATCCTCGAAGACCGCTCAGGGACGGACGATCCGGCAACCCTCACAAAGAATGTGTTTACATTTCTCGGCGCGCTTTCAAAACGACCCGAGATCGCCGCGGCCATTCCGTCCTATCAGCCAGCTGTGCCGCAGCTTTACGCGGATGTGGACAAGGAAAAAGCGCTCCAGCAACAGGTCGATCTCCCGACGATCTATACAACGATGCAGACCTTCATGGGCGGCTATCTCGTGAACTACTTCAATCGATTCGGCCGTCAGTGGCAGACCTATGTTGAGGCGGAAGGCACGTCGCGAACGAATATCGCAAACATCGACCAGTTTTACGTGCGCAGCGCGAATGGAAGCCAGGTTCCGCTCAGCTCGCTTGTTAAAGTCAGCCAGATCACCGGTCCCGAGTTTATCTACCGATTCAATGAATTCAATGCGGCTCAGTTGAACATCACGGGCGCGCCCGGATACAGCTCAGGCCAGGTGCGAAAGGCACTGGAGGAAGTTTTCAAGCAGACGATGCCCCCGGGCGCAGGATTCGACTATTCCGGCATGTCATTCCAGGAACAACAGGCGGCAGAGGGGATACCGTCGTGGGCGGTCTTCGGTCTCTCGCTGATCTTCGTCTTCCTTATCCTTGCTGCGCTTTATGAAAGCTGGACTCTGCCGTTCAGTGTCCTGCTCAGTACTCCTGTAGCGATTTTGGGAGCTTATCTTGCATTGCATGCCCGGCATTTCGAGAACGACATCTTTGCGACCATCGGGCTTGTCATGCTCATTGGTCTTTCGGCGAAGAACGCGATCCTGATTGTCGAATTCGCAAAGATGAATTACGAACGTGGGGAGAGCATCTGCAACGCTGCGCTCGATGCGGCGCGTCTGCGCTTTCGGCCGATCGTGATGACGGCACTGGCCTTCATCGTTGGCTGTTTGCCCCTTTGGACTGCAAGTGGTTCGGGAGCCGCCTCTCGCCAGATTCTTGGTACTGTCGTCGTCGGAGGCATGGCGCTCTCGACCATCCTGGGGCTGGTGTTCATTCCCGTCACCTTCGCTGTGGTGGAATTTGTTTCGCATCGCTTTGTAAGAGGTGGCAAGGGAACCACAATGGACTCCATGTGCGGTCCTAACGTCTCAACCGCGCCAATCGGGGCAGAGCCGGGTACAGAAGGAGGGCAGGCATGACGATCACTTCAAGTTTGGCGAGGCTGAGCCTGCTTGCCGCTGCAGTCGGACTGATTGGTGGTTGTAAAGTTGGTCCGAAGTATGCGCGGCCGAATGTCACAGCGCCGCCCGTCTATCGCGGCGCTGATAATGCCGCGGTGGGGGGCGATACCAAGGGATCATTTGGAGATGAGCAGTGGGCTGCAGTTTATCGCGAGCCTGAACTGCAGGACCTGATCCGTAAGGCTCTTGCCAACAACTACGACGTGCGTATTGCCGCCAAGCGAATCCTCGAGCAACAGGCCCAGGTCAAGATTACGCGCTCGCAGGAATTCCCGAGCTTTACTGTTGGTGGAACCGGGATCGGCGCAACGTTGCCATCTTCTCTGGGTACTCAATTTCCAAGTCCCCTGGTGAACGGATCACTCAATGTGTCGGCCGCATGGACTCCGGATTTCTGGGGACTCTATCGAAAACAGACTGAGGCTGCCCGCGCGCAATTGTTGGCGCAGGTGTGGGCACAGCGTGCCGTCCAGTTGACATTAGTGCAGCAGGTGGCAACTGCTTATTTGCAGATCCGTGCGCTCGATGCGCAACTTGAGATCACCAAAGAAACACTAAAAGCCCGACAGGATTCCGTCGACCTAACCAGGACTCTGGAAGGTGGCGGATCGGTTCCTCTGTCCGATGTCCGCCAGGCCGAGCAACTACTTTACGCTGCGACTTCAGAGATTCCTCAACTCGAAGAGCAGATTCAGCGACAAGAAAACACGATTGCATTCCTGATCGGTGAAAACCCTGGCCCTATCGCTCACTCTGATCCGAATGCCCTCGCTCCACCACCGCAAGACTTGCCCACGGACTTGCCTTCGCGGTTGCTTGAGCGGCGACCGGATATCCAGCAGGCAGAAGCGACGCTTATCTCGGCGAACGCGCAAATTGGGGTCGCGCGAGCGCAGTTCTTCCCGAACCTGTCAATCAGCGCGTCGGGTGGCGTCGGTGGTGACAGCCTTTCCACTATTTTTGATCCAGCCGGGAAGACAATCTACGGCATTGGTTCTCTGACGCAGCCGCTCTTTGAGGGTGGAAAGCTTCGCGGTCAGCTTCAGCTATCAAAGGAAACCAAAGACGAGATGGTCCTCAACTATGAGAAGACGATTTCCGCTGCGTTTCGAGATGTATCCAACGCTCTGATCGCTCTTAACAAGCAGCGGGCATATCGTGAGCAACAGGAAAAGCTCGTCGCGGCTGCGAAAGATTCGACGCGGCTTGCTCGTATCCGGTACCAGGGCGGCTCAACCGGATATCTTGAAGTCCTGACGACCGATTCAAATCTTTTTGCGGCACAACTCAACCTCGTCAGCGCGCAACAGAGCGAAGCACTTGCCCTCGTTCAACTCTACAGCGCGCTTGGTGGCGGCTGGCAATCCTGATTGTGTGATCGACTTACGCTGGAGAGGTCGCTCGCCGGTACTGTTTCATTGAACTACGCAAGTGCCAGGTTCATGTTGCTGATGGCTTCATCAATCTCTTGTGTGCTCTTGAAGCCAATCGTTGCGCTGTCCACTCCTGCATTCTGGAATGCAAACCTCATCGCCTTCACACGGTCGTCATGACTGTGCTCGAACTGGCCGCCGCCGCACAGCTTCATGCCGATAACACCCAGTCCTTCCTTCTTTAACTGGTGGATGTGGTCGACCACTTCGCTTACGTTGTCGGGGTGGTTGGTGTCCTCGTAGGTTGGCCCGTCCATGCGCGCGCCATTGTGGTTGATGCGGATCAGTCCGACGTCGAGCCAATTAGTACCCGGCATCTGGCGCAGCGCAGGCAACCCGTGCACAGAGGCGCCATGGGTGCGGATGATCTTTCTCTGCTGCGCAGCAAGAATTCCATCCTGCCAGCGTTTCGTGGTCTCCGGCCAGTCAGCCGTGTGTTGCCAGTGAAGCAACATGATGTCGAAGTACTCTGTCTTCGAGGTGTTCCGCAACTCGTCAAACTTGGCTTGGGGATCGATTCCTTCGTGGAACGTGGTCACCTTGCTCATCAGCTGATAGCTATCACGCGGCAAGCCTTTTAGCGCTTCGCCGAGCATTGCCGGTGTCTGATAAGCCTCGGCCGTCTCGAAGAAGCGGATGCCGTGGTCGTAAGCATAGCGCACCAGACTGGTGAATTCCTTCTGGCCCAGCGCTGCCTGCACTGCACCGCCATCTGTCCCGGTCCCGAAGGCCAGACGCGTTACTTCGATCTTTGACCGACCCAGCACCACGGTATCGGTCGCAGTACGCTTGGCGGCTAGGGGAAGCGTTCCTACGGTCGCCATGGCTCCAGCGGCCAGACCTGTTTTGAGGAAACTACGCCTTGTGGTTGGACTCATTTCGACCTCCGTGGCTCAAGCCGATAGGCGAGCCGGATGAGTGATATTAGCACGCGCACCGACTGCGAGATAAGGTTCGCGTAACAGTTCCGGTATGCTGGATTCCGCAGTTCGGCGTAAGACCTGACCCGCCGGGGAGTCCCATGAAGAAAGCTGTTCTGGCCGCTGTCACGCTCTGTTTTTGTCCGGCGGCTTTCGCCGCATCTATTATCACTACCCGTCTGGAAGATCCCAAGGCCATTTATGTGGATGCCCCTGCGACGAAAGCGGACAACTCCGCTACGCTGCAGGCAGCCATCGACAAGGCATCGGGCACAGCACGAGAAGGCATTGTGTTTATCCCCGCAGGCCGTTACACCATCACGCGAACGGTCTATCTGTGGCCGGGCGTGCGCCTCATTGGTTATGGCGCGACGCGTCCGGTTTTCGTGCTTCCGCCGAATACGCCGGGCTTTCAGAAGGGCATAGGTGTGATGGTGATGTTCACGGGCCTGACGCCACACGAGCGACCGCGCGCTGGGGATCGCATTGCATTTCCTCCGCCGGGATCGGTTCCGCCGAACGACAACGTGGCCGATGCTAATCCGAACACATTCTATTCAGCGATGAGCAACATCGATATCGAGATCGGAGACGGTAATCCTGCTGCTGTTGCAGTGCGGTTCCATGTGGCGCAACACTCGTTTCTGACTCACATGGATTTTCATCTTGGATCAGGGCTGGCCGGTATATATCAGGCGGGGAACGAGGCGGAAGATCTGCATTTCTTTGGAGGGCGCTATGGAATTCTGACGGAGAAGACCTCGCCGGCCTGGCAGTTTACGCTGATTGACTCGGTCTTTGAGGGGCAACGGGAAGCAGCCATCCGCGAGCATGAAGCTGGATTGACGTTGATCCGCGATACGTTTCGCGACGTGCCAAAGGCGATCGATATCGATGAGGGCTATCCGGATCAGCTTTGGGTTAAAGATTCGCGATTCGAAAACCTCAGCGGTCCGGTGGTGACGATAAGCCTGGAGAAGAGCCCCTTGACGGAGATCGGATTCGAAAATGCAGTGCTCAGCAACGCACCGGTCTTCGCCAAACTGCGCGAGAGTGAAAAGACGATCGCCGGAAAGGGCGCGGTTTACGTAGTGAAGAACTTCACTTACGGGTTGATCGTTCCGGGCGAAGGGCGAATGGGCTCCATCGGGATGAAGTACGAGGCTGCATCGCTCTCTTCGTTACCCGCACCGCTTCCGTCCGCGATTCCACCGCTACCGCCGAGCAGTGAATGGGTGAATGTACATACGTTGGGAGTGAAGGGCGATGGAACATCGGATGACACTGCCGCATTGCAGCAAGCCATTAATGCGCATCGCGTGCTTTATCTTCCGGGTGGACATTACGTGGTGCGGGACACGCTTACGCTCAAGCCCGACACGGTGCTGATTGCGCTACATCCCACGCTCACGCAGATTGACCTGCTGGATGAGACTCCGGGATATCAGGGAGTGGGCGCTCCGAAGGCCGTGCTTCTTGCTCCTCCAGGAGGAAAGAACATCATCAGCGGAATCGGTGTGTTCGCAGGCGGCATTAATCCGCGTGCGGTAGCGGTACTGTGGAAGGCGGGCGAGCGTTCGCTGATCGATGACGTGCGCTTTCTTGGAGGTCATGGCAGCGGGACCAACCCTTATAACAACAACCATACCGCTGATTCCGATCTTCGCAGGCGGTGGGATGGACAATATCCGAGCTTGTGGGTTGCCGATGGAGGCGGAGGAACATTCGCAGACATCTGGACCCCAAATACGTTTGCGCAATCAGGCTTTCTGGTATCGAACACCAAGACGCCCGGGCATGTGTACGAGTTGTCGAATGAGCATCACGTTCGCAGCGAGATCAAGTTCGATCACGTGGAGAACTGGGACATCAACGCGCCGCAGACCGAAGAGGAGGCAGGCGAAAGCCCCGAAGCGCTTTCGCTGGAGATTGATGACTGCCGCAATCTCACCATTGCGAACTATCACGGGTATCGTGTAACGCGTTCGCGGGCGCCTTTCACGGCGGCCGTGCGCATCTATCGATCGTCGGATATTCACTTCCGCAATGTGCATGTGAACGCGGAGAGCGGGTATGGTATTTGTGACGCGAATGGATGCGGCACATTCCTGCGCTTGAGCAAGTTCCCTTATGAGAACGCCATCGAGGATATGACGCATCATCTCGAGGTGCGTGAACGCGAGTTCGCGGCGCTTGACATTCCAGCTGATCCGCAGCGGCCAACGCAGAGTGATGCATCTACGGTGCTGGAGAAGCGAACGACAGTAAAGAAGTTGGAGGATGGTTTCTTCTCGATTTCAGGCGCAGCCGTGGATGCCGCGGGCAAACTCTATTTCGCGGATCACCACAACCAACGCATCTATGGCTGGTCTGAGGCGGAAGGTCTCACGGTCGAACGCGACAATCCACTCGACCCTGTGAATCTCGCGTTTGACAAGTCGGGCAACATGCTCGTGGTTTCGTCCGCGGGCCCCGAGAGCACGATGTACACGTTCAAGCCGGGAAGTTTGGCGGAAGAACTGACCGTGCTGACGCCGCAGCCAGTGCAGCCTCACGACAAAGCCGCCGTGATTCTTCCTGTGAACTGGTGGAACAATGGGGAATTCAAAGACCAGTTGAACCTGGACACGATGCACTTTACAACGCTGGCGGAGATGTTCGCGGCGGATGCAAGCACGCCGAAGACGCGCGAATATGTCTCTGAGGACGGCAGCGTGTTTCTACCGGCGGGCCGGGTGTTTCAGCAGGGCCCGGCGAATGACACATCGGGCTGGCGATTCAGCGACAACCTCGATACTTACGGGCTTCTGGTCGCAAAGCCGGGAGAGCGGGTGTACGTCAGCAGCGAATCGGAGGACATTACGTACAGCGCGACTGTCAAAGCGGACGGAACACTCGCGGAGTTGAAGCCGTTTGCGCAACGAGGAGGCGAGAGCGTGGCGATTGATGCGCGCGGCAACGTGTACGTGGCCAACGGGCAAATCTTCGTCTACGCGCAGGACGGGCATCAGGTTGCCGAAATCGATGTGCCGGAGCGTCCTTTGCAACTGATCTTCGGTGGTTCGGATCACCGAACGCTCTTCATTCTTGCGCATCACGCATTATTCGCGACGCAGGTGCGCTGACGATGAGGCGGGTGTGAGCGCGACACCATCACGAATCGGATCAATTTCTCGTCATTGCCGGATCTTCGATAACCGCTCGCATCCAGTAGTTACCGTCGCCATCGACTTCAATGCCGTGGACCTCGCGCTCGAAGCCGGGGAAGCGCTTACCAAATTGCTCCATGGCCAGGATGAGTTTGATGACCGGTGAGTCAGGGCCACCCAGTCTCTCGCCGGGCATCGACATGGGGATGCCGGGAGGATAAGGGACAAGCATGTACGCGGCGATTCGGCCAGCCATCTTCCCGAAGGGGATGCGCTCGGTCTCGTGACGAACGAGCTTTTGGTAGGTCTGCGCGGGCGTGAGAATTGGATCGAAGTCCTCGTCGCAGGCAGCATTGACAAGCCCCGCGAGATCCAGGTCAATCATTGCTTTATGCATTTCGTCAGAGAGGTCTTTCAACGAAACATTGCGATAGCGGTGAGGAAAGCGTTGGACTAACTCCGGCAAAACCTCTTCGAGCGACGCTTCCGAGTCGTAGAGACGCTTGAACTCAAAGAGGTTTTCAAGCAGGCTGCCCCATTTGCCCTTCGAGGTTCCCACGGAGAACAGCACCAGAACTGTATAGTCGCCGGTGCGCGCGATCTCGACGCGGCGTGAGTCAAGAAACTCAGTGAGGATGGCTGCGGGGATGCCCCACTGCGACATTACTCCCTGCGCGTTGACTCCCGGCGTCAGGATCGTCACCTTGGTGGGATCGAGCATGCAGTAGTCATCCGGCGAGTCTTCGTCCTGGTAGCCATGCCACTCTTCCCCATGCTTGAGGGTCCAGCAACTTGGTTCGGTGGCCAGAAGCTCGTCTTCCGCCTCTTCAAACAGGATGCGTTCACCGGTTGCCGGATCGGTAACTCGTTCGGGCTGGTAGATGCTGAAGAACCAAGCTTCGCCGTTGTCGGCTGCGATGCGCAGGCGATGGGCAATAGAGCTCATGGCCTGGCGGAAGCTGATCGCGTCAGCGAGCGTTTCGTCCATCAGCGTTGGACCTGCGGGCTCGTCCATCATGGCTGCGGCGACGTCGAGCGAAGCTATCAGCGGATAGAAGGGTGACGTCGTGCCGTGCATCATGAAAGCTTCGTTGAACTGGTCAAAATCGAGCGGCGCACGGTCAGAGAGCTTGACGTGGATCATCGAGCCCATGGAGAACGCGGCCAGCATTTTGTGCGTGGATTGCACGGAGAAGATAGCTGGGCGGTCCTTCATATCCTCGGGCACACCCATCGCATAACGTCCCCGGTAGAGAGGATGGAATTTGGCATACGCATACCATGCCTCGTCGAAGTGAACGCGCGGAATCGAGCACGCGAGTTGTTCGACGACCTGGTTCACGTTGTAGCAGAGACCATCATACGTTGAGTTCGTAACTACGGCGTAGGTGGGTTGTTGCGAGCGGGCACCTGCTGAGAATGGGCTGCGGGCAATGAGTTCCCGCACGGATTCGGGTGAGAACCGCTTCAGGGGAACGAGGCCGATCATCCCGTATCCATTGCGGGTTGGTTTGAAATATACCGGGCGGGCGCCCGTGACGGTGAGCGAATGGCAGATCGATTTGTGGCAATTGGCGTCCGCGAGAACGATGTCGTCCTGTGCGATGACTCCATGGCCAACAATCTGATTGGATGTGCTGGAACCGCCCAGAACATAGAAGGTCCAATCGGCGCCGAAGATGCGGGCCGCATTGCGTTCGGACTCTCCGGGAGGTCCGATGTGGTCGAGCCACGAGCCGAGCGGCGCGGAGGAAATACCGAGGTCGGAACGGAGAAGGTTTTCACCAAAGAAGCGGTGAAATTCCTGACCTACGGGGTGTTTGAGAAAGGCAACGCCGCCCATATGCCCGGGAGCATCCCAAGAATAGGCGGACTGATCGTTGTAGCGAAGCAGTTCGCGAAAGTAAGGCGGTAAAAGTTGATCGTGATAGCGTTCGATGGCGGTATCGAGTCGCGAAGAAATGAATGCAGGAGTGTCGCCGAAGAGGTGGATGTACTCGTGGACTTGCTTGATCACTTCCAAAGGCAATTCGGAAACCAGAGTACGATCGGCGATCAGGAAGATGGGGACCTTCTTGTTGCGGTGACGCACTCCACGAATGATGTCGAGCGCGGCACGTTCTTCGAATTGCGAATCGCCTTCCAAGTCCCAATCGAGAAGGACGGCAGAGTAGCTGGGATCGGAAGTAACGAGCGAAAGACCATCTTCCGGCGAGGTGGTGCGAACGACGGTATACCCCTCGTCGCCGATGGCGTCGACGAGACGCTCCATGGCACGGTCAGAGACCGAGTCCGTTCGTCCAACCTCACTGGCAATCAACAACACCCAACGCTTTTCGCTCATCTAGTCTCCGCCCCCAATTCAGTATCCTACGGCCTTTTAGCGACTCGCGTGCGGCACAATCCCGCGCTATGCGACTTTGGTTTCAAATACGTTGATGCGCAGAGCAAAGACTCTGTGCGAAGGGTGGGCAGAAAGGAATTTCTACACGCTCACGGTTGGCATCCGCTTTTCATCATGCTGTAACATGCGCAGGCAGAATCGGAAGGTTCAGGCGCATCTGGATTAGCTGACGTGAGCGATGAAACTCCCTAGTCATCATTCGGTCTGCGCAGGTTGCCGGCTTCCTTCTTGAGTTGCTTCCGAATTTCATCTGCGTCATCGACATCCAGAAGTGCCGCAGACTCCTTTTTTGATTTCGGTTTGGCAAACCGCGCTCTTGCGGGGATGAAAACTCGGGGGTCGGCGGCGCGTGTCGCATAAGGCTCGAGATGCGGTTGAGCATCGAAGATACCAGTGATCTCTGCGGCCAGTGCATCTTCAAGATTGAGCGGGCCAAGCCCAAGCAATTCGTCGATGGTTCGCGTGATCGATCCCATGCTCGCGTGTCCATGTGAGACCATGCCTGGCTTGACCCACGGACTGGCTACAAGGAGAATGCTGCGATGCGCGTCCACATGGTCCACGCCACTTTGCGCGTCGTCCTCCGTCACAAAGACCGCTGAATCTTTCCAGATAGAGGTTCTCGAAAGGAAGGCGACGATACGTCCCAGGGCAAGATCGTTATCGGCTACATAGGAAGCGCGAAAAGGATAGCCGTCGCCTGGCCGCGGGTCCGCGGTGTGATCATTGGGCAGACGGATTACGATCAACGCCGGGACCTTACCCGCCGCCAGCTTCAACCGGAAATCGCGCTCGAATTCCCGCACGCGGAATTGGTCGGGAATCCCGAGGTTGAAGGTTGGAAAGCGTCGGTCGCTTGCTTCAAAGACCGGCTTGGGCAACGGAGCATTGAGAAGCAGCCTCTGTCCCTCAGGCTGCGCACCAGGCATCTCAACGTTTCCTTCAATCTCCAGTCCTTCGCCATAATTCAATATTCCCTGGCCATTGGCTGCAACGTGTTCCCACAAGGATCCAAACTGCGGTTCATCCTCGGGCATCGGCGCATCCGCACCACCGAACAATGCGCGCCGTCCCGGTTGCTCCGCCGTTGGAGAACTCTGCCTACGACCGCCATAACTCGAAGTCCACGCGGTATTGAAGAACGGCGTCGGTTGGATTCCAACCATCCAACGATGCCCGTCGGCGGAAACATCCGAGTCAACATAGAAGTTGTCGCTGATCGCAAACCTAGCGGCCAGCGCATGCAGATTAGGTGTGACTTTCAGATGCTTCGCCTGTTTCTTCTCCTCGGTCCAACCATCCATCCCATAGCGTGCAAGAGAGGCGTCACCGTTGGCGCCTGGAACGTCTCCAAGGACTTCGTCGTATGTCCGATTTTCGCGAATGATTAGAAAGCAGTGTTTCAGTCGAGGCAGGGGAGTGGAATTGGCGATCGCCGCGGAATTGGCCGACACCACTATCTGCGTCAGTGCGTCAGCGGGCGGCAGACCAGGGAACGATATAGCGCTCAGGCTTCCCAACTCTAGCGAGCCGATGTATGTGGGGGCCGCAGGATCACGTTCTCTGCCCGCGTTGGGACCAGATCCCTTTCCCTTGCTGTTGATCACATAGAGAGTGCTGCCACTGGAAGAGAGAGCAACTGCGGTTGGATTCCAACCCACAGGAATGTGTTCCAGAACTTGAAGCGTATCTGTATCGAGCACGGCCACTGCGTTTATTCCTGATTCCGCCACATAGAGGCGGCCACCGCCAACTGCAACTCCGCTTGGCATCACGCCTCGTAGAGGCCGCCCCGCAGGATCCCGAAAAATGCTGCCTGCGAATGGCGAGAGTTCAGCTTGCGCCAGAAGCCGCGTCCCGTCCGGACTGACTTTTGCGATTGCATCGCTATGGGCCAATGAAACAAAGACCGCGTCTTTGCTTGCAACAACGCCGGTGGGTGCGGCGCCGCCAACGGTCTCTCCTGGACTGTCGGTAATCGGTGTGCCCAGGCGCAACTTCGCAGTCAGGGTGATGTGCTCTCGATCAAAAACGCTATACGTCCATAGCGAGCTGCCACGATCTGAATTCTCGTCACCCAGGCCCGGAATCGTCTTGCCTTCTGCGATCACACCCTCTCTCGCCTCTTTCGAGGGGTATCAAAATGGTGGAAAGTGCAAGCCGGTTTTCAGGGGGTTCTTCTCGCTTGCGCCCCGAATAGTGGAGTACTCAAAGAGGCCACTATTTGTGACGTAAAGCCTGTCTCCGTCCGGAGACAGCGCGAGACCGAATGGGTAACTGCCGGTCGAGACGGAACCAATTTTCTGCCACGTTGTGGCGTCGATGATCACGATGCGCCAGTTTCCCTGGTCCAGCGCGTAGAGTGTTTTGCCATCAGCCGAAACCACTAGCGTCGCTGCGAAACTATCGCCAAAGTCCGTTTCGCCTACGGAGCCGTCTAGCGAGACTTCGCCCGCAGCATTCCAATCGCTCGTCCGATAAGCGCGAATCTTTCCAGAATCGCCGGTGGCGACATAGAGCAGATTACCGTCAGGCGAATAAGACAGGCCGGCATGCACTTCGATCGATGGATCATTTTCATGTCCAGTCGGGAACCGACGAACCTTGGGATTTGAGGTTTGTGGTTCGTCGATTACATTCAGAGCAAACGGAAATCCTATCGAAGGTACTGCAATCTCTGCATAGTCAGGGCGAACGGCCAAAGCAAACGGATAGGGAGCGAGCGGAATCCAGTTTCCTTCGGGATGAATCTCGCGGCCGTTCGGCAAGACCGCCGTTACCGGAGCCTGGGCGTGCAGTCCGGTCAAAATTGCCCATCCAATTGCGAATGAGAAGACCTTCGCTAAAACACGGATCATGAGTTTCAGTATGCACGGCGTCGGTGCCCGCCTCAATCCCGCAGCTCTGAGGTGGATTGACTGCCGCCCCGGATCAACGTAGCTAAAGGCCACTCTCTCGATGCAATTGAAGAGAGTTCTTAAACGCACTATTGTGCGAGGCGCCAAGAAACTTCGCCAGCAATTCATATTGATCGCTGGCGACGTAATCGACACCAGCCTTTTGAGCGGCGCGCCAGCGCATCTCGGCGGCAGCCAGCGAACCAAAGTTATAGCTGCGGAACCAACCATTGCAGCTTTCTTCCTTTTCGGTTGCGCCGTCGAGAGTGTAGAAGCGGATCCAGAGTCCATGGGAATGGGCGTGTTGCACCAAAAAACGCAGGCGCTCATCGTCAGCAGAGATCCATTCCCGTGCGTGCTGCTGGCCTCCGCTTTCCACCACACTCCACGGATTGTTCCACCACCGCCGATAGTTGGTTGCGGGTGACGGTTCAAGCAGTTCGGGTGGAGCCATCGGCTGTTTTGTGTTGGTATGAACGGCGCCAAAAACGAGTAGCCGGTCGCCTTCGGGAACGTCATCAAAGAAGACCTTCTGCTGCGCGTCTGACTCGCCGGTAAGAACGAGAATAGGTCGTACAGTAAGAGGTTGTGCTGCATTTGGATCGGATGTTTTCGGCGCGGTAGAGAGCCAGTTCTGGTACTTCGTCAACAGCGCCCAGACGGCCTGAAGGTGCTCGGGTTCCTCAGTTTTGAAGTCGAGATTCAGCGTGATGAGGGGCCAGTTGCCGTGATTGCCTTCTTTCAGAGCGCGTTCAACGATGGGGCGAACACGATCAAAGAAGTAGTGCTCCATGGTAGGTTCATGGCCACTGATAGGAGCGCCGTGGGCAACGATGGACCAGGATTTTCCAGTCCTTGCATCGGTATACCAGAAGAGATCCTGCTCGATCGCTAACGGTGTTCCTGCGGAGAGCGCACGGTCGATGCGGTCGTACCACCATTCGTAGTACGGATAGCAATTGTGCGCATCCATGACTGTGCGGCTTCCGGGAATTGACTGGTTGCCGGCCACGTGCTGCGCAATGACTGTGGCCGCGCTGCACGCGAATAGAACCATGTATAGGGCACGACGCATAATGTTCCTTTCTTAATGAGTTTTTCCAGACTCGTAGCCGAAATAGATTGGAATTGCCGAGGAGGAGCAGACGATCGTTTGAGTCTCGAGCCTCTACGCGCACAAAATGACGGCCACGATCCGGGTGCCATTGGGTGCGAACGGTCTGGTCGGCGCCGTCGCCATTGTGTGGGCATGAATAAGGTCTCGAGATTTTCTCCTGAAGCCGAACGACGAGCGGGCCCGGCTTCAGGAGCAGGATGGTATCAGAAGGAAAGTCGTAATGCGAACTGCATTACGCGGGGGTCACCCGAGAGCGAGGTAATGCTGGCAACACCGCCGCTAGTGATGTTGCCGTTGGGCTGGCCAAACTCCGGCGTGTTGATCACATTGAAGACCTCCCATCGCGCTTCGACATTCCAGCTCTCACGAATCGGGAATTCGCGGAGAAGCGCGGCATCGAAGACATCGACGTGCGGTCCGCGCAGCGGGTTTCGACCGACATTGCCCACCGCACCCACCGCGGTCACGGCATATGCATCGGCTGATCCCGAGGGCGCTTTGGCTCCGCACGCGGAATCTTTGCTGGCAAAGAACCAACAGTCAGGATCACTGACAAGATGAGGTTTGCCGACCAGGTTGGGAGTGGCAGTCGTATATCCGTAGGGATCGAGGATGGAGTTGTGGTTTCCGTCATTCTCGTTTACCTGGAAGGGATGACCGCTGTAGTAGGTGTAAACACCGGAGGTCGCCCAGTTGCCGAGTATCCATGACAATGGCCCTTGTTGCAGCATGGCTTGTCCCCGGCCGAAGGGCAGAACGTAGCGGTAGTTGACGGCCACGCGATTCGGAACGTCGAAATCGCTGGGACCGTACCACGCTGCATAGTTGCGATCATCCGGCGCATCGCCAGAGTTGGATTCCAGTTCTTCGGGTGTGTTATCGAGACTGCGCGAATGGGTGAATGCCGCGTTCATCTCAAAGTTGTTTGAGAACTTGTGGGTGAGGCTGGCTTGCAGGCCGTTGTAGTTGCCAAAGCCAACGGGGGCGGTGTATTCGATCTGGCCGAAGTTGGTGTACGGCACAACGCCAGTGCTCACTCCACCAGAGATGATCGGCTGATTGTAATTCCGAATCACGTCAAGATGCGTGGACTTGGTGCCGACGTAGTCGACTTCACCCGTCCACTTCTGGCCGAGCTGCCGCTGCATGCCAAAGCTCCATTGTTGAACGTACGGCAGTGGATCATGCAGGGCCATGGCGCGAATGTGAAAGGCATTTAAGGCATTCAGATTAACTGTGCTCGGATCGAGGAAATTCGCAGGAAAACCAACCGAGGGCTTAAGTACCGGTGCGGTATTGCTGGTGAGTGTCTTGTTGATGAGGAAGGGCGGATTCAAAGCCAGTTCATCTTCGCTGCCGAAACGTTCGAAGAGGGAGTAGTAAATACCGTAGCCTCCACGGAACACTGTCTTCGCGTCGGGCGAGTATGAAATGCCGATGCGGGGACCGAAGTTCTTCTTGTTGGGGTCGACGATCGCGCGGCTCTTCAGGGAGCCACTTTTCGCAAAGACAAGGGCTCCTGCAGTCGGGTCGAAGTCGGCCATCCGATTGTTTGCTTCGAGCGGCGGAGTGGCGAAGTCATAGCGCAAGCCAAGGTTCAGGGTCAGCTTCGGCGTGACTTTCCAATCATCTTCGCCAAACGCGGACGCCATCCACAGACGCTGGTCGACGAAGAAGACGTTCGTCAGCTGGGTGCTCTGCGTATAGCCGAGCAGGCCGTCGGCATAAGACAGACCGGTTCCTGAAACGCATTTCCCAGGTGCGCTGTGCTGACAGGTGAAGACGCCGGTAAAGCCCAAGTCTCCGCGCGTGCCGGGTTCGTCCTGGAAGATGTTGCGCATCGGCAGATAGATGCTGGTGCCGAATTTCAGCGTTTGTCTGCCACGCACAATTGAGAAGGTGTCGTTGTATTGATACTGCATCGGAATCTGTCGCTTGGGAAGGAAGTCCGGCGAGCCCTCGAAAGCGAAGTTTGTGAACGATGTGAGCGGCACTCCGCCGCCGATAGCAGGATTATCGGGAATGCCGGGAACGAAGGTTCCGGCCGATTGACTTAGCGTGAAAGGCTGCTGCTGTGCGTATGAGAAGTCGCGGACCCAGCCGAAGCGAAACTCATTGATCATGTTCTGGTTGAGGATGTGCGTCCATCCCAGCACCGCGCTGTGCGATTTCAGAATCTGATTGCCCCATGCGGAGGTGGAGGTGCCATCCGCAAGTCCGCCAAGGTAACCGGGGATATCGCGGGTCCGGTTGGAGTAGTTGTAGCGTGCGAACACCGTGTCCGCAGACGAGGGAGTCCAATCCACGCGGCCGTCATAGTTGTCGTCAAAATCGGTAAGGAGCGCATTGCGAATGTAGTTGTTGACGTTGGGTGGACTGCCGGCTGTTGTGGTGTTGGGCTGCGGGAAGAGTGCCATCAGGGCCTGCACGGTGGGGTCGAGGCTGCCCGAGGGGATGGAGTTGTTGGTGAAAGCCTGACAGTTGGAACCGGAGAACGCCGGCT
The DNA here is from genome assembly GCF_039994875.1 of Telmatobacter sp. DSM 110680. Classification (GTDB taxonomy): domain Bacteria; phylum Acidobacteriota; class Terriglobia; order Terriglobales; family Acidobacteriaceae; genus Telmatobacter. Next base: position 576,879 of record NZ_CP121196.1, on the reverse strand, counting down.
GACACGTCGTCGGATCGTAAATGGTAGGGTACTTCACTCCGACGGCGGCGGCTGTGGCGGGGCTGAAGTCGCCGATCCGCTCATTGGGCAGAGGTACGGTGGCCGTGCGCAGAACTCCCTGCTTGATTCGTGTGCCCTCGTAGTTGAAGAAGAAGAACAGGTGATTCCTGGCGATTGGTCCACCAAGGCTTCCGCCGAACTGATTCTGGTTATATTTTGGCTTTGCCAGCTTGTGGCGATCGGAAAAGAAATCGTTCGAGTCGAAGTAATTGTTGCGGACATATTCATAGGCCAGGCCATGAAACCTATTGGTGCCGCTGATGGTGTTCACTGAGACGATGCCGCCCGGGCTACGCCCGTATTCTGCCGAATACGGATTGCTGATGACGTTGAATTCGGCGATGGTGTCGAGGGACGGGTGAGCGGACTCAGTACTGAGTTCTTGAACGTTCTCTGAAAAAGTATTGTTATCGATGCCGTCGAGAATGAAGTTATTTTGCAGCGAATGGATTCCGTTAACGTTGAAGTCGCCCACACGGCCGGCGGAGGTGGCGCCACTCTGCTGTGTGAAGCGGCTGATCTGAACTCCGGGAACGGTACGAAGCAGATCATCCCAGTTGCGAAGGGACAGAGGTGTTTCCTTAATGGTTGTCGAGTCCACAACAGTGCTGATGGATGCATCGTCAGGCGAAAGCAGACTTGCACCTGCTGCCACTTCAACTGATTGCTGAGTAGCGCCTACCTGGAGATGGAAGTCTTCGCGCGACCTCTGTCCCACTGAGAGCGTGACATCTTCGACGAGTGAGTCAAATCCGGGTGCGCTCACCGTGACCTTGTACTGGCCAATGGGTAGATCTTGAAACGAATAGGCTCCCGCGGAATCGGTTTGCACCGTGCGTGTATAGCCGTTCGCGTCGTCCTTGGCCGTTACTGTGACATGCGGAAGCGCAGCGCCGGTCCGATCTGTTGCCAGTCCGGACAGACTGGCCGTATTGACTTGCGCGTGAAGAATTAAACCTCCAGAAGAAGCTATAAGCAGGCAGAGAATTCTCAGGAACGGGGAACGCAACATTGGAATTCCTTTCATTTTGAGGCGGGCAGACTGTCGTTGGGGATGGGCCGAAATTTCGTGAATCTCGACTCGACAATCTGCTGATATGGGAAATGTGGAATGTTATTCCCCGATGAAAGAGGCGTAAAAGGAATCCCAAAACTTGATATGAAAAACGAGTTTGTTGTCTCAAGCAGACCTTCAAGCACGCATAACGTTGGTTGGGCGCCGATCATAAAACTTCTGACGATCCGACTAGCACGAGCCAGAAAGAATGGAGGATCGACCGTCGCGACTTGCTGCTAGCGCAAGGGCAAATTGAAGGCGCCTCACAAAACAGGGCTCGAGACCGGAAGAAGCAGGGGACTTATAACCTTGGGGAGGTAAACTGAGGTTTGTGCCTCGGTGGCACGTCTGCGTTTGTGTATGACGATTTCTGCACTCATCATTGACGATGAACAACTGGCTCGCGACGAGCTTGCGTACCTGCTGGAGTCGGCGAAGGATGTTGAAGTTGTGGCGCAGGGAGCAAATGGCATCGAGGCGGTGGAGTTGATTGAAGAACATCACCCGGATTTGGTGTTTCTCGATGTGCAGATGCCGGGGCTGGATGGGTTTGCGGTGATTCAGCGGGTGATGGACCGACATCGCAAACAGAAAGACGGTAACGGATGGCACTTGCCGCAGTTTGTGTTTGCAACGGCGTATGACCAGTACGCGGTGCGGGCATTTGATGTGAATGCGGTGGATTACCTGCTGAAGCCATTTGATCGGGTCCGCGTAGATAAGGCACTGGAACGCGCGCGCGGGCGGATGACCACCGTTGGGGCGTCGGGATCAACCGGAGATTCGCCGATTGAATCGCAACTGGACGCGTTGCTCAACCTGTTGAAGAGTCCGCAGGGCGCGGGGCGCGGCACACAGCCGACAAAGCTTATTGTGCAGGCGGGGAGCCGGCTGCTGCTGGTGGACCAGACGGAGATCTGCTTTGCAGAGATCGAAGAAGGCGTGATCCGGGTGGTGACGCAGCAGTTCGAAGGACAATCGAAGTGCCGAACGATTGAGGAACTGCTTGATCAGCTGGATCCGATGGTGTTCTGGCGGGCGCATCGCAGCTTCGTGGTGAACATCAACCAGATTCGCGAAGTAGTTCCCTGGTTCAAGTCGACGTACCAGCTGCGCATGAATGACAAGAAGCAGACGGAGATTCCCGTGAGCCGGGCGCAGACGAGGCGGCTGCGGGAACTGTTCAATTTATGAAGTGAACTCAGTGGCCGTTTTGATGGCGTTGCTCGGGCGGAGCGTAGTTGGCTTCGATTTCTCCAGAAGTCACGTCGATGGCGCTGCTTTGTCGAATAAGTGAAGCAATCTGCTCGTTACTCTGACCCTGTGTGCGAAGGGCCTCGATCTCATCGCTGATCATGCCAACAAAAGCTTCAACGGGGAATCGCTCGGGTTCAAGACCCGCCGCCGCCCGAAGCGCGGACTGCGCCTGTAAAGCATCCTGAATAGAATAAGTCTTTGATTCGGCCATAAAGGCTCCTTCGGTGCGGTGGGTTTTCTTCGTGCTTAGCAACTTTTTAGATGCATGCAGCTGAAAACTTCTAAGAGTTGTTCGAGTCCACTTTCGGAATACGCAGCGATGCCGCGATCGCGAGTGATCCCATGAAAAACATTGATACGAGCGCCGAGGCGTGGAGGATGGCTGCGGTTTGCCATAGTGCGCCCGAGGGGTCGGCGACAACCTTGAAAGGTTGCGGTCGAAGTAGCTGGAGGATATTTCCGACCGCGCAGAGTGCGTAGAGGAGGACGGTGGCGCGCCAATGCGGTTGCGAGGGAGATAGGGATCCGACGGCAGAATGTTTCAGGTAGAGCGCGAAGGCGACGTAGATCAGGAAGACCGTGAGGAGCCAGCCGGCGTAGTTGGTGACAGGGACGCCGAACCAGAGTCCGCCATCGCGCCAGCACCATGCGTGGAGGAGGGTGCTCCATACGGGGTCCTGAGCCAAGTCCCAGGCAGTCATGATGACGGCGGCGAGTAACGACAGGGGGATAAGTTGGGCGCCTGCGGGCTTAGTCGTGGTAGCGCCGAGGATGAGGCGGGCTAGCGTCCATGAGACGTAAGCCATACCGATGTAGGCGATACCCAGAAGGATGGGTACGCGAAGGAACTGTGGACCCATGAGAGGGAGGAATTCGTAGTGGCCGTAAGGGAAGCCGGTGAGTACGCCGATGTTTTCGACGATGTTTCCGATGACAAGGCAGATTACGGCGAAGACGAGTATGCCGTGGAGGCGGTAGTGCTGTGCGCCGTGGATTAGGGCGAAGAGGAGAGCGGAGAAAATTTCAAGAGCGACGATGAAAGTGGACGGGGTGCTGAAGGGAAGGATCTGGAGGATGCGCGTGAACAGATAGAGGGCGAGAAGGGCGGAGAGTGAGAAGGTGATGACTAGGCTTCGTCGATTTGCGGATGAAGAGCTTGCCGAGAGGAGAGTGTCTGGCATTTTCGTCACCTGGAAAGGAGCAACTGCAGGTCCTTCGACTCCCTACGGTCGCTCAGGATGACACATTCTGTTGATTATCTTTTGAATATTCTGATAGAGGCCCGGGATCAATCGTAGCGTTCGAAGATGATTTGCTTGCGGTGCCAGCCGTAGGATGCCAGCTTTTCGCGGACGCCGGCCACCATGTTATTGAGGCCGCAGATGTAGGCATGGATATCGAACTTGAGTTCCGAGGGTAGGATATTCGGATCGGGAGGAGGCACAGGGAGCGTGAGGCCGAGGCGGGCGGCGCGTTCTTCCACGATTCGAGCGACGTGATCCTGCACGTATCCGCGAAGGCCCTTCCAGGTATCGTCGGCGCGGCTCAGCGTGGGCAGGTAGTGGAAGTTAGGCTTGCGCTCGGCAAGGGCTTCAAACTCCGCGCGGTAGTAGAGCTCGCTTTCGTGACGGGTGCCGTAGACCATCCAGATCTCTTTGCCTTCGCTGCGATCGATGCCGGCGTCTGGACCGGTTTCAGGGAAGAGCCACTGCGCAAATCCACGCATGGGGGCGATGCCGGTGCCGGTAGAGATGAAGATCGAGTCGGTGACGGGCTGCTTTAAAACGAAGTGGCCGTGAGGGCCGTGAACTTGAATAGTGCCGCCGGGGGGCAGTTCGGTGAGATCGGCGAGGTGGTTCGAAAAGAATCCCTGGGGCACGCGATTGACGCAAAGTTCGAAGTGATTGGTATTGGCGGCGGAAGCGATGGAGTAGGCGCGAGTCTGCTGCTTGCCGTTTGAATCGGTGGCTACCGCAGAGATGAATTGGCCGGAGATGAAAGGAAAGGATTTCAGTTCATCGAGAACGAAATCGAAGTGGTAACACTGGGCCGATTCAGAGATGAGCGTCTTGCTTGCCAGACGTGCCGTATGCGTTTCACGCGCCAAGGTGGGTTCTCACTTGCAAATGGAAATGGGGCATAAATAGAGCCATATGCAGTATATCGCCCGGCATCGTTGCTGACGGGTCGCAGCTTTCGCGGCACTGATTCTAAAGTTTGGGGGATGAAATGCTCTCTAGTTTCTGTATTTAGGCGAGGGCGTGCCAGCAGAGTTGGATGCCCATAACGAAGAGCCAAAGGGAGAGCGCGAGGCGCATGGTGCGGACGGGGATGCGCGAGGCGAGACCGGTTCCGACGAGTGCGCCGAGGATACCGCCGACAATGAGATTGATGAGTAATGCTGAATTGAGACCGGCGCTTTGAAGATGGAGTGTACCGCCGATGAGCGAGAGGCAGAGGCCGAAGGCCAGGTCGGTGCCGACGATGCGGCGAGCGTCGAGGGGGGTGAGACCGAGGAGGGCGAGAGTGCCGAGTGCTCCTGCGCCGGAGGAGGAAAATCCAACTTCAGCGCCGATGGGGAGCATGACGAAGGCGAGCCACTTCGGGGAGTTAGTGCGCTGCGCTGGTTCAGCGGCGGGACGGAAGTGGCGGAAGATGTGCCACGCTGACGAGACGGCGATCATGATGCCGAGGGCGAGGAAGAGCCAGAGATTGTTGGCAGAGTTGTGGGCAGCGCGCTGGAAGATGAGCGAGCCGATGGCGACGCCTGGGATTCCGGTGGCAAGGATGACGGCGAGAGTGCGCCATTCAACTTGGCGGCGCCAAATCTGAACGGGGACGACGACCAACTTGACGGCGGCGGAGTAGGCGAGTGCTGTGCCGACGGCTTCTGCTACGGGTACATGGAGAAACAGGATAAGCAAGGGCGCGATGAGCGTACCGGCGCCGACGCCGGTGATGGCGATGAGCGCTGCGATTGCGAATCCGAGGAGGAGTTCCATGGCGATCTTCTCTCAGTAAGTGAAGCTGGATCAGTGAGCCTGCAGGTGGATGCCGCACTCGAGTTTGCGGCCGGACCAGCGGCCCGAGCGTGGGTCGTTTTCGTCGAAGGGCAGGCTGGTGCACGGTGCGCAACCGATGGACGTGTATCCCTGTTCGTAGAGCGGAAGCAGCGGAATGGAATGCTGCTCGGCGTATTGCCACACGTCGCGCGTGGTCCACTCGGTGAGAGGGCTTAGCTTAGCGAGGATCTTGCCGGTGGGCAGGGTGAAGAACTCGTGCGGCTGCAGGTTGGCACGCGACTTGGACTGCTGGCGGCGCAGGCCGGTGACCCATGTGGTGTACGCACCCAGAGCGCGGAAGAGCGGCTCGACCTTGCGCAGGCCGCAGCAGCGGTCGGGAGCGGTCTGGTTGAGGATGCCGAATTGCGACTCCTGTTCGGCGACAGACTGCTCGGCCTCAACGTTGACAAGGTTCAGATTCCACTCGGCGGCGATGCGATCGCGATAAGCGAGAGTTTCCGGAAAGTGGTAGCCGGTTTCGAGAAAGATGACCGGGATTTGCGGCTGATGCTGGAGCACCATGTGGAGCACGGCGACGTCTTCAGCCTGGAAGCTCGAGGTGATGCAGGCGCGCTGCGCGTGCTCGAGGTTCTCACGAAGGAAGCTCGATGCGGTAAGGGCTAGAGCGTCAGATGCCGAGGCCGTTGTCATTGTCGTCTTCTCCTGTGGCGATTGAAGCGAGGCGGTGGATTTCAGTGAGTGTTTTCTGGATGGATTCGGAGTCGCAGGCAAGAGGCCTGGCGATCGTGCTGTCGGCGCGCGTGAAGGTGATGGGCACGAGTTGATCAGACTCAAGGATCACGAATGCGCCGAGACGGGCAAATGTTGCGAGTTGAGAAGATGCTGGGGAGTGGGTGCGGAGGACGATAGCGCCTTCCGCTAGCAGAGTCTGCTCGATTTGAGCTGCAAGATCGGCACGGCTACCTATGTTGAGCAACCCTGCGGTTGCATGTGTATCGATTGTGTCGGATGCGTCTTCGATGGCGCGGATCATGCCGGCGCCGGCCGTGGTGTTGTCGGTGGCGTCGATGAGGATGAGACTTCCGGTCGAGCGGCTTTCGCGGTAGAGATCGGCAAGCAAGGGTCGGCTGGTTTCGATGACGACGTGACCGATGTCGTTGAGCGCAAGCTGGGAAGCGGAGTTTTCGGCGAGGTGCTCAACGTCGATGCGGGAACGAAGCTCGGTGATGGTGGCGCGAACGGTCTGGGTGGAGTGCTTGAGCAGGTAGGTTGCGCCGGGGCGCAGGGGTTTGGAGTGCATCCAGACAACTGTGGCCTCGACGCGGGTAGTTTTGCGCGGCGGCGCTGCGACGGAGGAGATCATGTCGCCGCGACTGAGGTCGATTTCGTCTTCAAGGGTGAGGACGACGGATTGGGGCGTGCGAGCCTGCGCAAGATCGCCGTCGAAGGTAGAGACAGTGCGAACACGGGAGCGGCGTCCGCTGGGGAGCGCGAGAACTTCATCGCCCGGATGGATGAAACCGGCAGTGATTTGTCCGGCGAAGCCGCGGAAATCCTGATGGGGACGGACGACGCGCTGGATAGGCAACCGGAAAGTTGCCTGTGTGCGTTCGATTGCAAGAGGCAGGGTCTCGAGCAGTTCGAGAATACTGGGGCCGGTGTAGAACGGCATGCGGGTGCTGCGATGGACCACATTGTCGCCATCGAGGGCACTGACGGGGACCGGGATGAGTTGCGCGATGTCAAGCTGGCGGGCGAGGCCCTGCAGGCTGGCGCTGTGGCGATTGAAGACTTCTTCAGAGAAGTCGACCAAGTCCATCTTGTTGATGGCGGCGATAACTATCGGAATGCCAAGCAGGCCGGCGATGCAGGCGTGACGGCGGGTCTGGGCGAGGATTCCTTTGCGAGCGTCGACGAGAACAATGGCGACGTCGGCGGTGGAGGCGCCGGTAGCCATATTGCGCGTGTACTGCTCGTGGCCCGGGGTGTCGGCGATGATGAACTTGCGTTTCGGCGTGGAGAAATAGCGGTAGGCAACGTCGATGGTTATTCCCTGCTCTCGCTCGGCGCGAAGACCGTCTGTGAGCTGGGCGAAGTCGATGGCGGCGTTGCGGGTGACGGAGCGGATGTGGTCGTCGTAGACGTTGTGCGAGTCGTAAAGCAGGCGGCCGATGAGAGTGGACTTGCCGTCGTCCACGCTGCCGGCGGTAGAGAAGCGTAGGAGGTCTTTCGCGAGTTCGGCTTCCAGGCGCTGTTCGATGGGCAACTCGGAAGAGGTTACTGGCGCGGGATCGACTACTTCGAAAATGTTCTGTTCTACAGTGGCCATCAGAAGTAGCCCTCACGCTTTTTCAGTTCCATGGAGCCGTCCTGATCGTGGTCGATGATGCGGTTGGCGCGCTCGGAATTGCGGACGGCCATGAGTTCCTCGATGATTTTCGGAACTGTGTCCGCCTCAGAGCGGATGGCGCCAGTGCAGGGGCTGCAGCCGAGAGAGCGGAGACGGCAGGTGACCCACTGTTCTTCGCCTGGGAGGCCCTGAATGAAGGGCTGTTCTAGAGGGATGAGCGAGTCGTTGCGGACGAGCATTTTGCGCGGCTTGGCGAAGTAGAGCGGGACAATGGGAATCTTTTCGAGATGGATGTAGTGCCAGATGTCGAGTTCGGTCCAATTCGAAAGGGGGAAGACGCGGATGCTCTCGCCAGGACCGATGCGGCCGTTGAAGAGGGACCAGAGTTCGGGGCGCTGGTTTTTGGGATCCCACTGGCCTGCGGAGTCGCGGAAGGAAAAGATGCGCTCCTTGGCGCGAGATTTCTCTTCGTCGCGGCGCGCTCCGCCGAAGGCTGCGTCGAAGCCGTGGGCGCGGAGGCCGTCCAAGAGAGCCTGGGTCTTGAGGTATCCGCAGCAGCGCTGGGTGCCAAGCTTGATGGGGTTGGCGCCGTCAGCCAGGGCCTCTTCGTTGCGCCATACGATGAGCTTGAGGCCGAGTTCGGCAGTGTAGCGATCGCGGAATTCGAGCATCTCTCGAAACTTGTAGCCGGTGTCGACATGGAGGAGCGGAAACGGGATGGGCGAAGGGTAGAAGGCCTTCTGCGCGAGGCGGAGCATGACGGAGGAGTCTTTACCGATTGAATAGAGCATCACCGGGTTCTGGAACTCGGAGGCGACCTCGCGAAAAATGTGGATGCTCTCAGCCTCGAGAAGCTGGATGTGGCTTAAGCGCTCTTCGCGATAGCACTCGTCGTGGTTTTCGACGTTGATTGTTTTTTGCTCGACGGCGGCAGTGGCTGTCATGTTTCTCCAGAGATTTTTAAGAGCAAATAAAAAACCCGCGGCTGCAGGGAAACTGCGGCGCGGGGTATGGGGAATTCCAGTGAGTCTTAGAGGTGGCTTATCCCATAGTCCGGCGCGGCGCACAACAACATGCGCAACAAGCGACCGACATGGAATAGAGACTCATTGGAACTACTATACGGGGGTCTGGATGTGAGGTCAATCACATGCCCCGGATTCTAGTCCTCGCTAAACACCTGCAAAGGGTCCATGCGCGTGGCACGTGAAGCGGACATGAGGCTGGCCGCAAAGCAGATAAGCGCGATCAGCACGCAGAAAATCCCAACCAGCAGTCCTTTGGCTTCGCTCAAGCTTCACTTTTACTTTTAAGTCTCTCAGTGACGAGCTTGCGCCTCTGCTGCTGGAATTGCGGGGAACGCCGCCGCAGGTTTGACTGCGGAGGCTTGCTCGTATTTCAGGTATCCTGGCGACTTTCGGCGCACGGGGGCGGACTTCGCACTGTTTTGCGGCAACGCATAGGTCAGGGCCATAGCGGCCCAATTTGTGCCGGCGGCGGAGATCCATTGATCGTGGCCGTGTGGGAAACCGGCATCGAACCAGGGCTGGAAGCCGAGAGCGCGGGTCTGCACGTACCAGGAACCATCTTCCTGCTGGGTGTCCAAGAGCCACTTCACGCCGCGCTGGTAGGAGGGACTGGAGGCTGGAAGGCCTGCGAGATGAAGCGCCACTAGACTTTTTCCCGTGGCGTAGGCGGTGCTTTGCATGGTGGGCAGATCAGACCATCCACCATCAGGATGTTGCGCGGCGAGCAGTTCCGCGATGGCTTGTTGCAGGGCAGTTTTGTTGGTTCCTGCCCAGGCAAGTCCAGCAACTCGCCAGCTGCGATCTTCGTTGTTGTAGGACCGCGCGTTAGCGATCCAGTTCGCGGCAAGATGAATGGACTTGCGGTATTGGTCGGCGTTGGCCTTGGGCGTGTAGAGCTGGAGAGCGCGCATGGCTCTCGCAGTCTGGCCGATATAGTCGAGACAAATGGGCGGACGGTTGTCTGCATGTTGCGCGGGCCACTCGCCATTGGGGTGCTGGCGCTTAAGGATGTACAAAGCTGCGGTATCGGTATTGAGATCGGATTTATAGCCTTCGGCTGCGAGCCCCATCAACTGGTACGCGAGAATGCCTTCGCTGAAATTGTCTTCAGTGGGCACGATGAAGCCCTGGTGCATGCGGTCACGCAACTTGGCCAGAGCGTCGGCATTGGCCTGTACCTGTGCGGCGGCGGTTTTCTCATCGATTTGGAAACCATGCTTGCGAGATAAACCCATGGTCATGGCGGTGAGGCTGTTGTCATGACAGGAGACGCAACCGGACTGAGTGATGAAGTTAACGTCGGCACGCTGGAGGTGAGGAATGGTGTCCTGGACGGCGCGCTGGATTGAATTGTCGCGTCGCATGTGAAGCGAAACCGGAGTAAACGGGCTGGGTTTAGCACCGGCCTTCAGGAGCAATTTGACGACCGGAGTGTCTCCGTTGTGCCGGGCGATGTCGAGAGGAGTCAATCCTTCATCGCCTGTCTTGGAATGTTTGTCGATGGCGTTTACGTCGGCGCCGCGATCGATGAGAAGTTGCACAGTCTCAACCGGGAGCATGTCTGAGATCGCGGCGTACATCAGGGGTGTACGGCCCAGTGGGTCGTAGCCGTTGGCATCGGCACCGTGATCGAGCAGAGTGCGGACGTCGCGCATATCGGCAAGAACGGCAGTGTCATCAAGGGAGGCAGTGAGGACGCTTTTGTCGGTGACCTGCTGGAGGATGCGATCGACGCAGCTGGGGCAATGAGAAACGATGGCCATCGTGAGGCCTGTTTCCCCGGCCATTTTGGCGTCTGCCCCGTGATCAAGCAGCATAGCGACAACCTGGGGATCGCCGGAGGTGAGGCCTTCGATGAGCGGTGAAGATTCGTTTTCAGGGCGGTAATTGGGGTTGGTTTTGGCACCGTGATCGAGGAGGAGTTTGACGATTGGCGCACCACCGGGACGACGAGCGGCGATCATGAGCGGCGTCCGCATATCATCAGACCGGGCATTTACATCCGCGCCGTGATCAAGCAAAAGGCGGGTCTTCTCGAGGTCAGTGGCGGCCCACATTAAGGGGGTTGCGTTGGCATCATTGTGCTTGTTGGGGTCGGCGCCCATTTTCAAGAGACGCGCTAAGGTGGGCACATTGGTGTAGAGCACCGCATACATGAATGGCGTAGAGCCTTCGGGGCCGCGTGCGTTGAGCAGTGCCGGGTCGGCGGTGGCGGCTTTAAGGAAGGATGGGAGGTCCGCAGCACGGAGGGCGTCGACCATCGCAATGGCCTTTGGATCGAATGGCGGCAGGTCGGCTTCGTTCGCGAGCGCGTCAGGCCATTCGGCTCCCTGATCGATCCATGCTTTGACTGTGGCGATTTGTTCGGGACGAAGCGCGCCAGTGGGAGGCATCTGGGCGCCGTATCCATCGCCGATGAGACGATGATAGACGAAACTATTGGCGCTGCTGCCGGGGACGACGCGTCGAGAGAAAGCCTTCATCACGGAGCTGCGACGATCAAGCCGCATTCCCGCGCGCTGCTTGGCAGGGCCATGGCAATCCCCGCATTGCTCACGGAATATGGGCAGAACGTCGCGGCCGAAGTCGACCTTGGCGGGAGTTGAATTCTGGGCTGACGCAATGCTAGTGACGATGCCTAGGCAGAGAGAAAGTGATGCGAGTCCTGAACGTGTCACGGTGGCCTCCACCTTGGATTGTTTTTCGGGCCCTCGTTACGGACCTCTCACCTAAAGTGATCTGAGAAAGCCGTGCGTATCCCGAATATCAGAGAAAGGAGTGCAGTCAACTAATTTAGGAGCCGATTGAATTAGGAACCCATTGCGCTGGAACGGGGGAGAGAGAGGAAGGCGCAGTCGTTCTAAGTCACGTCGAATGTTAACCGTGAGTATGCGGGAAGTAAAGGAGATTCGTGATGTCAGCACCCGATGATGTCTGCGGAGCGAAAACGGGCTTAGCAGAGTTTGTCTGCCGCGGCGGCGAGGTCGAAATCCTTTTGCGTGATGCCGCCGGCGTCGTGAGTCACGAGGGCGAGGCGAACCTTGTTGTAGCGGATATCGATGTCGGGATGATGGCCGGCCGCTTCAGCGAGGTCACCAACCTTGTTGACGAAGGCCAGCGAGGCGCGGAAGTCCTTGAAGAGGAATGTGCGCACGAGCTCCCCGGTTTCGATCTGCCAGTCGGGGACCGTGACAAGGCGGGAATGGATTTCGTGATCGGCGAGAGCGGGCATGGGAGCTCCTCCTGGAAGAGACTGGGCCGGGAAGCCTGCGGACCTAACTACTATAGTTTGCGATGCGGGGAGGGGGTTGAAATTTGTCTTCGAGCTGTGATAACTAATCCTTTAGTTGTTCGTCTATATACACGTAGACGAAAGACAAACAAAGCGATCTAGCGAATGGAATCAGTGGATTAGAGGATGCCTCCCAAGAAATCAAACACGTTAACCGAAGCCGAGCTGAGGCTGATGAAGATCCTCTGGCGGCGCGGCGAATCCGCAGTGACCGACTTGGTGTCGGCAATCCCCGAGGGGGAGACGCTGGCTTATAACTCGGTGCTGACGACGATCCGGATCCTGGAGCAAAAGGGGTACGTGGAGCATCGGCAGGATGGACGCGCATTCGTATATCGGGCGGTAGTTGAGGAGCAAGAGGCAGGTCGGAGTGAAGTGAAGCACATGTTGAGCCGGTTTTTCGGCAACTCCCGGGAGCAACTGCTGTTAACACTGTTGGGCGATGAAGATATTTCTCGCGATGAGCTTGACCGGTTGAAGGCAGCGATTCGTGATGCAGCCCCTGACGTGACAGCACCCGAAGCGGTGAAAGAGGTCTAGCGGATGCACGTGGCAGCATTTTTCGGCGATCTCGAGATGATGGCTCCGGCGATTTGGGCGGGAGTCGCTTCTGCGTGGGAGGGATTCGCGCGGGCAATGGGTACGACGTTGGTGACCTCACTATGGCAGGGCGGGGTGATTGCATGCGTGCTGGAGATTTGCCTGCGGGTGATGCCTCGGATTTCCGCGGCACAGCGGTTTGCGATTTGGGCAGCCGGATTTGGTGCGGCGGCTGGATTGCCGTTGATGGGGCTGATGCATTTCGCAGCGGGAAGTGAACCTGATGTCGCGGGTTCGGTCGTTGCTGGAAATTCGGTTGGACCATTTCTGCGACTGGATGCGCGATGGGGATTGGTGATTGCGGGGCTCTGGGTGGCGGCGTCTGCATTGCGGGCTGCGAGCCTGGTGGTGCACTCGATGCGGCTGCGGCGGTTGTGGAAGACTGCGCGGCCAGCGGACGTTAGTTCGACGCTGACGGCAGCGCTGAAGAACGTACGCGGCGGGGGGGTGACGATCTGCACTACCGACATCTTGAACCGGCCGAGCGTGATCGGCTTTCTGGCACCGCGAATTCTGATTCCGGCATGGCTGATCGGGCGATTGACGCCGGACGAGCTGGAGCAGATCGTGTTGCACGAAGCCGAGCATCTTCGCCGCGGCGATGATTGGACCAACCTTGTGCAGAAACTCTGGCTGGTGGCATTCCCGCTGAACCCGGCAATGGCGTGGATGGAACATCGGCTCTGCCAGCAACGTGAGATGGCATGCGACGAGGGCGTGGTTCGAATTACGAATGCGCCGCGAGCGTACGCTGCGTGCCTGGCGAGCCTGGCCGAGCGCGGTCTCGAAAGACGTACTCGGCATGCTGAGGCATTGTCGCTTGGCGCATGGCATCGGCGGTCGGAACTCGTCGATCGGGTGCAGGGGATTCTTCTAAAAAAGCGCAACTTGACCGGAGTTGCAGCGGGAGCACTGCTGGGTGCCGTCGGTTGCACGCTAGTGGCCGGATCGGTGGAGATGGCTCGGGCACCACAGTTGGTGGCGTTTGTTCCGGAGCAAAGAAACCTGGCAATGACGCAAGCGCGGCAGCGGCAGATGAGAGAGATGCTTACGCGCGAAAGTGCGGAGGCAAAGCTGAGTTTGCCGGCGGGGTTCCACGCGGTGCAGACGAAGGCTATCGTACCGGAGAGTGATCGACCGCAAGCAGCGATGCGGCACGAAGCGAAGAAATGCGCTACCGCGGTAAGGAAATCAGAGGCGATCACTCCGCCCAATTCGCAGCAAATGGCGAAAGCGGAGGCAATTGGCGATCGCGTAAATTCCGGCGACGAGCAGCAGTGGGTGGTTCTGGCAGCGTGGCAGGAAGTGCGAACTGTCAGCCGCACGTCGATTTCGGATTACGACACGGCTGCGACCACCGAAGAGGCCGCTGCGAATGGGCAGCCGCAGCCATCGCAAAATGGCGGCAACGCAACGGGAAAAGCAACCAGCGAGTTGCCTAATCAGACGAGCAACTACACGGTTACGCAATTGATATTGCGCGTCGTGCCTGCGAATTCAAAGTCAACTCAGCCCGTCACAGGTTTGGTTCGCGGCGGCTGGTTCGTGTTTCAACTGTAAGTTCAACTTCAAAAAACGAAGCGAGGGGTAGTTATGACTGCATCAACTAATTCATTAGTAACAAAGGTAAAGAAGTTTGGAATGCCGATCGGGGCCGCAGCCGCGGTCCTGCTCGGTGGCGCGTTTCTGGTCGGACATACGGCCCATGCGGCGGCGACTCTGAGCGGCGGCTTACCGATGGATGACAACAGCGTGTCTTCGCTGGTGGCATTGGATAACGCAGTGGAAGCGGTAGCGGCGCGCGTAACGCCGGCGGTTGTGAATGTGGCGGTCACCGCCAAGCTGACCGGACAGGATGCGGAGAGCGAGGATGACGGTCAGGATTCCGGCGGGCAGATTCCGCAGGGTGCGATTCCTCCGGAGTTTCGTCGGTTTTTCGGGCCGATGGGGCGCGGGCAGAATCCGCAAGCGCAGATCGAGCATGGAATCGGCAGTGGCATCATCATCTCTCCCGACGGCTACATCGTGACCAATAACCACGTCGTGGATGGAGCCACTCAGGTGCGGGTGACGCTGAATGACCGTCGCGTGTTCAATGCGAAGGTGGTAGGCGTAGACAAACTGAACGACCTGGCGGTGATTAAAATCAACGCCAACAATCTGACCACGGTCGCGTGGGGCGATTCGACGAAGCTGCATCCTGGGCAAACAGTGCTGGCATTCGGCAGCCCGTTTGGCTACTTCCAGTTTTCAGTGACGCGTGGAATCGTGAGCGCGCTCGATCGGCCGAATCCTTATTCGGATGATGCGCGCAAGCCGGGCGACTTTATTCAAACGGATGCGGCGATCAATCCCGGCAACTCGGGCGGGCCGTTGGTGAATGCACGCGGCGAGCTGGTGGGCATCAATACCTTCATCATCACCAACAATGGAGCATTCGCGGGCGCAGGCTTCGCGATTCCTTCGCAGATTGTGCGGGCGACTGCCGAGGCCATCATCAAAGACGGCGCGGTGCACCACGGGTATCTCGGCATCAGCATGAACGACGTGACGCCGGACAACTCGAACTTCTTTAACTTGCCGGATGCGACGGGTGCGATTGTCAGCAACGTAACGCCAGACTCGCCGGCAAGTCGCGCTGGACTAAAGAGCGGCGACGTGCTGCGCGAACTGAATGGCAGCAAGATCAGGAACGGCAGCCAACTGCAGGTGGCAGTTAGCCAGACTGCTCCTGGAAACGAGATCAAGCTGGGCATTCTTCGCGATGGCAAGCCGGAGACTTTGACCCTGAAGGTTGGCGAGTACAAGGGTGAGAAGCAGGTTGCGGAAAACGACGGCGAGGGGTCGCAGCAGCACGGAAAACTGGGCCTTTCGCTTGGCGATCTGACACCTGATATGCGTCAGCAGCTGAATATCCCGTCTAACGTGCAGGGAGCAGCAGTCGCCAGCGTCCGTCCCGCGAGCCCGGCCGAAGACGCCGGCCTTACACCGGGCGATGTGATCCAGGAAGTGAACCGCAAATCTGTCAAGAACGCGCAGGAATTTGCCAATGATGTGCACGCTGTTCCGGCGGGAAAGGACATCCTGCTGCTGGTGTGGTCGCATGGAGGCGCGAGCTATCGTGTAGTACATCCAGCACAGAGCAATCAGAACGGTGAGTAAGTATTGAACGACGTTGTAAGTAACGCTAGCGACCGCCGTATCTCCTCGAAGTGCGGCGGTCTTTTTTTGTTTCTGCAAAACGAAGTTAGTGACGCAGTTTCTGGATCGCCTTGTTTGAGCAGGATCGTTCAGGCGCCGTGCTTGAGGATGGCGACAGGAATGTGAACGAGCGGCAGCACCTTGTGGACTCCATCGAGTTTGATCGCCTCCTTGGGCATGCCGAAGACAACGGAACTGGCTTCATCTTGCGCGATGTTGAAGGCTCCGGCATGTTTCATCTCAAGCATGCCGCGTGCTCCATCGTCGCCCATGCCGGTGAGGATGACGCCAACGGCATTGGGGCCAGCATAGCGCGCGGCAGAGCGAAACAAGACATCGACGGAGGGCCGATGCCGGCAGACGAGCGGACCATCCTTGATCTCGACGAAGTAGCGCGCGCCGCTGCGACGAAGCAGCATGTGATGATTGCCCGGTGCGATAAGGGCCCGACCGCGCAAGACGGTGTCGTTGGTTTCTGCTTCTTTGACAGTAATGGCACATAGGCCGTCGAGGCGGTTTGCGAATGCACGGGTGAAGAGTTCCGGCATATGCTGAACGATCACGATGCCAGGAGCGTCGGGAGGCAGGGTTTCGAGCAGGGACTTCAAAGCTTCGGTGCCGCCCGTCGATGCGCCGACGACGATCACTTTCTCAGTAGTCTCATCCATGGCGCGCGTGGCCTGCGGCAGAATCACGTCGGCGGTTAGCTTGGGCTGAACGAGATGTTCAACGCACCGCCTCCCTAGCCGCGCACCGGCAGCCGCTTTCACGATATCGCAAATAGAGGTGCGCGAATCTTCAAGATACTGCCGGGTTCCCAGGCGGGGCTTGGTGATGATATCGACAGCGCCATATTCGAGCGCGCGCAAGGTGCTCTGTGCCCCTTCATCCGCGAGGCTCGAACAGATCACGACCGCAACCGGATGCTGAGTCATGATCATTTTAAGAAATGTCAGGCCGTCCATGCGCGGCATCTCAATATCGAGCGTGATGACATCGGGAATTTCTTCGGCGATGCGATCGGCCGCGACAAAGGGATCCGAAGCAGTGCCCATAACTTCGATAGCGGGATCACTAGACAACAAGTTGCTGAGTGCCTGGCGGACTACTGCTGAATCGTCGACCACCAGTACCCGGATCTTCTTTGCGGCCATCGTGATCCTCGTCTCTCAGCTTTCCGCCAACGCAGGCAGACTCATTCCGGATAACTTGCGCAGGAGAACCTCTCCTGTACCTGTTTGAAATTCGATAAAGATGCCGCAACTTCCGCCGAGCCGCGATGCGAGCAATTGAAAGCCCTCGTCCTGCAGCACGCGCAAGGCGGTCTCGGCATTCATTGAGCCGACGGTTGGGTTTTTCCGCGAGGAAGCGAGAACGTCGGCACCGCCAAAGAGTTTTACTTCCACTTCGCGGCGCGTGGCTCCGAGGCTATCGAATTGATGGGCAATCTCGCGGATCACATAGTCCACGTAGCGGCACGCGGCGTCCTTATCGGGACGAACGAGAGGTTTGGCGGAGTGCGTAGGCAGCATAGGATGGCACATCGCCGAGGTGGCCAAGCGGGGCGCATGAAAGGTGGCGCTGACACAAGAGCCGAGCACCGTTTTGAGAATGGACGGACTGCGCACAATGCGCCATTCACCAGGCTGGAGATAGAACTCGGGCAGATCAGGTGCGAGGCGGCGCATGAGCTTTCCGGTAGAGCGCGGGAGCCACGGGAACGACGGGCAGATCCATATCGTGCAGAGTCTCGGAGTGGCCGACGAACAAGTAGCCCGAGGGAGTGAGGTTGTCGACAAGCTTGCACAAGATGTTTTCCTGCGTGGCGCGATCGAAGTAGATGAGAACATTGCGGCAGAAGATGGCGTCGACTTTTTGCGCCAGCATGTAGTCCGACTCCATGAGGTTGAGGTGGCGGAAGTCGATAAGTCTGCGCAGTTCTGGCGTGACGCGCACGCGCGGTGATTGAGAATCGCGGCTGCGCAACAGGTATTTGCGTTTAAGAGTGAGTGGAACGGGGGTAACGCACTCCGATGAGTAGATACCCATCTCTGCCTTTTCCAGCACTTCGGTTGAGATGTCCGAGGCTAGAATGCGGAAGCGAAATCCGGGATGCGCTTCAGCATATTCGCTAAGCAACATGGCCAGGGTGTAGGGCTCTTCACCGCTGGAGCAACCTGCACTCCATATGACCAATGAGCGGCTATTCACTGCCAGCTCTGGTAATGCGGTGCGAGTGAGGAATTCGAAATGCTGAGGTTCACGAAAGAAGTCGGTTTTGTTGGTCGTAATGACGTTGATGAGGAAGACCAGTTCTTCCCTCATACCCTCGCGGCCAAAAACGAAATCGCAGTACTGGGTGTAGGTCGCCATGTTTAAGGTCCGCAACCGTCGCTTCAGGCGGACCTCGACCATGGTTTTCTTCTCCGGGCTCAGGCAGATGCCCGTTTCGGTATAGATGAGTTCCCGCAGGCGCCCAAAGTCCCGTGAAGAGAGCTCTTCTTCCTCAGCGGTATGAACGTGAGCCAAGATTTTCTCCATTAAGCGTGCGCAACTATAGAGCAGTTGCAGCTTTTTACGCCGCTACGGCTTCGGTTGGCGGTTTTTCCTGAGCGTGGAATGCGGTGAGTTCGTCGGCCGAGAATACGCGGTCGATGTCAAGGATCATGATGAAGTTGTTATCGCGTTTGCCCATGCCCTTGATAAAGTCGACGCGGATCTGGGTACCAATGCGGGGTGCAGGCTGAATCTGATCCGGCTCGAGGTCGATTACCTCTTCGACTGAATCGGCCAGCGCTCCGATCACCGTTGGCTCATCGTCGAGCATCACCTCGACAACTACGATGCAGGTGTTGCGCGTACTCACCGTCCGGGTCATCTCGAAACACAGCCGCAGGTCGACGACCGGGACGACGCTCCCGCGCAGGTTGATAACGCCCGCCATAAAATCAGGTGTGCGCGGGATCTGGGTAATTGCCGTTAAATCCAGAACCTCCCTCACCTTGGCCACATCGGTGGCAAAGATCTCGTTACCGAGTTTGAAGGTCAGGTACTGGCGCGTCTCCGTGATTTCATTCACGCTCATGAATTTGCTTCCTTTCTCGTGGATCGCGTGAAGTCCCAGGGCACCCCGTCACCAGACGGGGCACCCTGCGGCTCAGTACCGTTCAAACTCTCCGTCAGAATCGTCCTGCCTGTCTTTCATCCGAAGTGCCACGCCATTTTTGGAACCCGTCGCGGTCGTATGGCTCGTCGGCTTTAGTACGGCATGAACGGGTGACGGTCGTAGTTTTGATGATTTCGAAGGCGGCCGGTGTGACGGTCCTTCGTCCTCGTCGCCTGTATGGAAGAACGAAAGCGCGCTGACTAGTTGCTCGGACTGCCCAGTAAGTTCTTCGGTGGTTGAAGCCATTTCTTCGGCTGCGGAGGCGTTCTGCTGGATCACCTGCTCAAGTTGTTGCAGAGCTTTGTTGATCTGCTCGGCGCCTGTATCCTGTTCCTTGCTGGCTGCGGAGATTTCCTGGACCAGTTCAGCGGTGCGCTGAATATCGGGAACCAGTTTGTCGAGCATCTCACCGGATTTTTCGCTGACGCGCAGGGTTGTGCTGGAGAGTTGATTGATCTCGGCGGCAGCTTTTTGACTGCGTTCAGCCAGCTTACGGACCTCGGCGGCAACCACAGCGAATCCCTTGCCATGCTCGCCGGCACGAGCTGCTTCAATGGCTGCATTCAGAGCCAGGAGATTGGTCTGGCGCGCGATCTCTTCAATGATCGAGATCTTGTTGGCAATCTCCTTCATGGCAGCGACGGCTTCGAGTACGCTCTTGCCACTTTCCTGCGCATCCTTGGCGCTCTTGTTGGCAATCTTGTCGGTCTGTTGGGCGTTATCGGCGTTTTGCTTGATGTTGGAAACCATCTCTTCCATCGAAGAAGAGGCTTCTTCCGCGGCTGCAGCCTGAGAACTTGCGCCCTTGGACACTTGTACTGACGCAGTTGAGATGGACTGGCTGGCGGATGCTACTTCTCCCGCGATCGAGCGGATTTCAGAGACCGTGCGCGTCAATCCGCTGACCATGGCGACCAGAGCCTGCATCAGCTTGTCCTGCCCACAGCGCTCCTTCAGGACCACGGTCAGGTTCCCGCCAGCAACCTGCTCGGCGGCGCCGGTGATTTCGTTCATTGCGCCGATTAACATGTTGAGATTGTTCTTGATGGTGTTGAAGTCGCCGTTGTAATTTTCGGTAATCGCCGGTGGCATGTCGCCCTTGGCAATCAGGTCGACATAGCGGGCCGAGACATTCAGCGGGCCGATCACGGCATCGAGAAGTGCATTGACGCCGCGAACGATATCCGCGTAAGCACCCTGCACTGTATCTGGATTAGCCCGTTGGGAAAGCTGCCCCGCTTTGGCAGCTTCTGTGAGACGCATCAGCATCTTTTCGAGAGTCTGCAGAACCTGGGCAACGTTGTTGATGGCCACCTTCATTTTCTCGTGATCGCCCTTATAGGTCTGGGTAATCACCTCATCGATCTTCCCATCGGAAATCTGCGCGAGCACGCGATTTCCCTCGCTGATAGGCAGAAGTATGGCATCAAGCATTTCATTCACGCCCCGGACAATCCCGGCATAGGCGCCGACGAACTGTTCGGGCTTGCCGCGTTCGCTGAGTTGGCCTTCATGCGAAGCCTGCGTGAGTCGCGTCATTTCCTTCTGCAGACCTTGCAGCACGATGGCCACATTGTTGACCGCGATCTTCATCTTTTCGTGGTCGCCCTTGTAAGTCTTAGCGACGAGCTCATCGATATTGCCCTCGGAAATCTGGGCAAGGATGCGGTTCCCTTCACCGATCGGGAGAAGGATCGCGTCCAATATGCCATTTAGATCATTAACAATCTCGGCGAATGCCCCTTTGAATAACTCAGCGTGCCCCCGATCGGCCAGATTGCCATCCATCGCAGATTGCACGAGCCGTTTAAACCCCTTCTGCAATGCCTGAACGACCTCAGCAAGGTTGTTGACAGCAACCTTCATTTTCTCGTGGTCACCTTTGTAGGTCTGGGTAATCAATTCGTCGATCTTGCCCGCCGAGATCTGCGCCAGAATACGATTGCCTTCAGCGATCGGGAGAAGGATCGCGTCCAGGATTTCGTTGACGCCCTGAATCAACTCTCGATCAGGGCCGTTGAAGATGGTGGCGCGGCCTCTCTCGGTCAGTCGGCCTTCCTTGGAGGCATCCACCAGGCGCATGATTTCGTTGAGTAACGCTTCGCGGTCGTTGTGTGGGGCAATATGTTTGCCATTTTTTGCGTGGCCGTTTCCAACGCTATGTAGCTTGCGGCCTTCGCTCACCAGAGTGGTTGACATCGTATCCTTCCTCTTCTTTTTTGCTCCGGACGAATGTGCACTCATGCACCGGAGCACTCATTTGTTTGAACTCTTTGGAGTTGAACTTCAATGCGACCAGCGACGAACTTCATATCGGTGGGGACTGATTCCATGGGCCGGACAACGCACCGCCGACCGATCCCGACAGGCGCGGATGTCCACGCACACGCAGCCCAACCGCGCGAACGCATTCCTGCACGAGTCGGTGGGGATCGAGGATGAGAGCCACTTTTCCGTTGCCCAGAATGGTGGCGCCGGAAACCGCTTGCACATGCTGGTAGAGGCGGCCCAGCGATTTGATCATGGTCTGACAATTGCCCAGCACGCGATCGAACACGAGTCCGCAATAACCATCTTCTGTATCTACCAGCATCACCTGCTCGAAATCAGGCAGAGCGTTAGTGATGTTGAAGTGGTCGCGCAAACGGATGTAGGGCACGAACTGACCGCGTACATTGACAAGCTGCTTGCCATTGGAGTTATCGATCTCAGATCGCGACAGCTCAACGCATTCCAGTGTGTCGGCGAGAGGCAGGACAAAATAAGCGTCGCCTACGGTCACCAGCAGCCCATCAATGATGGCCAATGTCAGAGGCAAGCGTAAGGTCACGGTGGTGCCTTGTCCGGATTTGCTGGCAACATCGATACTTCCTCTGAGCTTGTCGACGTTGCGGCGCACCACGTCCATGCCTACGCCGCGGCCCGAAATGTCGGTGACTTCTTGCGCGGTCGAGAATCCGGGCTGAAAGAGCAGCGCGTGAATCTCGGAGTCACTCGGTTGTGCATCGGGTTTGATCAGTCCCCGCTCGATGGCGCGTGCTCGCACCGCGTCGACATCAATTCCCCGGCCATCGTCGCAGACGCTAATGAGTACGCTGGCGCCGGAGTAGCGGGCCGCAAGATGAATCGTGGCGCGCGCGGGCTTGCCGTGTGCCACGCGGTCCTCCGGCGTCCCGATACCATGGTCCATGCTGTTGCGAATCAAATGCATTAAGGGATCGCCGAGCTGATGGATAACTGATTTATCGAGCTCAGTGTCGGCTCCTTCGATGCTCAGTTCGACGTCCTTATCTAGATCGCGCGCCAGGTCGTGTACCAGGCGACGAAATCTCTCGAAGGTGCCACGGATCGGCATCATGCGCACATTCATCGAAGTCTCCCGCAGAGCCGATGCGAGGCGGTCAACCTCTTCTGCAACCGCGCTTACGTCGGGATCGTCACGGCGCACGGCAAGCTCACTGAGGCGGGCCTGCACGGTAACCAGTTCACCGACGAGATTCACAAACTCATCCAGCTTGGCTGCCGCTACGCGGATGCTGCTAGAGCTGTCAGGTGAATCGTAATGACGTCGGCCACCGCGAGATTCCCGCTTGTCTTCGAGTCTGCCGGCGATTAGGTACCCCTCATTCTCAGTTGGCGGCTCTTGCGGCTCGATGGACAATTCGCAACAGTCTTCAACAAAGATGAAAACGTCACGAATTGCATCGAGGCCTACGGATGTCCGCAATACAAAATCCCATGTGATGTAACAGCGCTCAGGATCGAGCTCTGCGAGAGGCGGTATGGATGCCATGTTGGCCGTTGACAGGAGCTCGCCCAAGCTACCGAGTTCACGAATGAGCAGAAGTGGATCGCTGCCGGCGCGCATCAGCTGGGGGCCGGGAGCGAAGTGGATCGTCCACACCCGGGAACTGGCGGGGTCCGGCAGATGGTCAACGGCCAAACCTCCCGATGCATTTCTCTCTCCTGGTCCCTGTTGCCGAGTGGCGATCATGGAACGCAACCGTGTGAGCAAACTGTCGCGGTCGATGCTGTTGTTGAGTGGAATATCTTGAAGAAGATCGCGCATGTGATCGAGGGCACTCAGAGTCAGATCAACTAAATCAGCCGTGACCGCAAGCCGCCCGCTGCGGACCTCATCGAACGCATTTTCCAGGCTATGGGTAAAGGCGGCGAGCGCATCGAAGCCAAACATGGCTCCCGACCCTTTGATGGTGTGCAGAGCGCGGAATGCCCGACTCACGAGCTCCGTATCCTCGCGCTTCTCGTTTAGTTCGAGCAGCGCGGTCTCGAGGTCGATAAGGATCTCGTGTGCTTCTTCGCGGAAAGCCTGGCGAAACTGATTATTGGCGGCTGGCGAGGACATTGGCCCCTTCCTCGACTGAACTCTGCACGATTGCCTGCAGAAGCGGTCTGAGTCCACTCGCTGAGAACGACTCCTCAACTTGTGCGCTCCATGGACCTTCAACCACGATTTCGGTGCCCGGGGACGAAATGGCGGCCCACAACAGCTGTGCTGCGGTGACGCCGATGCCGGTAGCACCGGAAACTTGAATTGAAACGCGTGATCCTGACTTGATTGCTTCGTTGATGACTTGTTTCAGTTCCGCTGCCTGTGCGATGTCGACGTCATCTGCGAGCAGGATGAACCGCACGCCACCCACCGATTTCGAGCTAATTGCCATGCTGGATTCCGATTCAAGCACTTGTCTCCTCAGTTGGCACGCCGTGGAGGCGAGACGTGGAAGACAGAATGCGTTACACCTGCTACATCGGCACCAAGCGTGCAAAGGAGCAGCCAAAAGCGGACTGCATCTGGTTTGATTTCTCTAAGAAACAGCCGTGGCCGATCTAGGAACAGTCCAAGTTCGATTCGGGAAAGATCCAGAGAAGCTGGAAGATAAATCTCATCAAGATGGTCGATGCACAGCATGGATGATCAGCGCAGCTGGTGTTGACTTTGCTCACTTGCGGTTTGCTGGCCTAGCGCACCAGTTTCTGTACGACCGCTAGAAGTTGATCGCCGTTGAACGGCTTGACGATCCATCCGGTTGCTCCAGCCTTGCGGCCCGCGTCCTTTTTTTCGGGATGGGACTCAGTGGTCAACATGAGAATGGGAGTGAATGCATATCCTTGGAGTTTGCGGACCGCGCTGATCATCTGGATGCCATCGACATTGGGCATATTCAAGTCGGTGATGATCATGTCGAATCTTGAATGACCTGCTTTGGCAAGCGCATCGCGTCCATCGCACGCCTCGCAAACTTCGTACCCGGCTTTGCGCAGGGTAAACGAAACCATCTGCCTCACACTGGCCGAGTCATCGACGCTCAAGATGTTTTTCATCGATCGATTCTCCTTTTCTACACCCCATCGAGTCGATGTCCAGACGGCGCTGAGTCAAAACAATTCAACATCGTTTCCTCTCACCGCAGCGCCGGGCACGGGCATTTGTTCCCCATCGAGTGCCGCACGCAAGACACGGCGTTCTAATTCGCTGGTATATGGAGTCCCGCATTCAACTTCAACCCGCAGCCGATCGTCCCGTGTGAGCTGCGCCACACTCGATAACATTGCCCGGTCGACATCTTGGATCTCATTCTGCGCGTCCTCCATGAGGGCGATTGAGTTTACGAGACGTCCAACGGCGCGGCCGAGGATTGTACTCGTACCCTGCATTGCAGTTATGGCCGCTTTAACTTTGCCGCCGTTGCCACCCGCAGTAGCAGCAGCCGTGGAGAGCGCAGCAAGGCCCGCTTTGGTCTCATGCCGCGCAATTCTAAGATTTTCCAGACTGAGCGAGGTCTTGGTCCGATGCACTTCTTCGGCGTGGGCCGAGGACCTGAGCATGGCATCGAGAGTATCGCCGGAGCGATCGGTTAATGCAGACCAGCTGGTAGAGATACGGCCAATGTTACGGGTGATTTCAAGCACAGCTGTGGCCTGGCTACCGAGATGGCGTGCCTCGATCATGGAGTTGAAGTTCAATAGCTGCATGCGATCACGGGAAAGCCGAGAGCGCGCAAGGTGAGTTTTTGTGATGCGCATCAGCTCTCCTATTCCTGCTAGTCCAACCTCAATTTCGACATCGTCGGCTGCGCACTCCTGTTCGAGGCGTTCGATGCGTGAAAGCTGCAGCGACAATCCGCGTTCCTGTTCGAGAATCCGTGTGCCGATGGCTAATACCTCGGAGGACCCTATGCGCAAAATGCTTTCCAGGCATTGGTTTACTTCATCGATCCATTCTCTGGTGCTGGCAGATGCGCTCTTCATTTGGAATACCTGCACCTTCAGAATTGCGTTCCGCCGCGCCGAGTGGGGGTCTTCCTGCTGGTCGCAACTTTCTAATCCATCGGCAGCTCTGCTCAGTACTTCCCGCACGTGCTCGGTCTGCTGACGGGTAATGTCCTGCACTTGCACGGCCTCGACGATCTGGGAGATGTTTGCGGCAACGAGTGCCACACATCTCTGAAAATCCGCAGGAATGCGAGCAAAGTCCAGGAGTGCGGCCTCCATCGTGACAATTGCTGCACTCAACTCTGCATCGATGCTATTGAAGTACGCAGTTCTGTGCTGGAGGGCGAGGGCAAGTTTGCGGCGGCGCTCGATGAGGGTTTCGCGGCGCCGACCAGCTTGGCTCTGCACTTCCGCAACGCCTGATAAAACCATTGCGGAGAATTGATCCAACTCACGCGCCATGTATTCGAATCGTTTTCCTGTCCCTGCCAGCCGGGCGACTTCGATGCTAGCCAAAACTCCGAGCGTCTTTCCTTCACGGGCGATGGAGCGCTGCTCGGCGGAGAGAGAAAAGAGGTTTTCAAGCATCCCGGTTTCATTGGTAGACGCATCATTGATGACTGCAAGCGAGTCGATGCGCTCCGCGATGAATCGCCGTGCGGACGATGCGAGTGCGCGCGCCATAGGCACTGTGGATTGCACCCAATCCTGCCGCACACAGTCGACGATTCCTGAAGTCAAGTCAAGAAGACTTTGGATATGTTGAGCCAGCGCTTCAAACTGCGTGGCTATGGTGCGGATGTCATCGCGGGTGATTGCTAGCGCCGCATCGAGCAACTCGCAAGCGTGGTCAATTCGGGCGCGGGCGTCGTGGGGGCTCGCTCGGCAATATGCGTTTGCAGCGGAATGCATGGGTCAATGCAGCCTCAGCTGTGAAGGAGATGCCACGTATAACAGATTGCGAAGAAGCGCCAGCGCCACAAAGTCGCATAGCCTCCACTCTTCATATCGTCAGCTGTGAGCGATCTGTTAGCGCGGAGCAGCAGAATGGGGTGATTTAGACGACATCGATGCCACCAGATCTGCCCATTTTCGATTATTCTTCAGGGCATCACGCCAAGGTGAACCGCACGGCACATCCACTTGAGAGAGATTCCTGACAGCGCCATGCGGAATCACGGACTTGACAACTCGCCGAAGTCAAGGCGGCTTCCGTTCGCGGTTTCCGAGATTGGGACGGGCTTTCTTCCGCCCACTCATCTCTTTCCGCTCACCTTTCATCCGCCGTTTCTGCCTTTCATCCGAATCGCCGCGCAATCCGCCAAAACGACAGCTATCTTCCTCACAAGCGCATATTGACGCTGTGGAAAGGAAGTAACAGCCGATGGCTCCAAGCGACCCACTTGTCAGCGTTGAACAAGTTACCCGGAAATTTCCGCTAGACCACAACGCGGTTACTGCTCTCAGCAACGTCACCTTCCGCATCGACGCTGGAGAATTCCTAGCCATTTCCGGCCCCAGTGGAAGCGGTAAATCGACGCTGCTCAACCTGATCGGCTGCATCGACAAACCGACCAGCGGTCGCATCCTTATCGACGCCACTGATACTTCGCGGCTCAGCCCATCCGAGACCTCGCTCCTCCGCCGGGAGAAGATCGGCTTTGTCTTTCAGACCTTTAACCTCATCCCCGTCTTTACCGCCAGTGAAAATGTCGAGTACCCGTTGTTGATCCAAGGCGTGAGAACCAATGAACGTCAAAAGCGTGTTGCGGAAGCTCTCGCCAACGTCGGCCTTTCGGGTCGCGCCCACCAGCGCCCCGACCTGCTCTCTGGCGGCGAGCGTCAGCGGGTAGCCGTCGCACGCGCTATCGTCCATCGACCCTCGCTGGTGCTGGCCGACGAACCTACCGCCAACCTTGATACCCGCAACGCCACGCAACTTATCGACCTGATGCGCGACTTGAATCACACGCTCGGTCTCACCTTCGTCTTCTCTACCCACGATCAGCGCCTGCTCGAGCACACCCCCCGCATCGTACGACTCACCGATGGATGCATCATCAGCGATACCCACTCTGAACGTTTTGAAGGAGCCACCCGTGAGCAAATTCTTGCTGCTAGCGTTTCGTAATGTATTTCGCAATCGCCGCAGAACGCTCATGACTCTGCTCATGGTCGGTGGTGGCGTTGCCGGGCTCCTTCTGGCCGGCGGATATTTCGCGTTCATGACCCGCGGTCTTCGCGAAGACACCATACGCGCCGGACTGGGTCACCTGCAGATCTTCACGACCGACCACTACAAGCGCGACGAAGTCCGCGTTCTCGACACCGGGATCGAAAACTGGCGCCAGGTGGCTTCCACCGTGAATTCAGCTCCGCATGTGCGCGGCGTGGCACCCCGCATCGAGTTCTACGGCATGGTTTCTAACGGAATCAAAGCTGCTGGATTTATGGGTAGTGCTGTCGATCCAGACGCGGAAAGCAGCCTCGGTTTCTCAACTCAACTGGCTTCGGGCACCGGGAGAAATCTTTCATCAAAGTCCAACGGTGATGTTGAAGCGCTCATCGGTGCCGGGCTTGCCAAATCCATGAACGTGAAGGTGGGCGATGGATTGACCTTGCTTGCCATGACCTCAGACGGAGCACTCAACGGGGTCGATGTCCAAATCGTCGGCATCGTCAAAACCGGAATCGCGGAAATGGATGCTCGCTTTCTCCGCATTACGCTGCCCGCTGCTCAGCGCCTGCTGCAAAGTGATCGTGTTACGAACCTGGTCGTCGGCCTCGATTCCACAGACAACACGGACGTCGTCTATAAGGAACTCGCTCCGCGCCTCCACGGCCTGCAGCAGGAAATGACGTTGAAGAAGTGGATCGATCTGGCCACCTACTACAACCAGGTACACACCATGTTCAACGGAATTTTCCTGTTCATGGGACTGATCGTTTTTCTCATGGTGCTTATGGCCAGCATTAATACGCTTCTTATGGCGATGCTTGAACGCATTCGCGAAATTGGCACCATGCTTGCGATGGGCACACCCAGGTCGTGGATCGTCGCACTTTTCATGCTCGAGGCCACGGTCCTCGGCGTTCTTGGGGCTGCCCTCGGAGTCGCCAGCGGCAACCTCCTCGGCTGGCTCCTGAACATCTCCGGCCTGCACATGCCGCCGCCTCCCGGATACACCATCAACATTCCGTTCCGCGTGCTGCACGTTCCTGCATTGATGATCGGATCTTCCATCATGGTCGTTATCTCACTGGCGCTTGCATCCATCCTTCCCGCGATCCGCGCATCGCGCCTGCAAATTGCTGAGGCACTCGCACATGTCTAAATCCATATCTAAAGTCGATCTGACTTTGCGCTCTTTCTTATTGCTTGTCACTATCGCTTTCATCATTGCCTGGGCTGCAATCGGCCATGCTGCTACACCGGATGCCCAGGCCCTGCTCAAGCGTTCCGATATGTACCGCAACGGCTGGCCTGCCTACTCACTGAACGTCAAGATCACCAACTACGAGTCAGGCAAATCCGATGAGGAGTCACTTTACCTTGTCTCGCAAAAGGGGACCGACAAAACCTATGTCGAGTTTATGAGCCCTCGCGATAAAGGTCGTCACCTGCTCATGCTCGGCGACGATATGTGGATCTACCTGCCCGACACCAGCCGTCCCGTACGCATCACGCCTCTCGAACGGCTCTCGGGCGACGCATCCAATGGCGACATAGCCCGTACTAACTACGCCGTCGATTACTCGGCCGCTTACGTTCGTGACGAGAAAGTTGGTAGCGAGAACTGTTATGTCCTCGATCTCACGGCCAGGCGCAAAGGCGCAACCTACCAGCGCATCCTGTACTGGGTCCGCACAGAGGATGCCCGCCCCGTGAGAGCGGAGTTCTATCTCACCTCTGGCAAGCACATCAAATCCGCCACCTTTGACGAGTACGCGTCTTCCGCCGGCAAGATGCTCCTCCGCCGCTTGACGCTCTACGACGAAATCCGCCACAACTCACACAGCGTGCTCAATTACTCCAACCCTGCCCCTCGAGATCTGCCCGACAAGCTCTTCTACCAGGGGCGCTCCGACAGATTCTGATCCACCTCGTCACAGACATGCTGAGTGTCATGCGCCATGATCCAATGAAACCCGATTGAGAGGAGAACAAGTGATCCGAAGTATTCGCAAATTCATTTCGTTCGCATTATTGCCGGTTTTATGCTGTTCGCTGTTTGTCTTGCTGGGTCAGTACTTGTATGCGCAAACGCCGAAAACCGGCAAACTCACCATCAAGGTCACAGGCATCCGTAACGCGGAGGGAAACCTCCGGCTCGCACTTCGCACCGACGAGAACACGATGGTCGATTCCAAAATTGTCGAGATTGATCCGAAGACTCTCACTGCAGAAGCCGTATTCGACAACCTGCCAGAGGGAACTTATGGACTCGCAGTGATTCACGACGAGAACAAAAACGAGAAACTCGACTTCAACGAGATGGGGATGCCTGTCGAGGGTTACGGCCACTCCAACAATCCCTCAAAGCGTCCCGGGCCGCCCAACTTTGACGAAACTAAATTCGCATTCTCCGCACCCGGCACTACCATCGGGATCGCCCTCATTTACTGGCCGTAGAGCCGGAGTCAACGGATATGAACGTTCGAGTGCTCATTTTGGTTCTTGCTTTTGCAGCGGCTTGGTCCTACGTCCAAGCGCAGGACCCGCCGCCAGCCGAAGAGAGTTCCTTGAGCACGCGTTATTCCCTCGCCGTCATCGATGACGCAACTTTCTACAACGGCATGCCTCCATCTCAGCCCGCCATCCTCAACCAGGTCCTCGTCGAGCCTACCTTCGACATCCGCTATCGCAATCGCTACACCTTCTCCACCAGCGTCATCGGCCTTTCCACCACCTACACTGACACTGCGTCGACCTTGCGCGTCAAAGAAACTTATGCAGGACTTTCCGCAGGTGATTTCGATTTCACCCTCGGCCGCAAGATGGTTCGTTGGGGAACTGGCTATGCTTTCACCGCCGCCGGCGTACTCGATCCGCCTCGCGATCCAACCAATCCAACCGATCGCCTCAATGTGAACCAAGGTCGCGACATGATCAAAGCCGATTACGTGAAGGGTCCACACGCTTTCACTCTCGCATGGTCAAGCGCGGCCCTCGCGCCAGCCCGGTCCACAATGCGCGATACCACTGCGTTCCGGTATAACGTTCTGGTGCGAGGATTCGACACATCGTTCATTGCCGGCAACGATCGCGGTGGTGATTCCTTTGGAGGGATTACGTTCACACGCGTCCTCGGTCAAGCTTGGGAATTGCACGGCGAAGCAGTGTGGCGCGAACAGGCTGCTGCGCTGATCGGCGCAAAATGCACGCTGCACTCAGGCGTGACCTTTATCGGAGAGTTCTACACACCGCCCAACACTTCCTTCTTCCGCGACATGTCCGTTTCGCCACTGGCTGGCCGCCAGCACTACGTCTTCTTTAATTCCGGCAAGACGCGCCTGCGCCAGCTTCCCGGCTGGAAGGAGTGGGACGTCTCTGGTTCCATCGTTGCCAATCTCGACGACCACAGCCGGGTCGGCATCTTCGACGTGAGCCGCTGGTTCGGCAATCATTTTTCTTCTTATGTGCATCTGGAAATCCCCACAGGCAGCAAGAGTTCCGACTTCGGAGTAGCACCCTACGACACGGCCACTTCCGCGGGAGTGCGATTTCACCTATGAATTCCGTGCGCAACCCATCCATCGACGCCTCCGGCAAACTATCGAAACAGTCTCTTCGCGCCTTCAAGGCGTTTTGCCGCGATATCTGGATTGTGCCCGCCATCGCGGTGGTTATAGCGATTCTTATACTCGTCATCGAGCACGCGCATCTCTCTCACATCGGTACACGATTCCTGGGATCTTTTATCTACGCGATATTCATTGGCTTTCCTACCGCGCTCTCTCTTAACTGGATCGGTTTTCGATACACTGAGCGCTTTCCCCGGTTCATCTTTGTTATATACATTGTGGTCCTGACCGCCACTGCGACCTGCGGATGTTTGATTGGCGGAGTAGTAATTCAACTTGCCGGCATCATCCCATCCGGGTTTTATTGGCGCGAAGTCCAGTCTGCGTGGCCAACCTGCCTGGTTATCAATCTCGTTTTCGGTCTCAGCATTACGTCCTATGAAACGCTGCGCCACCGTTTGCAGGATGCAACTCTCGAGTTGCGCACCCGACAGGTCGAACAGGAACGCGCTAATAAGCTGCTCGTCGAAGCGCGCCTCTCTTCACTTGAATCGCGTATACATCCACACTTCCTCTTCAACACGCTCAACTCCATTGCCTCACTTATCCCCAGTGACCCACAGCGTGCAGAAGATACGGTTGGCAAACTAGCCTCGCTGCTACGCTTCTCCATCAGCTCCAATCAAACCAGTCTTGTTCCGCTTGCACAGGAACTGAAGATTGTCCGCGCGTACCTCGATATAGAATCCACACGCTTTGGGCAGCGTTTACAGTACGAGATTTCCGTGCCCGATACGCTAGGTGACTTCAAGGTGCCGCCGCTCGCCCTTCAAACCCTGGTTGAAAATAGCGTCAAACACGTCGTCGCCCACCGCGGTCAGCCCTCCTCCATCATCATCAGCGGAGCAAAGCGGGGCAGCGATCTCGAACTCGCGGTCACTGACGACGGGCCAGGATTCTCGCTTGCAGATATCTCCGCCGATCACGGTCTCGGCAACCTTGTCGGCCGCCTCGAACTCCTGTTTGGCCAGGCTGCCCAACTGAACGTGCGTCAAGCCGGCGAAAAGACGACGGTCTCGATCACTATTCCGGCGGAAACATAACATGATGCCAGAGACATCTTCGCTGCACGCATACCTTGTTGACGATGAGCAACTCGCCATCGAACGGTTGCAGCGTCTGCTTATGGCCTTCCCTCAGATTCAGATTGTCGGCACCGCCACCGATCCTGCGACAGCCATTGCCGTGCTCAACGATACTCGTTCGCAGCAAATCGACGTTCTTTTCCTCGACATCCAGATGCCAGGCATCAACGGCTTCGAACTGCTCGCCCGGCTCGCGACCCAGCCCTTCGTCATCTTCACGACGGCCTATGATCAGCACGCTCTCCGCGCCTTCGAGACTAACGCTATCGACTACCTGCTTAAGCCGATTGAACCCGAGCAACTGGAACGTGCTCTGAAAAAACTCGGTCGCATTCGGCCCGTTACCAAGCCAGACTGGCAACAGAATCCAGCCCTGCCGCAGCTGTTGAACGAGTTGACCGCATCCTTGCGGGAAGGCCACGCCAGTTATCCGAGCCGCATCGCTTTCCGCGTTGGGGAACGCATCTCACTTCTCCCGCTTGATGACGTTACGCACTTCATCGCCCACGAAAAGCTCACATTTGCGGTTTCAAATGGACGCCGCCATTGCGTTGATCAAACCATCGCCGACCTGGAACGACGCCTTGATCCTGCAAAGTTTCTCCGTATACACCGATCCGCATTGGTTAACGTGGATTGGATTCACGAAGTCAATTCATGGTTCGCCGGCAAAGTTGTGCTCACACTGAAGGACGCGCAGCATACGGAACTTACTGTTGCGCGCGACCGCGTCCGAAGCCTGAAAGAGCACCTCGGCATCTAGGGCTGCCTGAGAAGTTCGGCTTTTTGGGCCGACCGAGACCGTCCACGAACTGCTCAGACTCCTCTGCATTTACAGAGTCATGATCGCGGGAGATATACAGGCACACTTCCGGTCGGTCGCTGCCATGCTTAATGAAGGAAGCGCCGGCGTTGCTTGAGCAGTATCAATTCGCCGCTGGTTTGTCAGTATCTTTCGTTTCCGGTTTCGGCGCGTCCTTGTCATCAACGGGCTTGGAGAGATGGAGTTTGCTGATCTCTTTCGCTCCAACAGAAGGATCTACTGGCGTCACCTTGATCATCGTAGCCATAGTTCCTGCGGTCCATTTGAAGTAATAGGTTTTTCCTGCCTCCGCCTCAAACCGCGCTCGCTCGTTTTCTTTCTGCCTTGCCTGGTTGAGAGCCGCGCCGACTGACATTGTGATGCTTCCGTAATACATCTTTGGCAACCCGGCGATTACAACAGTGCCCGGCGGGACTTCGATGAATGCGTATTCGCTGTTGAGAAGTTTGGCGAGATGAGTGTCATTGACGAAAAGCTCGTCGTGGGAGGCGGAGCCGGTAAATCTGTACGTGCGGTAGATACAAACGATCGCTTTGCCGGCGGATGGTGCGGGTAGTACGGCAGGAGTCTTGGAATCCTCTGCGACCGAAACCGGCCCTGTGACGAGAAATGCAATCGCACTGAACAAGAGCAGAAGGCTTGCGAGTGCCCCGCCGACTTCCCTGAGGCAAAACACTGCGCTGCCAACGGAAGTAGTCTTACGCATGGGAGCTCTCCTATTTCCAGGTTGGAATTCTGGCCAGCACTATAGCAGGTTGCTGCTGCCACCGCTGTGAGGTAGCCCAGATCGTCAGCCGGGTTCGGAGAGGTTAAACCTATCTTGCTTCGGTGCTCTTTCCTATTCGAACCACTTCATGAAACGCCGGCTTTGGCTGACCGTTGCGGTCGAAGAGGAGCGGATAACTGGTGCGACCCTTAACTGGCCAGTCGTTCCGCCATGAATCCGCATCCGTCACACCCCATAATGTGACCCTGGTGACAACATCACGGTGCTTGAGAAAGACGCCGAATAAGTCCGCATACCGCTTTGCGAGTTCCTGCTGCACAGACTGCGGCAGTCCGCCGGCGTACGGATTGAGTTTCGCGTTCTGTTCAACTTTCAGCGACACGTCGGCGGTCTGCTGTTGTGTAGCGGGAGGCAACACGTCGATATCCAGTTCCGAGACCACTACCTTCACTCCGAGCTTCGCGAAATCGGAGATCGTTACATCCTCGGTCTCAACCGAAGGCCATTGCAGGCCGAGGTGCCCTTGCAGACCCACGGATGTGACCGGGATTCCCTCCGCCTTCAGCTTCGTGATGAGTGCGAGCGCTCCCTTGCGCTTAGTCTCGTTCTCCAGCGAGTAGTCATTATAGGTAAGCTGTGCCTGCGGATCGGCTTCGTGCGCGTACTGAAAGGCCTTCTCGATATAGTCCTCGCCGATAATCTTCAGCCATGGAGACTGTCGCAGGGTCCCGTCTTCGTTTAGCGCTTCGTTGACCACGTCCCAGCTTTGAATGCGTCCCTTGTAGCGGCCAACAACCGTTTGAATGTGATCGTGCATCCGCTTGAGCAGAGTGTCGCGATCGACGAAGTTTCCTTTGTCATCGCGGAAGACCCAGCCTGGAACTTGGCTGTGCCACACCAGACAATGGCCCACGATGAACATGTGGTGCTTCTCGCCGAAGGCCACGTACTTGTCGGGAAGATCGAAGGCGTAGGTGCCCGGTTCAGGGTGAACTCTTTCCCACTTGAGTACGTTCTCGGGCGAGATCGAATCGAACTGTTCGCTGATAATCGCATCGCCGCGGCTATCCTGACCCGTGATCTGAGCATTGTTGATTGCTGCTCCAACCACAAACGCGCCCTTGTAAGCATCTTTCAGCGAAGTAGGGTCCTGTGCCGTTGCCGTTGCCAGCGTGGCAATGAATGCAGCCGAAGCCGCCAGCGCGACTTTTCTTCTCATTGACATAACTTGTCCTTTCCCGGACTTTGGCCGGCTCGATGTTTATCTAGGAGCCGGTGTGTGGAGCAAATGCTTTACGCCGTTCAGACAGCTCGTTGGCGATCTTCTGGTTTCCTTCGCGAGAGATCGGATAGAAAAAGAGGCAGGCGGCTACAGCAAAGAACGCGAGACCAGCGTAAATGCTGGCGGTTAAGAGAATGCCGGATTGCGCATGTGCCGACTGTACGTCTGCTCCTGAGACAAAACCGTAGAACGAAAAGAGCCAGCCGGCAATTGCACCGCCGAGCGCGAGACCTGCCCACAAGGCGAAGACCACGGCCGCGGTAACTGTGCCACTGGCGCGGCGCCCCGTCTTCCATTCACCGTAGTCGGCTACGTCGCCCATCATCGCCCAAATGATCGGGCCCGACAGTCCGTAAGCGAACTGGCGCAGCACTTCCACGGCGATGATTGTCACCGTGGAGCCAGGAGGAATGATGAACAGCGCCATATTAAAGATGCCCGACAACAACATGCTGCCAATGAAGAGCTGACGCTTGCCCACGCGTACAGAGACGGCCGTGGAGCATGCAACGCCGACGAGGAGTGCGGCAAGCCCGAACCCATTGAACCAGGCGAACAAGTCCACATTGCCGGCAACGAATCGGAAATAAGGCAGCATGACGTTGCCGCGTATCACGATGGCCGTGAAATAAAACAAGGTGGCGAGGAACAGCACAACCCAGGGCCGGTTTTTGAAAAGGTCGGAGAGGTCTTGGCCGAGATTGGTCTTCTGCTGCGGATCAGGTTGAATGCGCTCTTTGGTGGCGAAGAAGGCCACGATAAAAAAGATGACGCTCAGCGCTGACAGCAGACCCATGGTGTATTGGTAGCCGCGTGCGTCATCGCCGCGACCGAAGAATCTAACCATCGGGATAGCGAGACTGGCGACAATGAAGCCGGCAGAGTTAGCAGCGATCTGTCGATAGGATGCGATGCTGGTCCGCTCGTCGGGGTCTGCCGTCATGACCGCCGTAAGAGATGCGTAGGGCACATTGTTGACTGTGTAGATCACTCTAAGCAGGATGTAGGTGGTCCACGCATAGGTGATCTTTCCAGCGGGGCTGAAACCGGGTGTGGTGAAGGTGAGGACGCCGATGATGCCGAAGGGCAGCGCCGACCAAAGCAGCCACGGCCGGAACTTGCCCCACTTTGTGCTCGTACGATCTGCGATTACGCCCATGACCGGATTGAGACACGCAACGCTCAGGCCAACGACAAGAAACAGCGTCCCCGCCTGCGCGGCGGTCAGTCCAAAGGTGTGGGTATAAAAGTCCAGTTGCAGCGCCAACATCGCCTGGAAGACAAAGTTAGCTGCCATGTCTCCCAGAGCGTAGCCGGATTTTTCTCCGAAGGAAAGTTTCTCGATCATCACTGCCTCGTCTTTCGCCAGTGTTCCGGCCGACTAACGCGTTACCTGTAAGGTCAACTTCTGGAGATCGGCATCGCGTGAAGAATTGCCGATCATAATTGCGAAATCTCCAGGCTCGACAACGTACTTCATGTTCACGTCGTAGAAGGAAAGCAGGGCCGGCGTGATCTCCAGCGTCACCGCAGTGGTCTCGCCCGGCTCCAGCCAGACCTTTTTGAAGCCTTTGAGTTCCTTCACCGGACGCGTCACCGAACTTACCAGGTCACGGATGTAGAGTTGCACCACTTCCGTACCGGCACGCTTTCCCGTGTTTGTGACGTCCACCGAAACCTGCGTTGTCCCATCCATGCGAATCTTCTTCTTTGTAAGCCGCGGATTTGCGATGTCGAAAGTGGTGTAGCTCAGCCCGTAGCCGAACGCATATAGCGGGGAGACATCGTCGAACAGGTAGCCGCGCCGCGCCGACGGCTTGTAGTTGTAGAAGACTGGGAGGTGGCCAACCGAGCGGGGTACCGAAATCGGTAGCTTGCCGCCAGGGTTGTAGTCGCCAAAGAGCACATCGGCTACTGCGTGTCCGGTCTCCTGGCCGAGATACCAGCATTCGTAAATCACAGGGACATTCTCAGCAACATAGTTGATGGAGAGCGGCCTGCCGTTAAACAGAAAGACGATCACGGGCTTGCCCAGCGCGAGCATCGCTTTGACCAGTTCTTCCTGGCGTCCAATCAAGTCCAGGCTGGTGCGATCACCCATATGATTCAGGCCCCATGCCTCGCGGGAGGTCTGCTCGTTTCCGCCAATTGCCAGAACGATGACATCGGCCTTCTTCGCCACCCGCACGGCTTCCGCAATTGACTTGCGGTCCTCTTCCGGATCACTGGGCACGACGGCATCCTGATTCCACGAACCGCCGATAGTGATCTTGCATCCCTCGCTGTAGAGAACTTTTACCTTCTTTCCGACTTTGGCCTTAATGCCATCGAGCACCGTGACATTGTGCTTCGGCACGCCGCTGTATCCGCCCAACAGGCCGCGGTCCGCATTGGGTCCGATCACGGCGATGGTCTTGATCTTATTCAAATCGAGAGGTGCGAGATTGTTTTCATTTTTGAGGAGCGTAATCGCTTCGTGCGCCGCCGTCAGTGCCAGGGCGCGATGCTCATCGCATCCGACTACGCGATCTGCTTCTTCCGGGTCGACATAAGGATCGTCGAACAATCCCATCTCGAACTTCCAGAAAAGCATCGGCGCAACCAGATCGTCGAGTTGCGACTCCTTCAGCACACCCTTCTTTACCAGTTCCACCAGATGGAGGTAGCAATCTGGATCGGGCAGCTCGATATTCACTCCAGCCTGGACAGCGACTGCGCATGATTCCTTCTTGTCTTTAGCGACGTTGTGGCCGTGCGTGTCCGGACGGTAACCCAGTTCCCATATAGCGTAATAATCCGACACGACAAAGCCCTTGAAGCCCCACTGCTTGCGAAGCAGATCCTGCAACAGCCACTTGTTGGCATGCGACGGCACGCCATCGATCTCGTTATACGAGGCCATCAGTGTCACGGCGCCTGCTTCGCGCAGAGCTTCCTTGAAGGTGTAAAGAAAGGTCTCCTGCAGAACCCGCAGCGAGACATTCGAAGGGGCGCAGTTCATGCCTGACTCCGGCTGTCCGTGTCCTACAAAATGTTTCAGCGTAGCCAGCACATGCTGCTTGTCGCGGAAGTTTTTCTCTCCCTGGAAACCACGCACTGCGGCGATTCCCAATCGCGAAACCAGATAGGGATCCTCGCCGTAGGTCTCCTCGACGCGCCCCCACCGCGGCTCGCGAGCCACATCGACCACCGGAGTCAGTGCATGATGCGCACCGCGCAGGCGAGCTTCCAGAGCCGTCATCGTGAACAACGACTCCACCAGCCCGGGATTGAATGTGGCTCCCAAGGCAATAGGCTGCGGAAAACTAGTTCCACCCGGAGCCGCATGCCCATGGAGGCACTCCTCATGGAACATCACCGGAATGCCGAGACGGCTATTCTCAAGGAAGAATTTCTGAATGGCATTCGTCAGCACGGCCATGCTGCGAGCATCTTTGCCGCCGCCGGCGTCGCTTGGCCGGCCCACTTGTCCGAGGCCGCGGCCATTACGAAAGGACTTTTTCGCCTTCTGGAAATCGAAGTCTCCTGCCGCATCCAGCATCGTTGCGGCTTTCGACTGCCATACGCACAGCATCTGTGCGGCTTTTTCTTCCAGAGTCATCCGCGAAATCAGATCCTTCACACGCCGGGTAGAGGGAATCGCGGCGTCTTTATAGAGGGGAGAAGTTTTGCGGGCGGTTACGGCAACGGCGGACTTCTGCTTTTTCATGCGATTTTCCTTCGGTTTCGTGATCGCGATAGACGGTAATTGGTAAGAATGGAAAGCCGAGCGCCTGGCGCGGGCTTTCGAGACTGAAAAATGGCACTAAGAGTCATTCCGAACCAATCAGTCAATGGTTCGGGCTGGAGCCGCACCGGGCCAACTGAGGTGGAGCTGGCTTTGCAGGGAATTGGATCGACGCAGACAGGCGAACCGCACGGGCAAAATCCTGCCTTGCGGTCGGCAAAAACGGCGAACAATCGGTGCGAAGAGCCCACGTGCAAGACTCCGGGACGAAAAGAAGCTGTTCGTCGAAGGTGTGGGACCCTTCAATAAAGGCTGCTCTTCGGCCCAAATCAATCTAGTTGTTCAACGTGGAAAGAGCAATAGAAAAATCGATTTTCTTCAAGGTATATTCGAATAACTGGTTCATGCAACGGGAAGGGCGGCTTAAACCTGAACAGACCGGACAGGTTCTCCTCACAACCCGATACCTCCGACAGGCTCACACACCGGCTGACAACCTAAATATCGTTGGGGATCTTCCACGATACGCCGCAGGGTCTGAAGGGATTCCAGGCAGTAGAAGCCGTCGTTTATCCGCTCGTCGAAAGTCCACTGTATTGGTAAAACTTCGCGGACGGCGGTCCTGCCTGACCGGTCTGCCTGGAGGCGTCTTTGCGGCTTGCCAACCACCCCAAACAGGCTGCAGGTTCCGTGTTCATAGAGATGATGGAAGGCGTTATCGATATGAATGGAGCCAAGATTGGCGAGAAACATGCTCGAATACATCGGATCGGGATCGATTAACGACGCTGGGAGAAGGTTGAAGCGATCAAGGACGTTCCCTGCTGCAACAACGAGTCGGAGTATCGGCATGGGTAGCCGCGTAAGAAACCGGACTTCCCGCTCGATGGGGCTTAGTTGGCCCGAGCGTCCTTGCATAATCGCTTCAGAGATCATATCCACACATTTCTCAAACGAAAGCTCTTCGGGAAACGCGAGCTTTGCAGTGGTTATCGGTGCGTCTTCCTCAAAGCGCGTTTTGACCGCAAAAGAGAGAAAAACACCGCGGCGTTGATAGATATGGCCATTAGCGACAAACCGGTTGAGACCGCGCCGTGCATGAAACATTCGCGCGCTGGCGTAGAGAACAAGATGGAAGAATGTGACGCGAGGCCGATCGCCGCGGCTTCGGTTATAGTTTTGCAGCCAGATGCGTGTGCGTCCGATGTCCCACCGGGTCGTGTGATAGACAATCGAGTCGTTTCGGCCCGGCATGACGAGAGGCATCATACGGCGAATTGGATCGAGGTTTGTTACAAGATCGCCATCGCACCTGTGGAACAGGGGCATGCTCTTCTCCTCAATTCGTTCCGTCCGGACACGACAACGTTCGCGAAGCACGAGTTGAATTCACCGCACACTGTCTGCCATTCGAAAAGTGGTGAAATCATAGCTGATTTTTGTATCAATTGCAGTGAATCTGAACAGGCTTGGAGCAGGGGCCGGTTGAGTGCAACGATCGGTATCACGAATGAAAATTCAGCCGGTTGCTACAATCGCCGGGTATGTGTACGATTCGCGAGAAGATATCTCTAGCTGTGCCACTGACGCTCGGAATCCTGATTTTTTACTTCGGTACGCTACACTCTTCGTTCTTTAATGCCACTCCGATTCCAGACACGGTTATAGATCGCGCGATTCCATTCATTCCCGTATTTGTGGTGCCGTACTTCTCCTACTATTTACTGTTGCTGACGCCGCTCTTTGTCATTCACGAATCACAGGAGCTTAGGAATACAGCGTTCGGATACGCGCTTATAGTCTTCACGTCCTGCGTCGCATTCTTCTTTTGGCCGACAGCAATCTCGACTTCATACACTGATCCTCTAATCCGGGGCCTTCTATCGATCGATCGACCCCGCAACGCCTGCCCATCCCTCCACGCGTCTCTCTCGCTTTTCTGCGCGCTTTGCACACAGAGGAATCTCAAATCATCGATTACGCGATATGGACTTTGGATATGGATGCTACTGGTTATTGCAGCGACGCTGTTTACCAAGCGTCATGCCGTGGTCGACGTCGCCGCAGGAGTTGTATTTGGTGGGATTGTGTACCGCCTGATCTTCGATCCGATTCATCAGGACGCGGGTGGCCCCAAAATAAGTGTCGAAGACCCACAACGCCGAGATCGTCCATTCGTAGATTCGAGCCAAAATATTGAATCTCTCAGACAATGCGATTCCCGCAAGTGTTTGCTGGAATTCGCTATATTTGTCACCCTGGCTGCGACAGGCGCGTCAATCAACATCTGGGCGATCGCTCATTCAAGCTTCATGGCGTTGGCTATCGGAGTCCTTACAACTACAGGCTCTCTCTACTCTCTTCTCCACTTGCTGCACGAAGGATTGCAAAGGCAGCTGGTTCCAAATTGCCTTTGGAATCGGATCAGCATGGTCCTATCGGGTTTCATTTTTTTGATTTCGTTTTCAGCATTTCGAGTTCAGCATCTTCGGCGACTGCGATCGTCTGGGGGGCATCGCGATAACTTCGTCCGGCGCATCTGGGAGTTGTTGCTCATCCCGATCCTGATTCCTGTGTCGGCTCTTAGATTTGGTTCTGCAACTCAACGGAAGATCGTTTGCTCGGAATACGCGCTTCTTTTTCTCGTGTGCAGTGTTCTCCTGCGTACTTTTTCGATGCAAGCATTAGTCGTGGTTTGGATACTTCCGGTGGTCTTCGCTGGGAGTTTCTGGATACTCATCCGGACAACGCAATAAAAGATTCAGCTCCATTGCGGCGGAGGCCAACGCTCCGTGCAGCATTTTCACGGCAACGTCAATGCAACGGCACTGGGAAGAGGTTCACCTTCGCATCCGCGATCACCGCTAGCTGGGCTCCGTCCGGTGACAGCGCATAGCCGCCGTGGCTTGGAGGCGGAGATTGCAACCGCACCGTCGTTAGCCGCCGCCCGTCGTTGGATTGAAAGATTCGGACCTCCTCATAGTCGAGATCCGATCCTTGAAAGTGATTTCCACGCATCATCACCTGAGTGGCGTGCAGGCTCTTAAGCGCAAAGTTGCGCTCGTTCCCCTGCGCCGATTGGCCCGCCTCCTGCGGGTCTGGCCGACCTCGCAGAACGACCTTGCCGTTTGGCCGCAGTACGCGATACTCATGCGCCCCAGTGCTTAGCTCGCACGTCGATACCAGAAGCAAATCCGGCGCAAAGCTCGACATTTCTGGAATGCATGCCGATGAAAATTGCGTCACGGTTGTCGACTCTCCGTTCCAGCGTGCCAAGGCCACGCGATACTGCCTGTTCGACTTTGCCAGCAATTGCACCTGCCCTTCATTCAGCAGAGCCGGTGGAATAATTCTGGAAGATGTAGTAGCCTGCGCAATCGTTTCGAAATTTTTATCGAGCACGCGAATCTCCACATTCTCCGGCGGCTCCGTGTTCAGACTTTCGCGCAGGCTCGCATGCTGCTCCGGCGTGTGCGTCTCTCGAGCAATAGCAATCGCCATCAGTTCCCCATTCGGTGATAGCCGCACAAACTTCAGCGGACCGTCTAGCGGAATCTGCCGCTCGATCTGCATTCCCACGCCATAGATTCGAAGTTCGTTGCCCACGTGAACCAGGACACGTCCACCCGCAAGTTGCCAAAGGAACTCGCCCGAATCGGGAAGAAACCAGTCGGCGACGCTGAGGATCTTGCTTGTCGCTGGTTCGATCACAATTGCGTGAATCCTTCGGAGTGCCGTACCGGTTGAGGTTTGCCCTGCGCGATCAATGAGCCTGTGCGGATTGAAAGCGATGAGAAGTTGTTGCGGTCCCAGCCATCCCAGCGCTTCATCGTCATCCAGGTCTCCCAATTGCTGTTGTGGCCGCGGCGCGTAACCCAATTCGCGAATTCCGATGGATTTCGACGGAGTACCGTGTGTCTCGCGGTCGCTGGACGGCAAATCTACGGCGCAAACCGGCGGCTCGCACGGCTGAAACTCAACCGGTGCAGGTAGCGGAGGCGCTTTGAGTGAAATAGTGTCATCCCCTGCAGGAACGGGCCCTGGCAGATTGCCAACTGAAGGTCTCTCAAGCGGTCGTGTCCCGCCGGTCTCGTGTCCTTTCGGGAAGGCGACGCTCTCTGGTACCAGCAGCAGCAGCGATTCTTTTTCCAGATGCACATCCCGTTTCGTCGATTTCAGCAGCGAACTCCGTTCCGGCCCTCCGCCAATTTCCAGCGTCACGCCGTCGACTCCCAGCACGTCACCGGCCTTAAGCGGCAGCTGATTCCTCGACCGCTGATTCAGCGCCATCATCGTCATCCCATCCATGCTGAAGCCGTTCGTGCCGATTCTCGGGTTAGCTAACTGCACCACGCTCGGGTATTGGGAATCCGCAATCTTGTCTAAACCGGCTTCCCATTCAACGGCTACCAAAACCAAATTCAGAGTGGCTTTGCTTCCAACACACCGCATATTTGGAAACGAGATGGCCAGTTGGGATTCCTTTTGGTCTTTTCCGCGCCAAGTCGCCAACTCAACTCTCCCTTGAAGGACCTGGCCGTCAAAAAAATAGCAACCCTGCTCCTCCCAGGCCGCTTTGACCTTCACATAGACAGGTGAACCATGATGATAGGAGTGGACGTCCATGTAAGAAAGAACTTCGGCGGCCACGGGGCGATGAACCCCGGCATCCGAAGTCTCTGCAAAGCTCGCAATTCCTGCGAACGCTCCGACAAAAAACGCAATGATCAATTTTGAAGTCAATCGTTCCGCCAGCCTGGACCGCATTCCATGGGTTGACACATCGACAAGAGCATTCAGGGGAAGTTTCTTCAGCGAAATCTCGTTCGCCTGCTGTGCTAACCAATATACCCCGTTCCCACCTTTTTGCCTGAGGTCAGCCTTCTGCGGCTCCCGGCCTTTGCCAGCCGATCATGCGCCGCAGACCTTGATAAATGCGAGACTGTAGATCGCCGTAACGTAGCACCACAACAATGAAAATGCGACATGCATGCAGGTACGATAGCGGTCACCGCGCCAGATAGCGCCATCGTATACCAAGAACTGCGTCAGTAATCGGCAACACCAGAAAAACGCCATGCCTGCCAGGATTGCGCGGTTCAACGGTGCATGGCCGAGCAATTGATTGGGAAAGGCCAGCGAGACCGCTCCTCCGAGAACCACTCCCAATGCGATGAAGTACGTATGGACGTAGAAGATTTGGCGTGTAAGCAGGGATACTTTCGCCAGTTCATTTCGCCAACCGAAGTAGCGATTCATAAACACGTGGCTCAGTCCTAGTAACACCAGGAGAAAGCCTACGATTTGAAGATGGATATGGAGAGTCATTCGGTTCTCCTTAGGTTGTAGACATGTACGAAGGGCGTGATAGAGCGTTCCGTATGTAAGAACAGTGCGGCACCGAGGGCCGCGAGTCGCCATGTCTGCTCCGAGAAGAAATGAAAGACACCGGGACCAAAGGCAAGAAAGTTCCAGAGGTCGCGCGAGTGCTCCACCAGGATGATATTTCCGCCGGGAGTCAAGATTCGAGCAATTTCTGTAAAGAGAACAACGCGTTCATGGTGGTGACGCAACTCGTGAGCAGAGAAAATCAAAAAAGCGGCGTCGACAGAGCTCGTCTCGATAGGAAGTGCATTGTAACGTGCAGCTGTCGCTTTGCTTGAGCTGGGCTTCAGTTGGCGCGCAATCGCAATTGAGGGTTCCGTCATGACCTCTGCATCGTAGATATCGACTGCCTCGGATTCCGCGTGGGGGAATTTCGCTGCCAGCAATTCGCTTGTTTCATCAAAGCCGCTATGGACGTTGATCCATTTAAGCGGAGCGACAGGGAGAAAATCGTCAATCCAGTTGAATTTGTACAACTCGGAGCGGTCGTATACGTAGTGCGAAGTGATCAGTGACGCTGCCAGCCAGAAGAGTGGCGGGAAAGCGCAAGCCATCACCATGAATCGCACGGGCCCGGAAAGAAATGAAGATCCGACCAGTACTGTACCGATCCCAAGGATGGCGATAATGAAGGATCGCAGATTGAACTGCACAATCTG
This sequence comes from Telmatobacter sp. DSM 110680, assembly GCF_039994875.1. Classification (GTDB taxonomy): domain Bacteria; phylum Acidobacteriota; class Terriglobia; order Terriglobales; family Acidobacteriaceae; genus Telmatobacter. The sequence goes on along the minus strand of NZ_CP121196.1, from coordinate 532,115 downwards.
AATGACTCCTTGGTAGGAGGTTCGTGCGCGGACGCTCTTCATGAGAGCCTCCTGCCGCGCTGCCATTGATAGGGAACATTCTGGACATGAAATACATTCGCAAGGATCGGCTGGGCTTCGCGGAACGGCTGCTGTTCAAGAAAAGTATTGCGACGCACGTCCACCGAGACCGGTTCCGGATTCCAGTCTTGTCGCGATGCACAGATACCGATGATCGAGTTTGTTTCTTCCTCGTAATCGAAGGTATAGGGCAGGGGACCAGCGAAGCGACGCGCTTCGGAATATGTTCGGAATGGAGAATTGGCTGGCAGTGAGGCTTGCTTGGATTCAAGGCACACCCGCAACTCGAGGTCGGCCTCGGCGTGGGACGTGTGAATTGTCCAATGAAGCTCGTCGCGCCTCTCTTCCAGGTTCGCTTCGCACAGGTGATAGTTGTAGTGTGTCAGCCGATTGCCGCAGCGGACCATCCACGCACGGTCGGTGTCACTGCGCAGGATCATAAGGCCCCGCTTCGACTGAGCGCCCGAGGCAAGACGCGTAAAGATGCGGTATCCACTGAGGAAGAAGTTGCGTCCCACCGCGGCAGGAAGAAAACTGGGACGCAGATTCTCTGTTTGCACCAGGGCAATGGCGAGAAAGGCGAAGCCCCGCCACGTATCAAGCACCAGCGCTGCGGGGAGCAATGGTTCGAGAACCTCCGGTGAGAACGCGTAAGTCAACACCAAAGAGTGACGAAAGAACGCCGAAATCGGAATTGGATGACGTTTCAACAGGTGGAGCATAGCGCCTCTCTCAAATGTTTTTTACTTCGACGACACCCCACAGTAGTGACCGGTCCTCATCTGCGCGGTTGCATATGGTGTTCGCTTTGGGCTCAGAGAACGAGCGACTAACTACAATCGCGTCCGGAGCCGCGGCATGAGTTATTGCCAAATGCAGTCTTTCTAGATAAGAGGGGTCAGCTCCATCTCCAATATTCGACAAAGTAAATGCGTCGAATTGCGAACTCGGACAGCTTTCGAGGAATTCAGCCGCATCGGCACAGATAAAACGGATGGGAGATAACGGAGCCCCGGGCTCGACGAGCGGGGTTCCCAACAGCAGGCAAGAAGCGTAAGGATTGCTGCGGTTTGAATGATGAGCCCACCCCGACCGGAGGCGCTGGCGAAGGCACAACCCAAAATCTATCGGTACGGCGTCAATGAATGGATCAGCATAGAACAGCCGCAGAAATTGCGGAGCCAACGAAGTATCAACAAGCGCACGCAGAATTGCCGTCTCGAGCTCGGTGTCCCAGTAGGCAAGTTGTTGCGCTGTATCCGACAGGTTGAGAAAATCTTTAAGCTTCGCGCGTGTCCAACCGCCCATGCGTGCGAGCCAGCGGCCGAGCGCCATCATCACGTCAGCTCTGCCTTTCTGCGGGGGTGCACCGGCTGCGCGCGAACTCGCATAGGAAAGTTGTAGTGGATTGATGTCTACGGCGGTCACATGGTGCCCTGCGGCTGCCAGTGCGCGAGCCGTGCACCCTGCACTGGCTATACAAAGGACGCGGCTTTGCGATTTGAATGCACCTAGCTCAATGCCTGGATCTTCATACATCTGACCAAACATCACGCCGTTGCGCTGAGCACGGAAGGGTCCGCGTCGCCAGGGTGTAGAAACTCTCTCAGGCATGAGCTGGAGCATGGCTTTTCTCCGCTAAAACCCAGATGAGGAGCAGAAAGGCGAAGTTCTGGAAGACCATTCCAAAGGGATCTGAAATAAGACGCCACGCCCAGATCACCCCACCGACGTTCATGGTGATCAGCGACACTGTTTGCACAACCGCGGCCTGTCGCATGCAACGTCCTGACAAAACCCAGGCAGCTATGCAAGACTCGCAGATGCCGAGCGCAATTAGAACGATTCGGGCGGTCTCAGGACCGAAGAAGGGCACATTGGAGATTACAGCTAAATGCGCCGCAGAACCTCCACACACCTTGCACCAGAGACCCTGATACAGCCAGACCAATGCGATGGAGAGACGAATGAGCTTGGGATCAAGCATGGTCATACTCGCCTTCTGCCAGGGCGATAAGCTCCACGATCTTTGTCCGCAATGGCTTGAGAAGAGCGATGCGCGCCAGGCTTAAACCGCTCACGATCAGGGAAAGGCTGGCAGTGACTAACTTCTGCGTTCGCTGTTGTTGCGGCGAGCGATCGTAAATCCAGTAAAGGATCAGTCCCATCTGATAAAGCCACAGCATCTTTGGCAGATGGGGCGCTAGATCGTTCGACACCTTGAGGCTGCCGGATTTGGAGGAGATCGCGCGTGCGAAGTATGCCTGATCGCGTTCACGGATCGATCGAGTAGCATCGCTGAATGGTGAAAGACGATTTTGCGGATCGGCGGCATGCCGAAATAGAGCCCCAAGGAAGGCGCGATTGGGCCGGAAGTACTCGAACTTGACCTCCATGATGGCTGCAACCCGCTTTTCAAAGCTGTCTGAACCGGCCAGCGCATCTTCCATTCGCGGAATCATTGCCTCGATGGCGCGCTCATAAAACGCCATCACCAGATCTTCCTTCGCTTCAAAGTAGTAATATGCCGATCCGAGCGAGACTCCCGCTTCAGCGGCAATGCCACGCATCGTGGTTGACTCGAATCCCTGGCGGCGAAACATATCAAGTGCCACGTCGAGGATTCGGGTGCGGGTGACCTCGGCTTTACTCACGGAAATCGTCATCTGCCCTCTTTTGAACGTGTTCAAAAATAGAATGCCGCAAGTCGATGACCAAGTCAAGATATTTCTGAACAAGTTCAAAAATATCTTATATTGATCAATTTGAGGTGTTTACCGGCGTCCACGATCTCGCCGTCTCAACGCCAAGACCGGCGGTTTTGTTGGCGAAATTGCCTTCAAGTTCACGCACACACGAGACGAAGCATGCCTCGGTCGCTTATTCGACAGTGACCGACTTAGCGAGGTTACGGGGCTGGTCCACGTCGCAGCCCCGGCGGACGGCGATGTAGTAGGCAAGCAATTGCAGGGGGACGATCTCAATCAGTGGAGAAAGTAGCTCGAACACAGGAGGAACAAGGATTACGTGTTCGACGAGACCGGCAAGTGTGGTATCGCCTTCGGTGGCGATGGCGATGACGCGGCCCGAGCGCGCGGTAACTTCCTGGATGTTGGAGAGTGTTTTCTCGTAGCGAAGCTTTGATGCAGGATCAGCTTCATCGCGGGTGGCTAGCACTACAACGGGAAGTGTCTCGTCGATGAGGGCGTTGGGGCCGTGTTTCATTTCACCCGCTGGATAGCCCTCGGCGTGGATGTAGGAGATTTCCTTGAGCTTGAGCGCGCCTTCGAGCGCGATCGGGAAATGGATTCCCCGGCCGAGGTAAAGAAAGTCCCGCGCGTTGGAAAAGCTAGCGGCCAGGTGCTCGCACTGGGGGGAACTGGACTTTAGGACTTCTTCGATCTTGGCCGGAACACGGCTCAGCTCTTCGATGAGTTGAACTGAGCGTTCTTTGTTGAGTCGACCGCGGAGCTGGCCTAGCTTCACCGCGAGCAGGAAGAGGGCGGTGAGTTGCGCGGTGAATGCTTTTGTGGAGGCGACGCCGATTTCGGGGCCGGCATGTGTGTAGATCGCACCGTGAGCTTCGCGGGCAACCATGGATCCGACCACGTTGCAGATGGCGACCGTCTTCGAGCCAAGGCTAATCATCTCGCGCTGGGCGGCAAGAGTGTCGGCGGTCTCACCGGATTGGGTGATGAGGAGGCCGAGGGCGTTGCGATCGGGAATCGGATTGCGGTAGCGGTATTCGCTGGCGTAGTCCACGTCTACGGGCATACGCGCGAGACGTTCGATCATGTACTTGCCGGCAAGCGCGGAATGCCAGCTCGTCCCGCAGGCGGCGATGTTGATACTGGAGGCGCCCGCGAGTTCATCATCTTCGATATCCATTTCGCCGAGGAAGATGCTGCCGGAATCCAGGGAGACGCGACCGAGGGTGGTGTCGCGAATGGCGCGCGGCTGCTCCCAGATTTCCTTGAGCATGAAGTGCTTGTAGCCGCCCTTTTCCGCCTGGATGGGATCCCACTGGATGCGCTGCAGTTCGCGCTCGATGGGCTTGCCGTTAAAGTCGGTAAGTTTGACGCCGTCGAGAGTAAGGATAGCCATGTCGCCGTCGGCGAGGAAATAAATGTTGCGGGTGTGGTGCAGAATGCCAGGGACGTCGGAGGCTACAAAGTATTCGCCTTCACCCACCCCGATGACGACCGGAGGTCCAGAACGGGCAGCGATGATTTTGTCCGGTTCCGCAGAGGAGAGAATACCGAGAGCGAAGGCTCCCGTAAGACGTTTGACGGCGCGGCGGACGGCATCTTCAAGAAGGATGGGAGTGCCGGCGGCTGCGGCTTCGTTCTGAATCTGCTCGATGAGGTGAGCGATAATTTCGGTGTCAGTTTCAGTTACGAACTTGTGCCCTTGTGCGGTGAGTTCGCGTTTGAGATCGAGGTAATTTTCAACAATGCCGTTGTGAACCACGACAATGCGGCCAGAGCAGTCGCGATGCGGGTGGGCATTCTCCTCGGTCGGTCGTCCGTGAGTGGCCCAGCGGGTGTGGCCGATGCCGAAGGTGCCATCGAGGGGATGCTCGCGCAGGACTTCTTCCAGGTTGCCTAGCTTGCCGGGAGCGCGGCAGACTTCGAGCAGCGCGGTGTTGGGGCTTCCGACAGCGATTCCGGCTGAGTCGTAGCCTCGATATTCGAGGCGGCGCAGGCCTTCGATGATGACGGGGACAACCTTCTTACGGCCGACGTAACCGACGATTCCGCACATGGGTTGATTTTATGCGAGAGAGCCGAAAAGACGTGGTCACAGTCTGGGGGACTGATCTTCAGTGACAAGGTGTTTCGCCGAGGGCGATTATTCCTCTATGCGGTATGTGAACTCTTCGATCACTGGGTTGGTCAGAACTTCGCGGGCGATGCGCTCTACCTGGGTGCGGGCAGCCTGCGGCTCGAGGCCATCTGCAAGTGATAAAGCAAAATACTTGCCCTGCCGGACGGCGGCAACCTCGTTGAATCCAATCTTGCGCAGTGCGTTGTGGATGGTTTGGCCCTGAGGATCGAGGACCGATGTCTTTAACGTAACGTAGACATGCGCCTTCATTATCCGCGATTATAGTAGTTCAGGCGGATGGCTGGTAAGGGTCTCCGTGAGCCTGGTGTGAGAGAACTTCGAAAGATCACCGGCGGTCTTTTCCCGAGCAGGCGCAATCAACTTTCTATGACGCATCCGGCGATGTGCATCTAAAAATGAGAGTCCGGCACTCTTCCGCGCACCGGACATAACCCGAGAGGAAGTAAAAAAGAATGATTAATTATTTGGAGCTGCCGATTGGCGATCGTTCGCCCGAGGTGTTTCGAGCGGTGATCGAGATCCCCAAAGACGGAACCAACAAGTTTGAATATGACAAGGAATTGCACGTCTTCAAGTTGGACCGCAACCTGCACTCGCCCGTTCACTATCCCGGAGACTATGGGTTCATACCCTCGACCCTGAGCGATGACGGCGATCCACTGGATGTGCTTGTACTGGTGCCGGGACCAAGTTTTCCTGGGTGCGTCCAGGAAGTGAGGCCAATCGGTCTGCTGGAGATGATGGACCAGGGCGTATTGGATGAGAAGGTATTGGCGGTAGGAAAGAACAATCCGCGTTATACAAATGTCTGGAATTACACGGATATTTACCCACACATGCTGAAAGAGATTACGCACTTTTTCTCGATATATAAGGATCTGGAAGGCAAGCGGGTAGAGATCAAGGGCTGGCATGATGCGGCGTATGCGCGCGATCGCGTGGTAAGGGCGACGAAACTGTTCCAGGATGGAAAGCCCAAGCCGATCGCGATGAAGCAAAGGGTTGCGAAGTAAGCCGGTTTTGCTGAACATGGAAATTGAGGGCCGCGCCGCCGATGCGCGGCCTTTGCTTTTTAGTCAGTGGCGGAGGCAGCGGCAAGGCGTCGTCGCACCAGGCGGGAGGCGGCAAGCCAGTACGCAATGGGGCCGAGCAATCCAACCGTGACTGCCAGGACGAGTGAAGAGACTGTACTGTGCCCGACAGATATCTCTTCCGCGCGGGATGCGTAGAGCGCATAGCCGATGAGAGCAGCCGGGCCGATTCCCAGTGAAAAGGCGAACGCCAGATTACCGGCTTTGAAGGGGCGAGCAAGTTCCGGTTCGCGAACACGCAGCACAACGAGAGCCACAAACTCCAGCAGCAAGCTTGACCCGTAGAGAATGAGATCGATCGAGATGAGCCGCTCAAACTTGAGATTCAGCGCAAGGGCCCATGCCAGTCCGCAGAGAAGAACGCTCACCCAGGGAACGTTGCGGCTGTTGCGTTTGGCCACAAAGCGCGGAAGCATGCCGTCTTCTGCCATGGCCATCGGCAGGCGCGTATAGCTCATCATCAGGGCGTTAAACATTCCGATTCCGCAGATGGCGCCACCGGCGACAACGGCCAGGCCGAGAAGCGGGCCTCCGATTGCTCTGGCCGCTGACATCCAATCGCCGGTTGAGAAACTGTCGACCGACAGGCCCGCCAATGCCATGGCCAGAAGCGGCAGGATGTAGGTTACGGCTGCAAGAATGGCGGCGAAAATCATCGCCCGCGGATAATTTCGCTGCGGATTCTCTACCTCCTGGGCAACGGTTGAAGCGTTGTCCCAGCCCATGTAGTTCCACATCGCCACAAGCACAGCGGTTGAAAGCGCGGCTTGAGAGCCACTGTGCCCCCAATGCACGGTGGGATGGAGCGTAAATCCGCGCCACAGTCCAAGGGCGAGAAAGACGGCAAATGGAGCGAGCAGGAGGGCGAATAAGCCAATCGAACCTTCCCCGACGGCGGGCGCGCCACGAAGGTTCCACGAGCAACAGAAGACCACCACTGCCAGCGACCACGCATAACCGTGCCAGCCGGATGTCAGCCCCGGGTTGAATTTACCAAGATAGAGAACAAAGATCGCTGGATAGATGGCCATGTCAAAGACACTGGCCGAAAGCGAGAGCCAGCCTTCCTGAAATCCCCAGAACGACCCAAGAGCACGGCGTACCCAAACGTAAAAACCACCTTCAGCCGGGAGAGCGCTCGCGAGTTCTCCGATCATGAGAGCTGTGGGCAGCGACCAGAGGATCGGCAGCAGCAGCAGGATCACGATAGCGCGCGCAAATCCTGCGCCGCCGAGAATGTCCTCAATGCCGTATGGTCCTCCCGACACCATGAAGTAAGTGGCGGCGACGAGCGGCAGCAAGCGCATCTTGCGCCGTGCGGGTTGGAGAGCGAGCGGCATTGATGTGAATGTAACAAAAGTGAAGCCTGGGTGAGCAGGAGTGGAGAAAATATTGAATTGCGATCAAGCGTACGCCTTGCGTTACTTCCGCAAGAAGCACCTCGACGGTTATCTGCAGGCCAGATGGACACTCAACCGTTTCAAACGGCGTTGACTCGCTCTGTTGAAACCAATTCCGAAGCTTAAGCGCCTCTATTCGATTCTCAATGCGCTGTTCGGGTCCACGGATGCGGCGCGGCGGGCTGGCACGACCGCGGCGACAATGGCGCACAATGCCAGCACGAGCGTCGCTCCACCGAGTACCAGTGGATCGAACCTGCTCACCTGGTAGAGCTGGTGCTGGAGTAATCGGCTACAGAGTACGGCGAGCGGGACGCCGAGACATAGTCCTAGTCCGGTCTGCAGGAACGCGCTTTTCAGCACCATTCCCGTCACATCCGCGCGATCGGCGCCGAGCGCCATGCGGATTCCGATTTCGCCGGTGCGGCGGGCGACATTATAGGCTGTTACTCCGTACAGCCCAATGGAGGCCAGAAGCAGAGCCAGCATTCCGAAGAGACTTGTGAGCCGCGCAATCAGGCGCTCCTGGTTGAACTGGCCCGCGACCTGGTCAACGTAGGTGTCGATGTTGATTGGAGCGAGCTTTGGGTCAGTCTCGGCCAGTACTTTGCGCACGGTGTCTCGATATGCAGCGGGATTACCATTCACTCGCATCTCGATAAGCTGCGCATACAAGGTTCCTGATTCCAAGCGCTGATAACCGGACGCGGCATAAGAGGTGGTTTGCGAATAAGGCAGAAAGAAGATTGGATTTTGAGCAGAAGCCGGATTTCGATACTTCGCGTCTTTTGCTATGCCAATGATTTCGAAATCTGAGCTGTGGCCCTCGAGACTCAGGCCGAAGTGCTGCCCGATGGGATCTTGGCCTGCGAAAAAGCGATGGACAAAAGCCTCATCAACAACTGCAACGTGCGGCGAATCTTGCGTGTCACTGCTGTTGAACGCGCGGCCCATCACGATCGGCGTTCCGATGGTTTCAAAATAATGCGGAGTCACGCGGGTGAAGATCGTGTCTTCGTCGCTGATCCACTTCTCGTTGCGTCCGGCAATGGCGATGTTCAGATTGACGCAGCAAAACTTCTGCGGTGCATTGAGCGACAAGCTCGCGCTGACTACGCCGGGCATCTGCTCCATTCGATCCTGGATTCTCTGATAGAGAGCTGGCAACCGATCGGGAGTGTATGCAGCCGCCTTGAAACTGATCGAGGCAATGAGCCGTCCTTGCGGCTGGAACCCAAGATTGGCTTTCTCAAGGTGCATCAAACTTTCGCTCACGAGTCCGGCAACCGCGAGTAGCACCACGGAAACCGCGGCCTGTATCACGACCAGTACCTTCTGCGATCGCGAATTGTGGCCGACGTGCGATCGGTTAGCACCGTGTAGTCCCTGGACCGGGTCAGCCTGTGTGCCGATCCATGCCGGCACGAGAGAGCCTGCAATACATGTCAACAACGACAGCAAGAAGGCAAAACACAGTACCGGAAGAGAAGGTGCGGCACTCACAGGAACCAGAGTTGCTCCACGAAACACGATCAGCAGGACGCCACGAGCCACACCAAAGGCCACCAGCACACCGATGGCTCCGCCGAGCAGGGACAGCAGGAGGCTCTCGGTAAGCAGAGCGCGCATCAGTCGGCCTCGCGAAGCTCCCAAAGAGAGACAGAGCGCGGTCTGATGCCTTCGCGCGGAACTTCTGACCAGTAGAAGATTGGCGAGGTTTGCACAGGCTATCAGGAGCACAAGGATGGCCGCGGACGAAAGCAGCAGAAGTCCTTGTTTCGAATTGCTGCGGAACGGGGACACTCCGTTTCCGCCATGTGTCAGTTCAATGTGCTGCTGTGCAAGCTTAGTGAGATCATCCTGGCCAAGCTCCCTTTCCGTGCGCAGCCATTGTTGCAATTCGCCTGTAAGTCTCTTCTGAACCGCGACCGGAGATCGTCCGGGCTGGAGTCGCCCGATGACGTAGAGCCATGCATCTCCGGATGAATAGAAGAGAGACTTTTTGCCGTTGCCCTCAAACGCTGGCTGCTGGGCTAGCGGGATCCACATTTCGGGAGGGCTCTGCGCCAGTCGCGCACCGAAAAAATCTGGCGGAGCGATACCCACGATTGTCACCGGCAGTTCGTTGATCAGCAGCTTTGATCCCACGATCGAGGGATCAGCTCCATACAGATTCTGCCAGGCTCGATAGCCCATCACAGCGACAGGCTCGGAATTCTCGCGGTCGTCAAATGCCGAGATCAGTCGCCCCTGCGCGGCGCTTATTCCCAACGTAGAGAAGTAGTTTCCGGAAACATATTCTCCGTCGATGGTTTGAGCGGCGGTTGCTGATTCCGGTCGCCGCGTGTTGAATGTGGGATCATTACCGGAGAATGCCGCAAGCTGTGCGAACGAATCGTCTGTATCACGCACGTGCTTATAAAACGGGTAGTCGAATGTTCCCCATGAACCCTGTAATCCACCCCACTCGCAGCAATAGGATTCGCCTTCCCCGATTCGATACAACTGCTCCGGATAGGAAACGGGGAGCTGCTTGAGAATGATGCCATAAACCAGCGTGAAGACCGCGGTATTGGCGCCGATACCAAGCGCGAGCGTCAACAGTGCGACTGCCGTGAAGCCTGGATTGCGAAAGAGTTGCCGCATTCCATAGCGAATATCCCACAAGGATGATTCGATCCAACTCTCCCATCCAACGACACTAACCTTGCTTTTGACACTCTCGATGCTACCCATTTCAGCACGCGCGCGCTTCCATGCTTCGGTCTCGGACATGCCATCGCGCATCTTCGCTTCGGCCGCGGTCTCGAGGTAAGCTTGCAGTTCCTCATCCAGTTCAGTTCTTTTGCGCCGCTTCGAAACGAGCGCGGTAAATCCAGCCACCAGTCGATTCCACCAGAGCATCATCGCCTCCTCAAGCCTCGAGTATCCGGGCAACCGCTTCTACCTGACGTTCCCATGCGCGGATTTCTTCTTTCAGAGCTTTTCGGCCAAGATCAGTGAGCGTGTAGTAACGTCCGCGCCGGTTGTTCTCTGTTGATCGCCACTCGCCCTTGATCCGTCCTTCCCGTTCCAACCGGTTCAAAGCAGGAAAGAGCGAACCGGGAATTACGTGAAAGATTCCGTTACTCATCTGGTCAATGCGCACGGAGATTCCGAATCCATGCATTGGCTGCAACGCGAGTGTTTTGAGCACCAGCATCTCGAGCGTGCCCTGAACCAGATCACCGTGCTTGGGCGGCATATGCGTTCTCATATCGATAGTCGATAGGAATACTATGCCTTCTAGTCGATTGTCAAGGGGAAGGAAGAGTTGAATCGCGCAGCCGCTCACATCGAAATTTTGTTTGGCGCTATTGCGTTCGGTGTTGTTCAACCGGGGCAACCGACGGATGCTTCATTCGAGCTTGATCCGGTGCAACGTGGCTGACTTCGCGATCACTCATGAAGTCGGCATGACAAGCTTTACCGGCCTGCCGCAGTTTCTGGAATTCTGCGTTTGCTCTCAAGTCCTTGAAGAATGGATCTGTATCCATCGCGGGATACGAGCAGTAGTTGTGATCGATGGCGACTTTCAGCATTCGCAGGGCAGCTTTGGTTTGGCCACAGTAAGCAAGGTGACCGGCAAAGAAGTAGTCCACCTCTGGATCGTCATCAACTTCGACTTTGGAAGCCAAGGCCTTTATCTCCGATTCCGACGCGTGACGAGCACAGGCGAGCAGCATCGTGTAGCTGTCCCAGTGCGCGATCTGGGGTGCGGGAATGCGGATCGCTTCCTCTGTTCTACCTTCCCGCAGCAGCACTTCAATAGCGTGCGCCTTTGACCATTCCGAGCCCAGGTCTTTGCGGAGAAAAAACATCGCTCGCTTGTAGTTGCCCAATTCCATGAAGGTGGTGGAGCAGGAACCCCATATCACCTTCGAAGCAAGCAAAACGACCATTTCGCATTCGTGTCCTGCCTCTTCCAAAGAGCCCCCATAGCGAAGCACATAGCTCAGAACGTGATGGAGATTGGGATCGTCCGGTCTTCGCCGTACAAGTTCGAGAGCCATCTGGTGCGCCTTGACCAGGTCACCGCGCTCGGTACGATGGATCGTCATCTCAGCTAATGGGTCGAGGGAGTCGGGATTTAGCGCGAGTTCCTTCTCTGCGGCCGCATCTGAAAAGGCCAACATCTCCGGCCCTCCGCCCCCAAAGCGCGCAGCGCTGTAATAGCGAAGTGTGAGCAATCCCCAAGCCGGCGCATAATTTGGATCCAGCAATACCGCACGGCGCAGAAGTTCGATACCCTCCTTGTTCGGATTGGGATCCCAGTCCAGAGCGACGCTCTTCAGGTAGAGTTCGTACGCCTCTTCATTGCTCGCCTTAGGGGGCGCATCTGTGATGAATTCCTGCACGCCCAGCGCACGGGCCATTCTTCCACGCGAGATCGCAGCTATCTGCTCCTGCATAGCAAGCAGATTTGTGGAAGGAACTTCGAAGCTGTCGTGCCAGACGACCCGGTCAGCATCTGTATCCACAGCTTCCATCGTGATATGAAGCCGGTCTCCCAAGATGCGAAAGTGACCTGTTACAACCCGGTTGACGTCGAGGACATGACCCACCTTGCGGAAATCAACCGTGGGACCTGAAAACTGCGCGGACGCTGTCAGCGGACGCAGCGCAAGCGAGCGTGCCGCGGTAAGCGTATGTGCGATCTCGTCGGGAAGTGCTGAGCGCAAATAATCCATGGACTGCATGCCGGAGTCGTTTTGAAATGGAAGAATCGCAAGGCTGACTGGCTGCGGGGTCGCCGTCTTTCGCACTCGACTTATCACCCCGCCGATTAGAAACGCAGCAACCAGAGCGACGGCAACGCCTCCCCAAAGCAGCCGTTTCCCCAGGCGCGGCCGGTCGTCCTTCTGCGTCTCAATAGATAAGGACGATTCGTTGGCGGTTTCGCCAGCATCCGACTCCACGAGATTCTCAGTTGCGTCTGGGCGAGAAACCCTGACCACTGGAACGGCGATGCGATATCCGACGCGGGGTACGGTCTGAATGACCTCTTGATCGCCAAATGCTTTGCGCAGCTTCGAGACCGCGGTGGCGAGGGATGCGTCCACCACAAGGACGCCAGGCCATACCTCCTCGAGGAGTTTTTCTTTTTTGACCACCGCGCCCGACCTCGACAGCAGGTAACGAAGCAGATCGAGCGGTTTCCGCTCCATCTCGACTGGCCGTCCGCAAACTCGGAGTTCGTAACGCACGTCGTCGAACTCACAGTCCGCAAACTTCCACACGTCCTGATGCGTGTCGGGTACGCGAGTATCCGGGGAAGTCGGCATGATCCGCGGTTCCTTTAGAAAACTTCAGAGTTCCGTTAGGACATTTCGGGGCAGTGACCTACAGGATAAGTCGAAGTCGCTCCCCGGCAAGCCCCATTTTTGGAAGACATCTCTCACGTTCGCAATTTCTTTCCGCCTTGGTTCTCAGTCTTTATAGCCGCAACCAATTGCTGTTGTCAGGAGACAGGTATGTCTGATGGGAAGCGTTCTAACCTGCGGTCAATCGTTGCATTGGCAATCTGCCTCGTCATCTTTGCGCCAGCGGGCGAAGCCTCAGCCCAGAGCGTGTGGCAGAAGATGAAGCAGAACGTTCTGCAGCAGCAGTGCCAGCAGGGCCTCCAAAAAGCCTGCCAGGCGCTTGCACAAACCAATCAAAAGCAGCCGCAAGCGCCGCTATCCGGACAGCAACCCACTCAACCTGGCCAACAGCATTCCGGTCGCATTAGCCAGCAAGATGATCACGACCAGGCCGGCCCGATTCATCCCCCTCAGGGAACCAAGGTCGAGGAAACAGTACTCGCTCCTCTCTCTAACAGCGCCAAGTCCTTCATCAGCCCGCACGGTGTCCATGTGGCGACCTATGAAAGCAGCGGCAGCCGCGCTGTCATCTACTATGACGGCGTCCCGGGCCCCAAGTTCGACGAGATACTCGGCGGCAGCTTCAACTCTTCGGTAGAAACTGGGATCGCCTTCAGTCCCGACGGCAAACGTTACGCCTACTGCGGCCGCTCCGGCACCGAAATGGTGGTCATGGTCGACGGCAAGGAGTTCCTGCGCACCTCCGAGTCCCATCTAGCGAGGTTCGACGGCTCCAGTTGCAGACTCGGCTTCACTTCGAACAGCCGGCATGTATACATCAGCAGCGATGTAGCGACGTCTCAAACCAGAGGTGGCAGCTTCACGCACTTTATTTTCGATGGCAAGGCCGCGCCACCCAGCGCGAGCGGGCTGACCAGCAGCGGGAATCAGGCCAGCATCAGGAATGTTTCGTTCAGCCCTGACGGCAATCATTATGCAGTTATCATCACGGACCCTGCCGACGAGCATAAGTGGGGCCTGGTCGTTGACGGTAAAGTTGCGCCCTATCTGGGAAGCGCCCCGCGGTGGAGCCCCGACAGCCAGCACCTGTACACCACCATCAGTCACCCCGGACCGGCCGGATATGAGGAGGGCATGCTGGACGGCAAGCCGTTCATCCGTGCCGATCACTTCGAGCTTTCCGTTGCGCCTGCCGGGAACATGTGGGTTGCGGTTGTTGATGCCGGGATTCGCAATCCCAGCCCTACCCAGTTCCTTGTCGTAGACGGGAAAAAGGTGCCAGGAAGCGAAATAGTTCACCAACGCGGTGCAATGATCGATCGGATTGTGTTCAGCCCCGATGGCAAACACTACGCCGCCCGATACACCACAACCCAGAATCGCCAATACCTTATCGTCGACGGCAAACGCGCGCAGGAGTACCAGAGCGTCGACCACATTCTGTTCACGTCCGACTCATCCAAAGTGACCTATACCGCATTTGCGAATGCCAAACCATACGCCATCATCGGCGACGAGGAGTCGGAGGCGTGTTTGCCAGAACCAACCCCACCAGTAACGGACACGCACGGCTCATTGATCGTCGCTCCGATCGGCAGCCGGGCTGGAGGGATCTGCGGACTCACTGGCGGTCGCGCAACGTTGTACCTAGACGGCAAGACAACTCCTTTGCCGGATGGTGCGCAGAGTGGGACCGACCTTCGCTTCTCTCCCGACGGGCGGCATTACGCCTATCGCGCGGGCTTTCAAGGAGGTGCACAACGGCTGGTGATCGATGGTGCCGTGCAGGCCGCTACCAATCTCGGCTCACCAAGCATGCCGCGCTTTCACTACGTGTTCAGTCCGGACAGCCAGCACATCGCTGCGGATTCAGCGCCTCCCAGCGATACCGGCCAATATGCATCGGGAATCTTTATCGACGGCAAGTACACGCCGGTCGTCGTCAACTCAGGGATGAAGATGTTGGAATTCACCGCCGACAGCAAACACATCGTGTGGGCCCAAGGCGTGTCCGGACGAGACGCGTTGCGCATATTCGTTGACGGCAAAGCCGTTGCGGAAGCAGACACGGCAATATCTCCAACTTCGCACGAGGGCTGGTGGGATATGGCACCGGACGGAAGCCTGTCCGTTCTCGCGCAAGACCAAAACAATCTAAAACGGATCACGATCACACCTTCTACCGAAACGAGTGTCGCCACACTCGGCGGGGGTGGAGCACTACTAGCCAGGCGGGAGCAGTAACCAACGGAGAATTACCCAGCTTAAGAAAGGAAAATTCGATGCGTCTGCGTGACTTGATGAACGTGATGGCAGGGCTTGCAGTCTTACTGAATTCGGGATGCAATTCCGGTCCCAAAGGAACCTACACCGATGCCAATGGTGCGGTGATTCTCGAACTCAGGTCCGGCGGTAAAGCGAGTTTCACCTTTATGGGCGATGTCGAGGACTGTTCTTTCAATAGCAACGACAAGCAGTTGACTCTCACCTGCAAGGGGAGCCCCGCCCCGGTAACTGTATTCAACATTCATGATGACGGATCGCTCACGGGGCCGCCGGGGAGCTTTATGCCGCCTCTGCGGAAAGAGAAGAGCTGACGAGGTGCGGTGTTGGTGAGCATTGGCGTCGTTTGGATCTCGCTCAGGACGGGGGACATAGTGAATCTCACGAGAGTTGCGGTCTTTGTTCTGCTTTGCATTGGCACCCTCGCGCACGCGCAGCAAGCGCCGGACGGGTTGCAGTTCAATGTTCCCTACCTATGCAACGACGGCAGAGTCTATGTCGTTCATCGCTGCGAGAAGGGGCCCAAGTTTGAAGCCTGCTTCTACCAGCACGAGCCCGACTCTGAGCGCTACAACACGCGCGAAGCTGTCGTTTACCAGATGACGAAGATGTGCAAGGTGCAGGGAGCTGCGGCAAATGGAGTGGCGGGGCCGTTACAGGCATCAGCGAGTGCGCCGTCATCGGCGCAGGCGCTCGGCGCTTTGAACAACTCACGATGGGAGTGTGGCGGCGGCACGAGCATGACTGTGCTCGGGTGCCAGAGACAGGCCGGGCAGGAGGCTTGCTTCGTGAGGCTGGAGCAAAATGGAAAACTTGTGGCGCAGACAGCTAAGCCGGCAAATGAGATCCGGGCCCATCTGAGCACTTGTAAGGCCATGCCAGCGTTGAACCCCGCGTATCTCAGCGAATTTCCTAATCCGCTAGGCGTGGTGCAGGGGATGCTGGTGGGCAAGCCGCAAGAAAACGTGACACGCGCGATCGGTGCGCTGTATCAGCTGAGCGAAATCATCAAAGTCCTTGCCGGCCCTCGCGAAATGACCGCGGATGAAACAAAACTTCTGAGCGACTATGCCAAGGGGCAGGCCGAGTTGGTGCGGCAAGCGGAGAAGGCTTTTCCTGGTCAGCGATTTGATCCGAGTTCGAACCCGTACATCTTCAAGCGCAACGACCCGCGATTCGGGTTTGAAGGAATTCCGGTTTGGACCACTTTTCTGACGAATGGCACGCAGAGCGCCTTCGCACGCGCGGTTGGTGGCAGTGACGATCAGTATGCGATTGCTGTCGATCGCGAGAAACGTGCCGCGACGCAAAAGGTGGAGAACGACATCAAGGAGGCGAATGCCGAAGCGCACTATGCCAAGGATCCGGGGTCAGTCGCCGTACGCCATTGTGTCGAGTCAGGCCGAAGCGAGACGGAGTGCCTCGGCGAGGGCATGAAAGTCGGCTTTAACGAGCTGATGGGCGGTGATATACAGGAGGCCATCGTTGGGAAGATACCCACTGGCCTACGCCTTACCGGTGTTTACTCCGCAAACGGTTTCGGGCTCAATTTCAGGCAAGACTTTGTGTACGTGGTTTGCGGCACACTTATGCCAGAACCCCGCACGTACACAGTGGATCGTTCAGGAATGCAGGTCTCGGTGAGCATACCCATCACATCCCCACCGCTCATACTCTCTTACAAGGCAGACGGAAGCCTTTCCGGCCAAGGGCGAACGATCGATGTTGCGGGTGAGGTTCCCGCCGGCGGAGGCGGGGGATCGACTACTTATGACACGCATACCACGACAACCACGACTCAGCGTCAGCTCGAGCCGGGAGAGGAACGCGAGTACAGCGCGGATCAGCTTCATCAGAACGGAGGGCAATTTTCCGTCGACCAGCAGACGACCTCCAGCAGTTCAACTCCCACATTTCATAGAGCTCCGACGGTTCCCAAGACGGAGCGTTGCACGGTTGGAACATTGCCGGCGGGAAGTGAAAGCATTAAGACATCCACGATTTTGACGCAGGTCCTTGGCAGCAAGGCCAGCAAATCCGCAAACAGCGCGCCGGGGCTGAGATTGAACGGTAAGTACGAAGTGCCGGGTGGATTGAAGATAGAATTTCGCGATGACTCCGCGACTCTGGAATGCGGCGAGTCTTTCAATTCAGAAGGGTACGAAATTGTGAGGGAAAACGGACAGATGATCGTGAAGTTTCAGAACAACACCGGGCCCCTTTCCCTCGTCCTGCAACCGAATAACACTCTCATCGGTTCGGGCGTCATAGATGTGACAGGACGGAAAGCGATCCAGGCTGCAGACGGAGGCGTGGGCTATACCCCGCGTAATGCGCGCTGCTCTCTGGGGACGTTGGAAGCCTCCAAATAGTCGTGAACTCAGAATCACGGACAATGCTGCCGGTTCATAGGGCTCTGGAATAGTGCCGGAGCAGAAGGGATTGAATTAGCTGGATTGGTGCTTTGGCCCTTAGCGTCGCTACTCTAACTTCTGTTTTGTTCGATTTCAACCAGTTGGCGCGCTTTGATGTCTCGCATGGGCGGCTTGCCGAAGAGTCTGCGGTACTCGCGGTTGAACTGGCTGGCACTTTCATAGCCGACTTCGAAGGCGGCGCTAGCTGCGTCTATGCCCTCGGTCATCATGCGCACGCGCGCCATATGGAGGCGCATCCGCTTCTGGTATTGCAGCGGACTCATCTGGGTCAGGGTGCGGAAATGCTGGTGAAAAGTAGATACGCTCATCTTGGCCACGGCGGCGAGGTCTTCCACACGCAGAGGCTTCGAAAAGTTCTCCTTTAGCCAAACGACTGCTCTCGCTGTGCGATTGCTCTGCTCCCCAAGTGTGGCGATGGCGCGCAGGTGCTTGCCCAGAGACGATCGCAAGAGGCGATAGACGATCTCCCGTTGCATCAGACCAGCGAGGAAAGGTATGTCGCGCGGAGTATCAAGCAATTCCAAGAGGCGTATACAAGAGCCGAGCAACTCCGGCGTTGATTTAGCGATGGCCATGCCGCGGGTACCGGCGCAGACGTCCGCTGACAGAAATTCATCCTGGCTTAGGATCTCGCGAACCGCGGGCATATCGAGCTTGAGGATCAGCGCCAGGATGGGCTTCTCACGGCTCGCCTTCGTCACCTGGCTGATGACCGGCATATCGATAGAGGTGAGCTGTACCGTGGACTCGTCACACACATACATTGCGCCGCCGATATTGACGTGCTTCTGGCCCTGCCCGTAGACGATGATCGAGGGCTCGTAAGTGGCTGAGTAGCAGCTGGTCAGGGCGGTCCTACGAAACAGGACTAAGCCCGGCACCAGAGTGACCTGATCACCTTCCGCTTGGATATGGGCGGCAATTTTGCGTGCTAGCTCGGACCGAAGGGCAATCACATGGTCCCCGTCCACGCAATGGTTTGGATTTCCCTCATGGAGCTTTCCTGCTCTGTTTGCCGCTTCGATCTGCATTTCGCTTCTCCATATTCAGCGTAACGCCGGGCTGACAGTGCGTGTACAGAAAAATGGGCTAATCGGAGGAATAGGCAATAAGTTCGCAGGATCGTGATACCGCTCGAAACGCGATCCTTCGTAGTATCGAGAAGTCGGTAAAGACGCGCACGAATCGTACCAGGCATGGCGCGGATTGGAACCGCAAATCTCTTGCGACGGATCCGACGGGTCGCCCGCCATTGAGGAAAAACATACATGAAGCAGGAAGTAGTCGTAATCATCGGTGCTGGTGGGATTGGAATGGCGATCGCTCGCCGTCAGGGTTTCGGCAAGCACATTCTTCTGGCAGATTTCGATGAAAAGGTGTTGGCATCTGCCGCGAATGAGCTTGAGTCAGCCAGCTACAAAGTGACGAGGCTGAAGGTCGACGTTTCATCGCGCGAATCCGTGCGCGCCCTGGCAAATGCGGCAGCGGCGCTTGGAAGCGTGGTCAACGTCGTCAATACCGCGGGGGTCTCACCCAACATGGCTCCGCCGGATCGTGTGCTCTCCGTTGACTTGTATGGCAGCGCTGTCGTTTTCGAGGAGTTCGAACGCGTAATCGCTCCAGGAGGCGCCGGGCTGATCGTGTCCAGCATGGCGGGGCATATGTCGGCGGGTCTTCCAGCTGAGCAGGAGCATGAATTGGCGTTCGCGCCTGCAGATGAGCTCTTGTCAAAACCGTTCTTGAGTTCGGAGGCGGTGCCGAATTCCATGGTGGCGTATATTGTCTCGAAGCGCGCAAATCATCTGCGTGTTCAGGCCTCTGCAATCAGCTGGGGAAAACGCGGCGCACGTGTGAACTCCATCAGTCCGGGTATCATCGCCACGCCTCTCGCACAGCACGAGCTGAACTCGCCGATTGGAGACGTCTACCGCGCGATGATTGACGCTTCGCCAGCCAAGCGGATGGCGTCGCCGGACGAGGTTGCTGTGGCCGCCTCGTACCTCCTTGGACCCGATGCGGGCTTCGTAACGGGCAGTGATCTTCTGATCGACGGCGGTGTAATTGCAGCGATGCTCGCCGGGCTACTGCCGAATCCCGCATAAGAAGGCGACTGAACGAATCATCACAAACAGGATTGCAAAGGAGAATCAATGCAGAAGCGCAGATTGGGAAAGAGCGGTCTTGAAGTTTCAGCCCTTGGATTGGGTTGTATGGGTCTCAGCTACGGCTATGGTCCGGCAACAGAGAAGGAACCGGCCATCAAGCTGATCAGGACCGCATATGAGGGCGGAGTTACTTTCTTCGATACAGCCGAGGCCTATGGCCCGAACCTGAACGAAGAACTCCTGGGCGAGGCGCTTGCTCCTTTCCGGGACAAGGTTGTCATAGCCACGAAGTTCGGTTTTGTTGAGGGCAAGCCGTCCATGGGCATGGATAGCCGCCCTGAGCGCATTCGCGAGGTCACGGACGCTGCACTGAAGCGCCTGCGCACCGACGTGATCGATCTGCTGTATCAGCATCGCGTTGATCCAAATGTTCCTGTCGAAGAAGTCGCCGGCACCGTGAGGGATCTCATCGCGCAAGGCAAAGTGAAGCACTTTGGCATGTCCGAGGCAGGTGCCGAAAGCATTCGTCGTGCCCATGCGGTGCAACCTGTCACAGCCCTGCAAAGCGAATATTCGCTCTGGTGGCGCGAGCCGGAGAAGGAGATACTACCCACGCTCGAAGAACTGGGAATAGGCTTTGTCCCCTTCAGCCCCCTCGGCAAGGGGTTCCTGACCGGAGCCATCAACGCAAACACCACGTTTGATAAAACTGACTTCCGCAACGTAGTGCCGCGTTTCGATGAAGAGAACCGCAAGGCCAACCAGGCGCTCGTAGATGTGCTCAGCAAGATCGCTGCACAAAAAGGCGTAACCAACGCACAGATTGCTCTCGCTTGGCTGC
Source organism: Telmatobacter sp. DSM 110680 (assembly GCF_039994875.1). Taxonomy (GTDB): domain Bacteria; phylum Acidobacteriota; class Terriglobia; order Terriglobales; family Acidobacteriaceae; genus Telmatobacter. Next base: position 511,689 of record NZ_CP121196.1, on the reverse strand, counting down.
TCGCGCAGAAGCCATGGATCGTACCCATCCCTGGAACTACGAAGCTGCATCGACTGCAGGAGAACCTCGGCGCGGCTGCGGTTGAGTTGGCCGCTGGCGATCTTGCTGAGATTGAAAGTGCAGTTTCCGGCATTGAGGTGCAGGGAGCCCGTTACCCGGCGCAACTCGCGAGTCGTGTAGGCCGCTAGTGGACGTCGCTCTTAAAAGTAAGCTCCCCGGCCCAGGCGTGGGCGGGGGACTCTCGATGGATTAGGAGAATCGCGATGGCAATCAGCGAACGAGCGCGAAAGAACCACGAGGAACTGTTCCCCGGTCACACTTCACAGCTCGCCGTGACCGACCCTGAGCTCATTGAGATCTTCGACAACTTCGCATTCGATGAAGTGCTGCAACATGGTGGCCTGGAACCACGGCTCCGCCTGATGGTGCAGTTGGCGTCGATGATCGCGTGTCAGGCTTTGCGAGAGTATCGCGTGATGCTTGGTGCTGCGCTCATCGTCGGCGTCACTCCCGTTGAGGTAAAGGAGATTGTCTACCAGGCTGTGCCTTATGTGGGAATGGCCAAGGTATACGACTTTCTTCACGCCACCAACGAGGTGCTTAGCGAAAGCGGCATAAAGCTGCCACTTCCTGGCCAAGCCACAACGACTCCCGAGACTCGTCTCGAGAAAGGCCGCGAGGTTCAAGGGCAGATCATCGGAGCGGATCGAGTCGACAAGCTTTACGCCTCCGCCGCGCACGATCAGATGCACATACAGCGCTATCTCTCGGCGAACTGTTTTGGCGATCATGTTTCGCGCGGCGGAATCGATATTCCTACCCGCGAACTGCTTACCTTGAGCATGCTGGTTTCGCTCGGTGGATGTGATGCGCAGGTTAAAGGGCATGTCTCCGCGAATCTTCATGTGGGGAATGGCCGCGCTCGGATGATCGATGTGGTCACGCAGTTGGTGCCGTTTATCGGATATCCCCGTGCGCTGAATGGGCTGCGCGCCATTGATGAGGTAGCAACGTCATGAGTAATCAATCCATAACTGTATTGGTGATTGGCGCCACAGGCAGCATTGGAAGCCTTGTTGTCGAAGAGGCGCTTCGTCAGGGGCATTCGGTTCGCGCCCTGGTGCGCAGCGCAGAGAGAGCACGCCGTCTCCCGGCAAATGCGGAGGCGGTGATAGGCGACTTGACTCGCCCCGATACTCTCAACGTTGCGGTCAAGGGCGTTGACGCCATCGTGTTCACGCACGGATCGGATGGTGCCGGGAAGGTCGGTTCGGAGACAGTTGATTATGGTGGGGTCCGGAACGTCCTCGCAGCGCTCGGTTCGCGGAGAGTCCGCATCGCGCTGATGACTGCAATCGGCGTCACGAATCGGACCGGCTCTTACAACCGTTCCACCGAATCTCATGATTGGAAGAGACGGGCTGAAAGGCTGGTACGGGCGAGCGGATGTCCTTACACGATCGTACGTCCGGGATGGTTCGACTACAACAAAGCCGATGAGCATCAACTCGTCTTCCTACAGGGTGATCTACGCCAGGCCGGCAACTCCAGCGATGGAGTCATTGCGCGGCGCCAGATTGCGGAAGTTCTGGTGAGCAGTCTGACCTCCGATCACGCACTGCGGAAGACATTTGAGCTGGTTGCAACCAAAGGTCCGGCACAGGAAGATCTCGATGCTCTGTTCGCTGCCCTCGATCCGGACCCCGAAGATGGATTAGACGGCGTGCGCGACATGCGAAACCAACCGCCGGAAGACGAGCCGCAGCGCGTAAGGGACGATCTGCATGCCTTGTCAGGGACCCTCATTAGGCGCAGCACGCAAATGGAAGAAAGGTAATCGTAGTGAAGAAGTTCCATTTACAACTCCTAATCGCGGTTCTGATCGTACTTGCTCAGCCAGCGTTGGCGCAGACGGTAAAGCTCGCGAAAATAGCGCTCGGCATGAGTGACAACGAGGTGAAGACAGCATTGAGCTCAACCGCACCGCTCTACATCGATCTGGCTTCCGATTATCCAGATATGTACTATCTCGTCGCAGAAACTGAGATGGAGTCATATGCATTCACGTTGATCGACGGCAAAGTGGTGGGATTTTCAGTCGTGCATATCCTCCCTCCCGGGCAACTTCCGTTCCTGCCATCAGGCCAGCAGCCGACCGTGTCGATCTTGCGCGACCTCATCACGAAGCAAACCTGGACTCCCGCTGAAATCAACAAGGGCGATAGCTTGTGGTTCAGCGACGCAACCGGAGCGCCTTTGTCGAACCCATCGCAATGCCGTCCAGAGTCAAGCAAGGCATGGTTGCCCTTTGGGCTGGTGCCGAGTGCAAAGCCGGGTGACACTCCGGCGAAATCGATAGAGGGCCTCATGAAACCGTTGATCACCTCCTACCCTTCGAAGTGCGGCGTGAGTATTCATCTGAATCAGCAGCCCGGGGGGGATGAGAATTCTGTGGTCAAATCTGTTCGGTATCAGGTTCTCAACATCAAGGCAATAAATGATTTTCATGCAAAGCATTCAAAACACCAAGTTCAGTGAGGATTGGAATGACAGATGTAATCGTAGTCATCGGAGCAGGTTCGATCGGACAGGCAATCGTGCGGCGCGTTGCTGCGGGCAAACACGTTCTCTTAGCGGATATCCGACAGGAGAACGCCGAGGCGGCAGCGAAGGTTCTTTTCGATGCGGGCTTCGACGTCAGCACGGCCACAGTCGATGTTTCCTCGCGCGCCTCGGTCCATGCTCTTGTTGAGGCGGCAACCAAGCTCGGCGAAGTCTCAGGTGTCATCCATGCTGCGGGTGTTTCGCCTTCTCAGGCCTCTCCGCAGACGATCCTCAAGGTCGATCTCTACGGGACCGCACTCGTGCTGGAAGAGTTTGGCAACGTCATCGCTCGCGGAGGTTCTGGTGTTGTAATTGCGTCTCAGTCCGGGCATCGTCTTGGGCCGCTCTCGACAGAACAAAACGCGCTGCTAGCTACCACACCTGTGGAGGAGCTACTCAGCCTCCCCATGCTTCAGCTGGATCAGATCAAGGACTCATTGCACGCTTACCAGATTTCAAAGCGCGGAAACTCCCTGCGCGTGATGGCAGAGGCGGTCCGTTGGGGAAAGCGCGGTGCGCGAGTTAATACGATCAGCCCCGGCATCATCATTACGCCGCTGGCAAATGACGAGCTGAAAGGACCGCGCGGGCCGGGCTATCGACGCATGATCGAAGTGTCTGCGGCTCGACGAGCCGGCACACCGGACGAGGTTGGAACAGTTGGTTCACTCCTCATGGGCCCTGAAGGAGCCTTCATCACTGGCAGCGATTTCCTCATGGATGGTGGCGTGACGGCTGCGTATTGGTTCGGTGACCTTGCTCCGAAATGAGGGAATCACCGCGTGTCGCAAGCGGAAATCCCTTTCTTCGGCAGGGGGCTTACGGCCACTTGCCAGGAACATTAATCAACGTCAATGACTCAATGAGGCCATTGCCCCATTGTGATCATCGAGATTCAGGCGAACGGGCTCTCATTTTTCGCTCGATCCAGAAATCTCCCATATCGACTTCGTTGGGAAGATCTCAAGACGGTCAATCGCGCCTGCGTCGTCTCTAATTCCAAACCTGTGCCTGGGGTAGTCACTCCACCATCAACAAAAATCTCAATGACTGCCTTGTCGAGGAAAGCAAGGTTCATCGATCGTCCTCTCCTAGACCATCATGAGAACGAGCGCTAACGGTATCGCTGTACCGAGAAACAGCATACCCCAGACCAGCGCGCGACTCCGGTTGAACTTAAACGCCATATAAATGCCGAGAAGCGTCGAGAAGATCAAACCCGCTGCCACTGCCAGGAAGAACCACTTCAGAGCGAGAGTGAGCTTGCTTGGACCACTTTCCTCATTCTGGCGACCACCTCCCGGTTGCGAATGTACAGGTTGCGACGTCCGCTGCGCTTCATCCGACTGCGGCGGTCTGCTTTGCTGCTTTGCAGGATCCGGTGGGGGCCCATGTTGTTTCCTTATCACCTGGTCCTTGTGAATAGAGGCCAGTCTTTGCACCCATGCCGGGGCTTGATAGGAATCGCCTGGATGGCTCTCATGCAGACCGAACAACTGAAGAGACCCAGTAAAAGCGAAGAAAAGAATTGAAGGCGCAAACAGCGTCCCAAGGTAGAGGTGCCATTGTCGAGCCCATTTCAGGCGAGCCGCGCTTTTGGATGGTCCTTGCAATTTTGCTTCGACGTTAGAGTTTGTTGCCGTGTTCATTTCCTGCACCTCAGAGGAATGAGTTCGCTTTCAGATGGTTGGCGGCGAAAATTCGACCGCAAAGTTTCGTGACGTACTGAATGGGTATCTGATCACGCGGAGAGAGGAAGAGAGATCTGGATGGTTGTGCCGCCGCCGGCGCGATTCGACGCTCGAATCTGGCCATTGTGAAGTTTGATGGCTCTCTCTGCGATTGCCAGGCCGACACCAAATCCGCCTGTCTGCGCGCTGCGAGCTGCATCGACCCTGTAGAAGGGGCGAAAGATCGACGCGACCTCCGATTCGGGAATGCCGGGACCTCGATCGCTGACCTCAATGACCACCATGTGGCGTTCATTATCCCGGCTCAGCCGGATCTCGACTTGCGTTCCAGGCTGTGTATAGCGCACCGCATTGCGAACTACATTCTCGATGGCTCGATACAGCAACTCGCGCCTGCCCTCGACGACAAAATCGCACAGTGCATCAAGCGCGACCGAGGCATCTCTCTGCTGCGCTTCATAGGTCGCATCCGGCGTCATCTCTTCGAGTAACATCTTCATCGAGACGCGCTCGATTTTGTCTAGGCCTTCTGCCGCCTCCATTGAGGAGAGAGTCAGAAGCTGTCCGATCAACTGATTGAGACGTTCCGTCTCGCGTTCGATCCGGTTGAGATGCGTATTCATGGTGGAATCTGCGTCTTCGCGGGAAAGTTCGAGGGCGACGCTTAGCCTCGCCAGCGGAGATCGCAATTCATGCGAAACATCGCGAAGCAGCAGCTTCTGAGCGTTTACGAGAGACTCGAGCCTTTCCGCCATGTGATTAAACCCGTCCACAAGAGCGTCGAATTCATCCCCTTTGAAAATCCGGCTTCGCTTACCGGGTTCGCGGACGCGGGCGCTCAAGTTGCCCTGCGCCAGTTGAAGAGCGGCCTCGCGCAATCGAACAACTGGGCGAGTGAAGATCAGCACCAGTACAAAGGTAGTGAGTCCCCCAATTGCGATGGCTACGGGCAATTGAGGCGATGCGAAGTGGTACAGATCTTCCCACCAGGCGTGCTGCTCGCGGTGAACAGGAACGACAACGATAAAAAGGTAGTTTGCACCGCTGGAGGAGATGGCGGGCGCGCTCCAGACAGTGACATTCCCAGCTCTTCGCGCGTGGATGGTGCCGGCCGAATCAGTGAGATCCGCAGAAATTGGCAGCGCTTGCCCGCACAAAACTTTCCCACTCGCATCTGCCAACGCTAGAGTCTCATTGCGCTGATGCGCATATGCATTAAATGTTGCGCAACCTCCCGACTCAAATCTCTTCGTGCCTTCAACAGCGTTTGCGTTCAAATTACTGAGTGCCGGATCGAGCAGGAAATTAGGGCGAGGAAAACGGTGGGCCAGAATGAATGCCGTGGAGATCACGAAGATGAGGCTTTGGGCGATCCAGAAGATGATAAAGATTTTGAAGAAAAGGCCGCGCATGCTTAGGAATCTCCTTGGCCATTGAAATCGCGATCGACAACCAGTTGATAGCCGACACCGCGAATTGTCTTGACCCGATCTTCGTTTTCTCCGTCGAAGCTTAGTTTTCTCCGAAGCCTGCTGACGTGCATATCAAGGCTGCGGTCGAACGGGTCGAATTCACGACCAAGCACTGCCTGCGATAATTCGTCGCGACTAACCACCGTGCCGGGAACCCGCATGAGGGCCTCCAACAAGCCAAACTCGACATCGGTCAGGTCAAGCTTTCTGCCGGCTTTTACGGCTTTGCGTGCGGCAACGTCCAACTCCAGGTCCTGAACGCGAAGATGAGCCGCCGGCGGCGCAGAAGTACGATCCTGCCTGCGAAGTACGGCGCGCATGCGTGCCAGAAGTTCGCGCGGATTGAAAGGCTTGGGCAAATAATCATCTGCACCAATCTCAAGCCCGACGATGCGATCGACATCTTCGCCCCGTGCAGTGAGGAGCAGAACGCTCACATTCGATTCAGAGCGGATTCGCCGCAGAACCTCAAACCCGTCGATGCCGGGCAGCATCACGTCGAGAAGAATCATTGCCCATGGACGTTGCTGCGCGACCGCGAAGCCAGTGTCTCCGCGGTTAACCGATCGAATCCGAAACCCGTGCCTGGCAAGGTACTCCGTCAGCATCGAGCAGAGTTCAACGTCATCGTCGATCAGAAGTACATCTTCCACGCAACTCTCCGAATACCAATAGGCTACGCTCTGGCTGGCCGCAAAACTCAGGAGAAATGTAACAAATGGTCACGAGGCCGTTACAAATCGTTACATTCCTTTACTCATCGTGACAGCATGCAAACTTGCTTTGCGTTCTCCTTAGATCAGTTCATTCTGAGGTGAATTCCAATGATCAAGCGTACTGTGATGGCCCTGATGAGTCTGGCCGTAATGCTCTTTGCTTTTGCCGTATACACGCCGGCAGTTGCGGAGGGATCGACCAGCGAAATTCACGGGACCGTTGCGGATCCTACCGGCGCAGTGATTCCCGCCGCGCGGCTTTCACTGACCAGTGAAGGAGGCGCGTCTGCCTCGACGGTCAGCGGACGCGATGGAAGCTTCAGCTTCACCAACCTTCAACCCGGAAAGTATTCGCTGGTGATCGAAGCCAAAGGGTTTGCACAAACGACGCTTGACGAGATTGACGTGTTGCCCGGCAAAATCCTGCAGCAGAATGTCACCCTGCAATTGCCGGTGGAGCAGCAACAGGTTGAGGTGACGGGCGATGCCGCTGGAGTGAGCACCAGCGCCGACAATAATGCGAGTTCCATCGTAATTAAGGGCAAGGACCTGGACGCACTCTCTGACGATCCTGATGAAATGCAGAATGAACTTTCGGCGCTCGCTGGTCCGGCAGCCGGGCCGAACGGGGCGCAGATATTCATTGATGGCTTCACTGGCGGCCAGCTTCCGCCGAAGTCGTCGATTCGCGAGATCCGCATCAATCAGAATCCCTTTTCCGCACACTACGACAAACTGGGGTATGGGCGCATTGAAATCCTCACCAAGCCGGGAACGGACAAGGTGCACGGAAATCTCATGGTGATGGGCAATGACTCGGCGTTCAACTCGCTGAATCCGTTTGTGAGCTCGGAGCCTTCCTACTACACGACGTTCATGAACGGTAGCATCGGCGGCTCTCTGGGCAAGAAGGCATCGTGGTTCGGCAGCGTATTTCGACGGGACAATGCGTCGAACTCGATCATCAACGCAGACCTTCTTGATGCGAATTCAAACGTCTACAACTATTCCGCTGCGGTTGCCAATCCGCAGTCGCGACTGGACGTCAGCCCGCGCTTCGATCTTCAACTCGGAGACAAGAACACGCTCACGGTGCGATACATGCTCGATCGTCAAGTGCAAACCAATAGCGGCGTATCGCAGTTCGCACTTCAGAGCCAGGCTTACAATGTTGCGAATTACGAAAATAGTCTGCAGATCAGCGACACGCAGGTCCTGAGCGCGAACGCTGTGAACGAGACGAGGTTTCAGTACATCCGCGCGCACGATAGCCAGATCGCGCAGAATCTCGACCCTACCGTTTCTGTACAAGGAGCGTTTACCGGCGGTGGCAACAATGCCGGCGTGGTGCGCGACAACCAGGACCGGTTTGAATTGGAGAATGACACCACGGAGGCGAAAGGCGCTCATGCCATCGAGTTCGGAGCGCGCTTACGCCTGTCTCGTGACGCCAACTTCTCCACGTCGGGGTTCAACGGCAACTATATTTATTCATCACTAGCAGCGTATGCAGCGAAGACGCCTTCGGAGTATGACGTAACGGCGGGCAAGGCAAATTCCAGTGTGGCGCTGTTCGACGCCGGAGTGTTTTACCAGGATGATTTCAAGGTTCGACCGAATCTCACGCTGAGCTACGGCTTGCGCTACGAGGCGCAAAACGGGATCAGCGATCACAACGACTGGGCGCCTCGCATATCAGTGGCCTGGGCTCCCGCGGGCGGCAAGGGTACTCCTGCGAAGACCGTGATCCGTGCAGGATATGGATGGTTTTACGATCGCTTCGGAGCGTCTTACGTGCTCGACGCCATTCGCCAAAACGGCATTAATCAGCAGCAGTTCGTGGTCAAAAATCCCTCGTTCTACGGGAATGCACCGTCAGTCAGCACGCTCTCATCGCTTAGCTCGGTGGCACCAACCATCTACCAGGTAGCGCCGAACATGAGAGCCTCGCTGAACATGCAGGCGGCCGTCGGGATCGAACATCAGTTCGGAAAGATCGCGACCACTTCCGTCACTTATGTCAATTCGCGTGGAGTTCACCAGTATTTGAGTGACAACGTGAACGCCTTCTTGCCCGAAACTTATGACGCCGCTACGGGAACGGGTACACGTCCTAATGGCATCAACGAAAACATCTACCAGTTCGAATCGGGCGGAGTGTACAACCAGAATCAAGTGACCATGAATTACAACGTAAAGGCAAAGCGTGTGTCCCTGTTCGGTTTCTACATGCTGAACTTTGCCAATGCCGACACGTCGGGCGCGTCTTACTTTCCTTCGAACCAGTTTGATCCAAAAGCCGATTACGGAAGGGCAAACTTCGACGTGCGGAGCCGCTTCCTGCTTGGCGGAAATCTTCAGGGCCCATATGGGGTGTCATTCAGTCCCATGCTTGTTACGAATTCCGGAACGCCTTTCAACATCACAATCGGGCAGGATGTAAATGGCGATAACCAGTTCAACGATCGGCCGGCGTTCGCGACATCCGCCAGTACGGATGTAGTGCAGACGAATTATGGCGCATTCGATCTGAACCCGGCATCGAACGCTGCGCGCATTCCATATAACTATGGAACCGGTCCCGGTCAGTTCAGCATGAACATGCGTGTAAGCAAGTCGTTTGGCATCGGACCCAAGGTTGAGAATTCAGGCTCGAACCGCGCGTTCGGCGGTCCTGGTGGCGGTGGTCCTCCGCCGGGAGGTGGCCCTGGTGGCGGAGGCCCTCCAGGAGGTGGTCTCGGTCCGGGCGGTCTTAGCGGCAGTAACGGGCCGCCGCGTTTTGACCAGGCAGCCGCGCGCCGCTATTCACTGAATTTCGCAGCCATGACGCGGAACGTCTTCAACAACGTGAACCTCGCACCACCGGTGAGCGTTCTTGATTCGCCGCTTTTTGGAAAGTCCAATGCACTGGCAGGAGGATTCTTCTCCTCGCCGGCATCGAATCGGAGCATCGATTTGCAGGTGAGCTTTAATTTCTGATTGTAGTTTCAGACTTCATGGACTCATGATCCGGCACGGGTGGGCATCCAGGGAACGCAGTGAGGTACGTGTTCCCCTTGTATCCGAGGTACTTGATCCCGATCTTGCTGGTGAAGAATCCGTCTGCGGTGAACTTACGCAAAAAGGAGAAAAATTCGACCGGCTGACTGAGACTCTCGTCCTGCTCCGCACTTTTGCGATAGGCGATGAGGTCGAGGATCTCCTTTTGCTGCTCGGATGTGCAATCCAGGAAGGCTCCGCTAAAGCGCGTCGTGCATGTAGAGTCAAGCCACTTCAAGCCGCCCGCTAATTTGGCTTGATATTCCTCATTCTCGCTGGTAAGCAGGTCGATGAATTCCGGAGTGCCGGCTTCTATTGCGCCGCCGGAGTCTGCGTCTGCGGGAAGGATGGTCTCGCAGAGCGACTGCAGGGTCTTGTATTGTTGTGCGTCAAAAAACTTCGGAATGTAGGCTCCAGTTTGGGCGACTGTTTTCTCCGACTCAATCGTGTTGTGTGCGTATTCAGCAGCTTCGAGCGGAATGACGCGGAGAACGGAACCTGCAACGGCCCCGATGGTAAGAGATCTCAAGATTGCTCGACGAGTCAGGGTATCCGCGGCCATGGCTATAGCTCTCCTCTTTTGGCTTGGTCGAGCAAATACTCAGATGTCTTCCACGACAGGGCCATGATGGTTAATGTGGGGTTCTTATCGGGATTCGTGACGAACGGAGCAGCATCGGCCACAAAGAGATTCTTGGCGTCGTGAGCCTGGCAATTCTTGTTCAGCGCTGAGGTCTTTGGGTCGCTGCCCATACGAACGGTGCCGAGTTCGTGGATGATAGCGCCGCCTTCGGAGATGCGCCCAGAGGGCTGCTGTTCGAGTGCATTGCTCGCACCGGCGCTACTCTTCTGGGGATGCCGCCGGGTACCACCAATTACGGTTCCACCTGCGGCCTCGATGATAGAGCGGAACGTCTGCTGCATATCCGCCGCCATTTTGGTTTCGTTTTCGCCCCAATGCCAGTGAAAGCGCAATACGGGAATGCCCCACTTGTCCTTCACCTCGGGGTCTAGTTCGCAGAAGGACTTCTCGTTGGGAATCATTTCGCCACGCCCGCTGAATCCAATGAAGGTTCCGTACGAACTGCGGCATTTCTGTTTCAGGCTGACGCCGTAGCCTTCCTCTTCTTCGCAAACATAATCGAAGCCGCCGACGCCTGGCATGTCGCGGCCGCCTCCAAACTCGATGTGGTATCCACGGAGAAATTCGTTCTTCTTCCCGAAACGCCACCATGGCATGTACATGTGCATGCCGCCAACACCGTCGTGGTTATGCGCCGGCATTCTTTCAAGTTGCGGAAAGTAACCTGTCAGATCGCTGCCGACTGAATCGGTGAGGTAACGGCCGATGACACCTGAGGAATTCGCAAGCCCGGCTGGGAAGCTCTGCGAGCGGGAATTCAATAGCAGGCGCGCGGACTCGCAGGCACTCGCTGCGACTACGACAGACTTGGCATAGACCCGCTGTTCGCTCTTCGTGGACTTGTCGATGTAGGAGACGGCTTCGACTTTACCGTTGGCGCCCATCACGATTTCGCGGGCCATGGCGTTAGCAATCATCGTCAGACGGCCGGTTGCCACTGCGGGAGGAATCATGACCTGGCTCGAACTGAAGTTCGAAGCGGTTCTGCAGCCGCGACCGCACTGCGCGCAGTAGTGACATGGATCGCGATCATTCAGCGGCTTGGTCAGAATGGCGAGGCGCGACGGTATGCAGGTGATATTCAGCTTGTCGCAGGCCCTCTTTACAAGGGTCTCAGTGCATCGCGGCTTGGGTGGAGGCATGAACACGCCGTCTGGTGCATTGGGGACATTCTCCTTGGAGCCGAACACGCCGATGTAGGATTCCACCTTGTCATAGTAGGGCGCAAGTTCCTCGTATGTGATGGGCCAGTCGTCCCCGTTCCCATCGGTGGAGTGGGCACGAAAATCAGCGGGGCCAAACCGGAGTGCGATGCGCCCCCAGTGATTTGTTCGGCCTCCCTCGATGCGTGATCGGAACCAACGAAACGATGAGCCGGGTGCTGTCGTGTATGGCTCGCCATCGATCTCCCAAAATCCGTTGGGCGCCATGAATTCGTTGCCGATGCCACTCTGCTTGCCTCCGACTCCGACGCCGCGATGGGGAAGCTGGAATGGCCATACATGCTCTTTGAAATCTTTATCCGGGTTGAGCCGCGGTCCGGCCTCCAACATCACGACATTCAGCCCGCCTTCAGTCAGCACCTTCGCAGCGGTCCCACCACCCGCGCCTGATCCGATGATGCAGACGTCATACACTTTTCTGAGCGGATTCAATTGCAGCATCGAGTCTCTCCGAGGATGTAATGTGCGAGTGAAGGCGTCGGCCTTCGGTCTACTATCGCGGGGGCGCGTTCTTTACGTATTTGTCGAACCAGCGCAGCATCTCGTAAATCAGCTGTTCATTCGACTCCATTGCGCTATACCAGTGCGGCTCGTGCGGGAGAATCACCAAGCGGGCGGTACCGCCATTGCCGCGAATCGCCTCGTAAAGCTTTTGCGATTGCAGCGGAGTCGTCCCGGGATTCGCGTCTTCTCCACCGTGGATGATCAGCAGCGGGATCTTCAATTTGTCTGCGGAGAAAAACGGCGAAACCTTCATATAAACATCCGGTGCTTCCCAAACCGATCGGCGCTCGTTCTGAAAACCGAAGGGCGTGAGCGTCTTGTTATAGGAGCCGCTGGTAGCGGCTCCGGCACGGAACAAATTGGAGTGCGCTACCAAGTTTACGGTCATCAAGGCGCCGTGGCTGTGCCCCGTCACCCCGATCCGATCGGGGTCGGCGACGCCAAGCCTCACCGCCTCGTCCACCGCGGCCTTTGCATCTGCGACGAGCTGTTCCAGATACGTGTCGTAAGCTTTCTTCGGATCGCCGACGATGGGAAACGAAGCATTGTCGATGATCGCGTAGCCACCAAGAAGCAGCAGCCTGTATTCGTACAGTCGCGTGAATGTCTCTTGCGAACCTACAACCTGACCAGCCTTTGAAGGGTCGGCATAGTCCAGCGGATATGCGTAAAGAATCGTCGGGACACGCGTGCCTTCCTGATATCCGGGAGGAGTGTAGAGCGTGAACGACAGATCCAGCCCGTCGGCGCGCTTGTACTTGACGAGTCTCTTTTTGATAGCGCGCACTTCGGGTGTCGCGTCTGGAATGTGGGTGATCGCAACGCTCGTGGATGCGAAGGCGGCTTCGCCTGCAGGACCTTTAAGCGGTTCGCCAAGTGTTCGTTCAAACGCATTCGGTGCGTCGACCGGCGATTGGTGCCAGGTGAGGAAAATTTCCGGGTTCGGTCCGGTAAATGAGAGAAATCGCTCGTAGGATGTTTTTTCGCTGCGAAACAGGCGCTCGGATTTCAGGGTTTTGAGATCCAGACGATCAAGAAACGGCCGGTCCCCATCGGGCGAGGAGCCGGTTCCCGACAGATAGATCCGATCTCCGTCCTGCCGAACCACCGAGAATCCATTCGCGAGCTGGTGTTCCACTGGATAGCCGGGATTTGCATAGTGCTCGTCCGTGGAAAGATCCCAGAGCAGGTGAGGTTTTCCCTTTTGATCATCGACGTCGATGATGAAGGACCGCCGCCAATGGCGGTTCTCGTCGTATTCGTTCAGAAGAGCAACGCTGGCCAGATCACTCCAATTAAAGCCTTCATAACGTTGCTCGGTGCGCGTGATTTCTTGAGCTGGCGAGTCAAATGGCGCTTTCTGCAACATGATCTTGTCGCGAGCAGGAACCTTGACATTCCAGTCGCCGCCATCGAGCGCCTCGGCCCACACCAGCGTCGCGGGCTCCGTCGCACGCCAGGAGAACTCCCGCGGACCCAGCGGAACGCCCTGAATAGGAACGCGATCTGCCAGCGGAAGAGATGCGATGGTCTTAACAGAAATGTGTGAGGGCTCGGATACGTTCCACACTTCAACTTCCTTCGGGAACCGATCGTACGTGGTGACGTACGAGTAGGGCTTGTGGATCGCAGTTACCAGGAGATGCTGTCCATCCGGCGCGGGACTGAGCGATTCATAATTCCCCGGCTTGCCCACCGGGGTAATCGTTCCGGTGGCTGTATCGACTATGGCGAGTTGCGAAGCCGCATAGTAATCGAAGAGATCTTCGTCATGTTTGTTGCCGAGCGTGTCGCGGTTTTCGTAAGTGCTGCTCTGGCCTTTCTCGCCTCCCGTCTCCTGGATGCTCGGGCCAATCGGCACGACGGGCTCCGGCGGCGGTGCGCCCATTCCCTCGGGCACCAGCTTCACCAAAAGCCTCTTCTGATCAGGCATCCATTGCATCGCGTCGTTGAACATCGGGTTCAGGCGGACGCCAGATACCTGATGGACTTCGCCTGTCTTTCCATCGCCGATCCAGAGTTCAACCGAGTCCAGCGCTAGATTCACGAACGCGAATCGTTTTCCGTCGGCGGCCCATACCGGGATGCCCGGGCATGCCCCCACCGGTAGCTCCACATGTGTTTGCCTATGGTCGGCGATTTGCACCAAATCGTAGCTGTCGGCGCATGGAGTGATCCCATAACCGCCCGGGGTGTCGTGCTTGCTGTGATTCCTCGGCTCCACGCGCACGCCCGCGAGTCGCAGGAAGGGCGTCGCAACTCGTGAAATCGAGGGATAATCCTGCAGAGACAACAGTAGAATCGTGTCCTCTGTCGGGCTCACCAGTGGGTAGGGCGGAGAGGGCGCTCGCATCACATCGAGGATGTTTTTCGGCGGCAGATTGTACCCTGATGTGCTCTCGAGGGGACTCGATGCGGCCGGAGTCGTATTCGGCAAAGCAGAATTTGCTTGCGCTGAAAGGTGGACACACGCTGAAGACGCGATCAACGCTCCCACGAAAAGGCTGCTCAATGTATCCCGCACTGGCATAAACTTCCTCCGCTCAAATTCATCGGCAGTGAGCAAGTGACAAAATGACACTCCGTAACTTTGGACAACCGTTAAAAGTATGAAGGAGAGGATGACTTGCTCGATGATCGATTCATCCGGGGCTTTGCTGAAGGTTCAAGATTACGAGCCAGTATACCCGTCGTTTTCGTAGCCGCGTCGAACGCCATCCCGAGCCAACGAATTGAGCGTCCGCCGTCAGCGCCCTTATCGTTGAGGGGGCCTGATGGATAGATTTGAAGTTCCACAGCACTTTGCTCCACCAGAGAAAGGGCACCTTCAAAGGGAAGTTAGCGACGCGGAGAGGATCGGGGAAAAATCTGTGCAGAATTGGCCCGAAGGCCGGAGACTTAAGAGGTTTAAGTTATTGATTCTAGATAACTCAGGTTGCTGGCGGAGAGAGGGGGATTCGAACCCCCGATAGAGCTTTTGACCCTATAACGGTTTAGCAAACCGCCGCCTTCAGCCACTCGGCCATCTCTCCGGACTCAGATCGGATTATAGCGGAATTCGCCATTTCTCGGGTTTTGTCTTGCATATATGCCTCTGAGAAAAGAACAGCAATCAGACACCGAGACCCCAGGCGGCTCGACAGTTCAATGGTTCTCTTCTCTGTTTTTACCCCTGAACATTACAGCGCGGCTTATTCTGACTCCTTTAGGATGCGAGCGTCTCAGTCATAGTCGGCTCTTCGAAGAGCACCCTATCGATCGTCGTCATCGTCAGGCGAGGCGTCAGCACCTTTAGGGAGTTGTCGAGGATCGGGCTTCACGGTCACGGGTTGGGACAACGTCTGGCCGCCTACCGTCAGTCGAACGGTGTAATCGCCGGGCTGCAGGCCTGCGATTGTGCGGGAAGGACGCGAGGGCTGGGCGGCCGGTTTCGGTGCCGGTGCGCCTGCCGGATGACACGCATCCTTTGGCGGAAGAGAAATCTGGCGTCCACCGAAGCCGCGGGGAGATATCACATTGAGAACGGCACGATGCATGCCAGGCGTGGAGGATGGAGGAGGCACAGGTTCCAGCCAGTAAGCCTGTACGTTGATCGCCTCAGTGTCGACCGGCTTCACCGGGGTGTCGCTGGCCACGCATGCCGCCACTTTCCCAGTGGCATCTACAAGTTCAAGTTTGAGGGGGCCGCTCGGCGCGGACTTTAACCAGTAATACGCCACGACGCCTGCAGGAGGATTCTTCTCCTGCGGTTCTTCATGCGGCAAAGGCGTGCCGTTCTGGCTACCCTGGTGAATCGCGAGCGACTCGCCGGGCGTGAATAGAAAGGCAGGGGACGCTTCGATTTCCGTACCGCGGCTTGCAATCTGGCGCAGTGCGCTCATCTGATCGAGCACCCAGAATCCACGGCCGAAGGTTGCTACTGCAAGGTCGTCGCCGTGCACATCGATGTCGCGGACCGAGGTGACCGGCATGTTGAGTTGCAACGGCTGCCAGTGGTCACCATCATTGAACGAAACATAGACGCGCAGTTCAGTCGCGGCATAGAGCAAGTCTTTTTGCTTGGTGTCTTCCTTGATGGAGTTTACAAACGCGCCTTCAGGAATTCCTTCGACGATGTTTTTCCAGGTCTTTCCCCCGTCATGCGTGCGATAAATGTAGGGCCGATCATCGGCGAGCCGATGGCGATCGACAGACGCAAACGCAGTCCCCACGTCGAAATGGCTTGCTTCGATTTGCGAGACTTTGCTCCACGCGCTCATCGGTGGAGGCGTTACGTCTTTCCAGTTCGCTCCGTCGTCAGTTGAGACGTGGATCAGACCATCGTCCGTGCCGACCCAGATAGTTTTCGCATCGAGCGGCGAAGGGCTGATGGTATACACAACTCCGAAGCGGTCGGTCATCTGCTGATCGATATCTTTCGCAGTGACCGGGTCGAGCGTCTTGGGGACGTCGGGATGGAGACGGGTAAGGTCGGGGCTGATCTTTGCCCACGTCTTGCCGCGATCGCGTGTACGGAAGACGAATTGGTCTGCGTAGTAGAGCGCTTTGTCGGCGGGCGAAAATACCTGCGGCAATGTCCAGGTTCTACGCTCGGGATCGCTGGGATCGGCGGCGGGCAGTTCTCCTCCTGCGGGCGCTGGAAGATTCAGGCCCTGGTTGCAGCGGTGGTCTCCATTGCCATATAGAAAGTTGCCGTTATCGGGATCGGGGACGACGGTGCTGCTTTCGCCCGCCTCACAAGTTGGCTCCCAATTGCGAAAGCTGAGCGTGGACATGCGCGACCAGGTGCTGACGCCAACTCCGCCGGAGTCCTGCTGCGCACCATAGAGCCAGTAGGGGAAACGGTTGTCGGCAGCCAGATGATAGACCTGCGCGGTGGGCTGGTTGTACCAGGTGCTCCATGTCTCCGCGCCATCGACTGATACAACCGTACCTTGATCGCTGGAGAGCACCATGCGGTTTCCGTCCTTCGGATTGATCCAAAGCTGGTGATAGTCGTCGCCGCCGGGAGCGCCTTTTACCGGGACCCACGTCTTCCCGGCATCGAGCGTCATATAGGTCGCTGTGTTGATGTCGTACGCGCGATCAGGATTTCGGGGGTCGACGGTAATCTGGCCGAAATACCAGCCGCGGCCCCAGAGCCGCTGCTCGTTGTTGACCAGTCTCCAAGAGGCTCCGGCATCATCAGAGAGGTAGATTCCTCCGGTAGGTTTTGGTGTTGGAGTCTTCTCCGCACCGGGAACTGCACGAAAGCCACGAGCGATCGCAGTGCCAAGATCATCGACGACCGCGTAAAGCCGCTTGGAGTTGCTCGGGGCAATGGCGATGCCGATCTTGCCCACGAAATCGTCATTCGGAAGTCCGCCTGTTAGCTCATGCCAAGTATCGCCGCCATCAATGGACTTATAGAGACCCCCGCCGGGCATGTTGGATGGAGCATAAACAGACCACGGCGGACGGCGTGTGGCCCACAGCGAGGCGTAGATGATCTTGGGGTTTTGCGGATCAAGTGCAAGGTCGATTGCACCAACGCTGTCGGGGTCCTTCTCGCTGGCGAGAATCTTTTTCCAATGCGCTCCACCATCTGTTGAGCGATACACGCCGCGCTCCGGATTGGCTTTGTAAACATGACCGAGGGCGGCTACATACACATTGTTAGGATCGGCTGGATCGACGACAATTTTTCCGATCTGGCGGGTCTCAGCAAGACCGATTGAGTGCCATGTCTTCCCGGCGTCGGTAGACTTAAACATGCCGATCCCGTAAGAGTGCTGGCTGCGGATATCCGGCTCGCCGGTGCCGACATAAATAATGTTGGGATCAGACGGGGCGACGGCGATAGCGCCAATGGAGCCAATTGGAATTCCGGTAACGGGATCATCCGCAATGGGAAACCAGGTGCGGCCGGAGTTCTCGGTCTTCCATACGCCACCGCCCACCGAACCCATATAGAAGGTGTCGGGCTGCGACACATTCCCCGATACGGCATAGGTGCGGCCGCCGCGCATAGGGCCGACGTCGCGCCATTCAAGACCGGACAACATCTCTGCTGAATATTGTTGGGCTGCTAACGGAATCGCAAAGAGGATGCAAAGAGACGCGGCAAGGTGGCGGCGGCCAGCGGACATGGAAGGGCTCCGATGAGTACATATTTTTAGTTGAACTGCAGGGGAAGCAAACAGATGCAATTGATTGGGATTGTAAAGGAATTAAGTAGCCACGCAGGAGGAAGATAATGCAGTGTGTTGGGGGAATGTCTTCAAGTTCGTCGAACGATGCGTTTGGACTATGCGAAAATCCAAGAAAAGAGGAAGAGCCGGGCTTTTCAGCTTCAGGATGTCCAAACCAACTAAAAACTTCGCTGCGCTTTTCTTGGTGATGCTCTGGGCCGGTACTTTGCTGGGCCAGAAGGTTGAAGGATCGCTGCGCGGAACGGTACTGGACGCAACCGATGCGCGAATTCCGTCGGCGAGAATCGAACTCCACGCAATCGATGGTGCATCGACACGAAGTGTGTTGAGCGATGACCGGGGGCTTTTCAGAGTGGAGGATCTCGCTCCTGGAAAATACCGGGTAGTCGTTGAAGCTACGGGATTTGACAACGCAGTGGCTAATGTCTCGATCGAGGTGAGCAGCAGTCGCGATATTGCCGTTACCATGCAGCCCTCTGTGGTCCGGGAAAAGATCAACGTGCGGGCAGCAAGCTCTTCCATTGCTACGCAGCCGATCGATCTTGCGAGCCAGATCCACAAGAGCGTAATTACCTCGGGCGATCTTGAAATGCTGCCACTCTCTGACCGAAGCTTTGCCAACATCGCTTACCTTGCTCCCGGCACCGAGCCCGTTGAGCCGTCGGATCCGACTAAGGCGCGCATCACTGCAGTTTCTGCCGGCGGGAGTTCCGGCTTGAACAATGAGCTATCCGTCGACGGCGCCGACAACTCCGATGACTATATTGGTGGTTTCTTGCAGAATTTCTCGCCAGATTCCATTCAAGAATTTGCGGTAAGCACCGCGCAGGAAGATGCGGATACTGGCGGCACCACCGCTGCCTCTGTTGTGATCACAACGAAACGCGGTACCGACAACTGGCATGGAGACGCCGCCTTCTTCGAGCGCGCTGCAGCTCTTAACGCACGCTTTCCGATTGAGAATCCGACGCCTGATCCGAAGCAGCCATTCTCGCGCCAGAACTACGTCGGCACGCTCGGCGGTCCCCTGCGGCGCCAGAAGCTATGGGCATTCGCAGCTTTTGAACAGGTTCACGAAGACGCCAGTATTGCCTACAGTCCGGCCAACATGGCGGAGTTCGATGCACTTGCCGCACTGGCCTCTGACGGCTTGATTCCTGGCGTCGCTTCGATTTCTGTACCGGCCAATGTGCCGATACCGTTTCGCGATAGCTTTGGATCGGTGCGGTTGGATTGGACGCAAAACCCCAGATCGTCGTGGTTTCTAAGGAGTTCTCTCGACACGTATACGACCCACAATAACCTCGTTCAGCAAGGGACGCTTCCCTCTACTGGTCTGCTGACACACAACAATTACCTCAATGCGACTATCAGTAACGACTTTATCTTCAACTCGACCTGGCTCGGCAGATTCATCGCTGGTGGCAGTGGTCTGCGACTGACGCAGCATCGCAACTCAGATCTTGGATTTGCGCTGGCGTTTCCATTCAGTTCCACTTCGCTCACCGTATCGGGTTTCGAAACGTTTGGAGACAATCAATTCGAGACTCCGATCACTTATTTCCCTTCGCAGCGGAGCCAGGAAAAATATCAGCTGCGTTATGACGTGACCAATGCACGGAGCGGGCACGGAATTCGGTTCGGGATCAACTTCATCCACGAGCCTGTGCTCAGCGGAGCATTTCCCTCCAACAACGAAACGCTCTATCAATTTCCGCAAGACCCGAGCTATTACATTGCCAACGCCGCGAATCTTAACCAATTTGCGACCGATATGCAGGCGGGTGCGTCTATCTCGAATCTGGGAGGCGGTTTTTCGCAGAATGTGCAGCGGTTGGCCCTGTATGCCGAAGACTCATGGCGCGTCACGAAAAGTCTGACAATCAATTACGGCCTCCGCTACGGTGCTACATTCGGCCTGTTTGAAGCTTCGAATCGAAGCCAGAGCGCCAATCCCGCTTACATAACATTGCAAGCTCTCGAGATTCCTCTGGTGACCAACATTCCCCGCGATGATCGCAAGCAGCTTGCCCCCCGGTTTGGCTTCGCCTTTTCTCCTGGCGTGAACGGCAGGACGGTATTGCGCGCCGGTATCGGCATCTACGCGGACGATCTGGCTCAAGGTGGGTGGGCCACAGCATTTCAGGCCGTCCACACTCTTCCCGGTCCCTGCGTCGATCCGGTTACAAATTCGGGTGGCCCTGAGAATGCGGGGTGCGTTCCCGGATCATCCTCGGGCGGGAGCGGCAATCTGATTGCGCCCAGCTACAAGACCCCCTACGCAATTCACATCACTGGAGGATTGGAGCATTCCTTCCGAGAGGGTTGGTCGCTGAGCGCGGATTATACGCACGAACAAGGGAACCACGGTTATCGTGCCTATAGTTATACCGGCGGCACAAATCTCAGTACTCCGTTGCTGCCGTCGACCAGCGCCGCGCAAGCCGACGTGGTTCCAGATGTTAACGTCTTTCACTCCGACAATCGATCCAGTTATAACGCGCTCATGTTTCACCTCCAGGGAAGCGTCGCCAAGCGATTGAACTTTGTGGCGAACTACACATTTGCCAAAGCCCAGACGTGGGGATGCGTACTCGGCGAATTATTCGACTACGTCAACGGCGTATGCAATCCGCTCGACGCTTTCGGTCCGGGCGACTACGGACCATCAGGTGAAGACGTTCGCCACCGCGTGGTCCTGGCCGGAACTTGGCATGCGCCCAAGGGAATCGCTATCAGCACGCTTACTCAACTGGAGAGCGCGCGGCCTTTCACCATCACTACTTCGGACAACGCAGGACGCATCCAGATCAACGGCATTCCGACTTCGCTGGACCAGTTTCGCGGGACACCCTATATACAGTCTGACCTGCGCGTAGGGAGGCCGATCAAAATCGGCGATCATCAGACAATTGCGCCCTTCGTTGAATTCTTTAACCTGTTCAACCGGAATAATCCCGGCGCCAACTACGTAACGAACATTGCCGCTCTCCCGGTCCCGGCCGCCGAGGCCCAAGCCGGCAACATCACGCACGTTTGTGCGAACGCCGACTGCACGGCCGTCGATCCAATCGCCAGTCCCAGCCAGCTGCGTGTTGCGGGCGGAGCATTAGGAGATTTCTTCGGCCCGGGAACGACTGTCGGCACTCCGTTCGCGGCGCAGGTCGGCGTCCGCTGGGATTTCTAACTGCTCTTGTCCGAGGGGAAAATCTCGCGGACAAATCGCAACGAGAACGAGACATCCCGCGTGGAAATGTTCTGCATCCAAGCGCAAATTGAGGGTTGCATAAGATCGTGACCACTTGCCAGGGTAGAAGGGAAAAGAGATGAAGAATTTCAAATGGTTCTTGCTCGCAGCAGGCGTGGTGGCGATTGGAAGCATGGCTATTTCGCTGGCCCCCGATATAGCCAGGTATGCCAGAATAAGAGCCATGTAAGCTCTGTAAATTATTCCGCCCTCTAGAGCGACCGCTGCATAAGCAGCTGCCGATTCGCAGGAAGTCTTCGCTCGAGCAAGCCGCACCATCAGCATTCCCTATCGACTGCACAAGTCTAAAGAAGACAACGCGTCCCATACCCGCCTTTGAAATCTCAACTCGCCACGTCAAAGACCTATATGCTCTTGCCGTCTATGCCGTCGCCATGGCAGAGTTGATGTTTCATATTGATCGATGCGCCTTTAGCTGCCATTCGAGATTCGCGAGTTCGTGTGGGACTTTGCGCAGAAGGGTATTTCCGATGTCCGTTAGTTCCCCCGAGAATAAGCTACCGCAGACCGGGCAGGCCCATCCGCGATTGATTCCGCACGGTGTTCTCATTCCGTTCGTGCTGGTGACAGCGCTGTTCTTTCTTTGGGGCGTTCCGGCGAATCTAAACGACGTTTTGATCCGGCAGTTCATGAAGTCGTTTGCCCTGTCGCGCTTCCAAGCAGGACTGGTGCAGTCCGCGTACTTTATGGGCTACTTTCTCCTGGCCACGCCGGCTGCGCTTCTCATGCGTCGCTTTGGATATAAGTCGGGGTTCATTATCGGACTGCTACTGTTCGGAATCGGAGATCTTCTCTTCTGGCCGGCCGCAATCATCGGACGCTATTCCTATTTCCTTGCAGCACTGTTTGTAATCGCAAGCGGACTGGCATTTCTTGAGACAGCCTCCAATCCGTTCGTCGCTCAGATAGGCGATCCTTCATCCGCGGCACGGCGACTCAATTTCGCCCAGGCATTCAATCCGCTCGGCTCAATTACCGGGGCGCTGGTCGGCACCGTGTACATATTCTCAGGAATCGAACTCAGCGGATCGCAGGTGGCCGCAATGCAGGCTGCGAGCACCTATACGGCCTATCTGCGCACAGAGACCATGCGGGTTGTCGCACCCTACATGGTGCTGGGCATTGTCGCGATAGTCTGGGCCATTCTCATCGCTCTTACGCGCTTTCCCGTCGTTGCAGGCGAACACCAGGCAGAAGGAGAAAGCCAGGGAAGATTTCGAGATCTGCTCGGCTATCCCACATTTCTGTTCGCCATCGTCGCCCAATTTATGTATGTCGGGGCGCAAGTGGGCACGTGGAGCTACTTCATCCAGTATGTCCAGGACTCGACGCATCAGCACGAGAAAATGGCTGGCTATTTGCTTACGGGTACATTGGGCGCTTTCGGAGTAGGCCGATTTGGATCGTCAGTCATCATGCGCTACGTACGTCCTCATCGCTTGATGGCCCTCTATAGTGTGATCAACATCGCCCTGGTCGCCATCGGTGTGCTCTTTCCTGGATGGGTCGGGCTTTGGGCCATCTTCCTTACAAGTTTCTTTATGTCTGTAATGTTCCCAACGATATTTGCTTTGGGCATTGAGGGGCTGGGCAAGAATACCAAGATCGGCGGCTCCCTCATCGTGATGTCCATTGTGGGAGGAGCTGTTCTAACGCCGGTAATGGGGTGGATTTCGCAATCTACGCATCGCATCTCGCTGGCTTACACGGTTCCGCTTTGCGCTTATTGCGTAATTGCCATGTATTCCTTCCTTTGGCAAAGGATGCAAACGGCGGAGAACCAACAGCTGCGCGCGTGACTTGTCGATTGACTGCATTGCGCGCACATGAAGCCGCCGCACACTCACAAAAGTGAAGATCGTTAGCTGCCGCTCTATTTAGATGCGAAAAGCGCAAGCAGTTCGCGAACCGCAGAGGAGGCATTTATGCTTCCGGCAAGCACCCTCTGTTCAAGCTCAAGCATGCTCTGCTGAACGGCTGGATTGGAGCGAAACATCTGCATCAATCCAATCTCAATGCTGTCGTGCATCGAGCGACGCGCCTGATCTTGCCGCGTGCGGTAAAACCAGCCTGAAGCTTTTGTGATGGCGTCGTGCTCGAGGATGCATGACCACAAATCAGCCACAGCTCGTCCACTATGCGCCGAGCAGCACATCGCGCGCGACGTCCAGCCGGAGGGCGAAGCGGGCAGTAAATGCAATGCGCTTGCTGCTTCAGTGCGCGCTGTTTCGGCGGATTTGATATTGTCACCATCGGCTTTGTTGACTACGACTACATCAGCCAACTCCATCAGCCCGCGTTTGATGCCCTGCAGTTCATCTCCTGCTCCCGCGAGCGTGACCAGCATCAAAAAGTCGACCATGCCGCCAACGGCAGCTTCCGCCTGGCCAACGCCCACCGTTTCAACCAGAATGTTTCGGAAGCCGGCCGCCTCACACAACAAGATTGCATCGCGCGTGTTCTGCGCCACACCTCCATGAGCGCCGCGCGATGGGGAGGGGCGAATAAACGCCATCTCGCTAGCCGCAAGAAAGGTCATCCGCGTCTTGTCGCCCAGAATGCTTCCTCCGCTGAGTTGGCTGCTGGGGTCAATCGCAAGCACGGCGATTTTCTCGCCGCGTTCAGTAATCAAATGCTTTCCGAGAGCTTCGATCAGGCTGCTCTTGCCTGCGCCGGGAATTCCGGTAACTCCTACGCGAATCGAGTTTCCGCTCGCAGACAAGCATCCCTCGAGAATCTCATCGGCGATCTGCCGGTCAGTGGCACGCGAGCTTTCAGTCAGCGTGATGGCGCGGGCCAGCACGGAGCGATCGCCTCTGAGAATACCTTCGACGTAAGTCGCTGAGGAAACCCTCCGCTCGCGTTTTGAGACATGCATCGAACGAGTTGGAGGTAGGGGAATGGCGCAACCTGGCTTGATCTGAAGCGCGCTGTCGTTTGCGTTGGCCAATCAGTCGCCCCCAACGCGGCACCCGCTAAGAAGTTGAAGCATGTGCTGTGCGGCCACTGGAATGACTGTGCCCGGACCGTATATTCCCGCGACGCCAGAGTGATAGAGAAATTCATAGTCCTGCGGCGGAATCACACCGCCCACCACAACGGCGATCTCTTCGTGGCCCAACGTCCGAAGTTCCTCGATCAACGCCGGCACCAGTGTCTTGTGACCAGCAGCCAGCGAGGACACACCAACGACATGGACATCGCTATCCACGGCAAAGCGAGCTACCTCTCGAGGAGTCTGGAAAAGGGGACCGATATCCACGTCAAAGCCAATGTCGGCCAATGCCGTCGCAATCACTTTGGCACCGCGATCGTGTCCATCCTGCCCCATCTTGGCTACAAGGATGCGTGGCCTTCGTCCCTCTTCCCGTTCGAACTCGATGACCATATCGCGTGCCTTTTGAAACTCCAGCGCATTAGCAGAGGCGGCGGAATAGACCCCCGCAATCGACCGCGTAACAGCCTCGTAGCGCCCCCAGACTTTTTCAAGAGCCGAAGTAATTTCCCCGAGCGTTGCTCGGGCACGGGCAGCATTTACAGCGCATTCGAGCAGGTTGCCGTTCCCAGAAACCGCGCACTCATTGAGGAGTTGCAGCGCCGCCCCGACCGCTTCTGGTTCGCGTTCAAGCCTCAGTTGTTCTAACCGTGCGACCTGGGCAGCACGCACCGCAGCATCATCAATGTCGAGAACCGGGATCTGCGGTTCTTCTGACGCACGGTGCATATTGACTCCCACGATCACATCTTTGCCAGAGTCGATGTTTGCCTGCCTGCGTGCTGCTGCTTCCTCAATCCGCATCTTGGGAATACCGGCTTCAATCGCCTTGGTCATTCCTCCCAGCTCTTCGACCTCTTCGATAAGATCCCATGCTGCATGCATCAACTCATGCGTTAAACGTTCCACATAATACGAACCGGCCCATGGGTCGATCACACGCGTGATTCCGGTTTCGTGCTGTAGATAGAGTTGCGTATTCCGGGCAATCCGCGCGGAAAACTCTGTAGGAAGAGCAAGTGCCTCATCGAGTGCATTGGTATGCAGCGACTGCGTGTGCCCCAAAGCCGCGGCGAGTGCTTCGACGCAGGTGCGGACCACATTGTTGTAGGGATCCTGGGCCGCCAGACTCCATCCGGAAGTCTGGCTGTGTGCGCGTAGAACCAAGGATTTTGGATTCTTTGGTTCGAAGCGCTTCACAATTTTTGCCCACAGTACGCGTGCGGCGCGGAGCTTGGCAATCTCCATGAAATGATTCATGCCGATGCCCCAGAAGAATGAAATGCGCGGCGCGAAGTCGTCTACACTAAGACCGGCCTTGACTCCGGTACGCAGGTACTCGAGGCCGTCTGCCAGCGTGTACGCCAATTCCAGATCCGCAGTGGCTCCGGCCTCTTGCATGTGATAACCACTCACGCTGATGCAATTAAACCTCGGCATTTTGAGCGCGCAGTAGCGGAAGATATCGCCCACGATGCGCATAGATTGCGCAGGCGGGTAGATATAGGTGTTCCGCACCATGAATTCTTTGAGAATGTCGTTCTGAATCGTTCCGCTCAGTTTCTCAAGAGGAACTCCTTGCTCCTCGGCCGTAACAATATAGAAGGCCATGATGGGGAG
This sequence comes from Telmatobacter sp. DSM 110680, assembly GCF_039994875.1. Lineage (GTDB taxonomy): Bacteria > Acidobacteriota > Terriglobia > Terriglobales > Acidobacteriaceae > Telmatobacter. Next base: position 485,723 of record NZ_CP121196.1, on the reverse strand, counting down.
TACCGCGCCGTTCATGGTCATCGATACGGACATCCGATCCAATGGAATCTGATCGAAGAGGATCTTCATGTCGAGGATCGAATCGATAGCAACACCCGCCTTGCCGACATCTCCTGTCACGCGCTCATGGTCGGAGTCGTATCCGCGATGCGTGGCGAGATCGAACGCGACCGAGAGACCCTTCTGTCCGGCAGCAAGGTTGCGACGATAGAAGGCGTTCGACTCCTCCGCGGTAGAAAAGCCCGCATATTGTCTGATTGTCCACGGTTGCATGACGTACATCGTGCTGTACGGTCCCCGCAGGTAGGGTGGCAGCCCGGCAGCATATTCGAGATGCTCAAGTCCCACGAGATCCTCCCGCGTGTAGGACCGTTTGATCGCAATGTGTTCCGGCGAAAGCCATTCGTCGCTCCGCACTACGGAACCAGTTATCGCGTCTACTTTGAAGGCGATCTTTGAGAAATCCGGACGCATCTTTAATCCTTGATTCCGATCATCTGTTGGATCTTTGCGAGTACCTCCACAGCATTGCTGCGGAGATGAATGAAGTCGACGATGCCGATGTTTCTCAGCTCCTCTGCCGTGTCGGGGTTTCCGGCAATGATGACTCTCGCGGGTCTGTTATGCTTTCTGAGCCTTTGCACCAACTCGGCGGCAATTGGAGGATATTCCACATCTGAACTGCAAAGAACGACCAATCTCGCATCGGAGTCAGCGACACATTCTGCGCTCTGAAAGACAGCCTTGTTGGTTACAAGTCCGGCGCACGCCAGAAAATCAGCGGCAAATTGAGAGCGGGCACTCCGCATCTTTGTGTCGCCAATTTCAGCGAGAAGAATGTGCGGCTGTTCGCCCGTCTGATTTATGAACTGCTCAGTGCGCAGGCGAAGTGTTTCGAAAGACTGTGCGGCCCGGGCGACGGAGCCGGAATGCGACGCATCAACGCGAGCCAATGCCTGCTCAGACGCATCCGCAAAGCGGTTTGTGCCTGTGAAAGTGCGCCGCCGGTTGGCCACTGCTTCTTCCCGCGAGGTCATTCGTCTATCAAGCACCGATGCAATTACCCCGCTTGCCAATGCTCTTCGAAATCCACCCGCAGTCTCGAGTTCTTGAAACAACTTCCAGGCCTTCGATGCGATTGAATTGGTGAGAGCTTCAATCATGTAGGATCCGCCGACCGGATCGACAACCCGCGATAGAAACGCCTCCTGCTTCAAAATAACTTGGGTATTCCGCGCTAGCCTGCGGCTGCTGTCGTCCGGATGCCGGAAGCACTCATCGAAAGGAGATATCGAAATGGAGTCTACGCCGCCAAGTGCCGCTGAGATTGCCTCGGTAGTCGAGCGCAGAATATTGGTTTGCGGATCATAGACCGTCGCGTTCCAATAGGCGGTGCGTGTGTGGATTAAAGGCCGCGCTGCAACAATGGCGCCTTCAAAGCATTCAACTACCTTCGCCCAAACCAGGCGAAAGGCACGCAGTTTCGCAATCTGGATGAAGAACTCTGGACCGATCGCAAAAGCAAACGACATCGATCCGGTGATGCGATCGATGCTGAGACCTCTCTCCCGCATCTCGGCTATAAAATCTACGGCAGCCGAGAGCGCGAAGCCTACTTCCTCCAAAGAGCCGGCTGCCCGTTCCTGGAACTGGTCAGCATGAATCACAAATGGCCTGAAACCGGGAGGCGCATTGCTAATCAATTCCGCGGACAATTCGAGGTCGGCAAGAGGATCAAGGTCGGCCGAGATAATTGTGCTGTGTGGGCGATTGCTGAGTCTCTCCACAAGCAGGCGCACGAGCCTTGGCTCTGACCCAACAAACGCTACCGGGATTTCATGGAGATCGGCGAGGAGGATCGCAAGGTCGCCGGGATTTTCAAGTTTAGTATGACGAAATGCAATCTCCTCCGCTCCTGCGGCAAGAACTTCGCGTGCGGATTGATTTGCATCTTCGGCGTCGACAAGATTGACCTCTTCGCGAATGCGCCAGTCCCCCGATGAGCGTCCGCCTCGAACGAATGGAAACTTTCCAGCAGGAGCGTCGAGAAATTGCAGCCCAGCGAGGTCTTCCGCCCGGTAATAGGGCTTTACCGCAAGGCCTTCTTCCGGATGCCAGATCAATTTGGACGCATATTCCGCGCCGGTAATCTTCTCGCGGATAATATGTTCCCACTGCTCCGTACTTACGGGCGGGAACTCCGAGAGAAAGCTTTCGGTAGCCATCACTATCTACTTTCAGGAGCTTCAACGATTTCGAGCAGGACTCCGAACGGGGAATCCTCCCTGGATTTTGGATGAACAAAAAATACCGTAGTACCACGAGAGCCTTTACGAGGTGCAGCATCGATCAGTCTGAAACCCTGCTCTCGCATTGCAGCGAAGGCGTGTTGGGCGTCCTTCACACGAAATGCAACATGAGCCAACCCACCGCGTCCGCCATTCTTATCGATCATCTTCTGCACTGGAGAATCGGCATCGAGAGGCTCGAGCAACTGGATCAGGTTGGGACCGTCTCCAATCTGGAGCAATGCTTCGCGCACCTGGTCGGAGCCGAGCACTTCTTCGCGATGAATCTCACGAAAGCCGAGCATCTGGTACGACCTTATCTGGCCTTCCAATTCCCCCTGACGCACGGCAATGGCCACGTGATCGACAAATAGAATTCCCGGAACCGCGCTCAGAAGCTCATCTACCACTGCGGTGCCATTCTCATAGGTGTTTCCGATTTCGTGTATAGCGAACGCTTGCGTCATTCAAACTCCACGAGCAGTTGGTTAACTTTTACAGCAGATCCTTCGGTGACCAGAACGTTCTTCACCGCAGCTGTTTGCTGCGCCGTGATTTGCATTTCCATCTTCATAGATTCCAGAACCACGACGACATCGTTCGTCTGAACCAGCTGTCCCGGCTCAACTTCAACCTTGACCACCATGCCGGTCACTGGACTGCGGCACTCTTTCTCACTACTTGCCACTTCACCTGTTTGTGCGGCGATGATCATCTCGGGTGGCTCGGCAGCAACATACGCTGCGGGGGCGGGCGGATAAGGCGGATACTCGGGTGCGGATCCCTCCGCATCGAGAATTTCGACTTCGGCCTCATAGGCCTTGCCATCGATCGTGATGCGAAGCTTCAATGCGCTCTCCTGTATCTTCTGCTTTGCAAACTACCTGCGGGCGCGAGCATTATGCGATCCCTGCACAAGCACGCGTCCCTGCTGCGACCACGAACTCGTCGCAGGTTTTATCGACCGAATTTGTACATTCTGACCTATGGCCGCCACCGCTGCGGCCGTGATCACTGCTTGAATATCAGGTGCGACGGCATCTGACTGTTCCTGATCTCGCGTGTCATCCAGCAAGCTTGAATCAGCTACGCTTTGCGCTTCCGCAGTCAACTCCGATGCCGCATGATGCTCGGCGAGGCGGGTTTCCAAAGCACGAATGGCGTCGTCGAGTGCCGCCAGCTGATCTGCAATTTGCAGATGACGTTCGTTAACGATCTGCCGAAGTTTATGCAGCAACATCAGGTAGCTGACCGCACAGCCAGCACCAACGAATGCCAGAATCAGAATCAGGTCGGCCCAGTGTATCGTCACGATCGGGTCCTCACAGCGGAATCAATCCATGCTTCTTTTGTGGCCGCAGTTCGCGTTTGCCATGCATAGATTCAAGGGCGAGCGCAAGGTATCGCCGCGTCTCAGCCGGTTCAATAATTTCATCGATGAGGCGTCTTCCAGCGGCAACATAAGGGTTGGCAAATGTCTCGCGATATTCTTCGACCAGCTCCTGCCGGCGTGTTGCCTGGTCATGCGAGGCTTCAATTTCATGCCGAAAGACAATCTCGGCTGCTCCCTCAGCTCCCATTACGGCAATCTCCGCAGTCGGCCACGCCACCACGCGATCTGCACCGAGTCCCTTGGAACACATCGCGATATACGCTCCACCGTATGCCTTGCGCAGAACCACCGTGATCTTGGGAACTGTCGCCGCGGAGTAAGCAAACAGCAGTTTGGCGCCGTGACGGATGATGCCTCCGCGCTCCTGCTCCACGCCGGGTAGAAATCCGGGCACGTCGACGAAAGTCAGAAGCGGAATATTGAATGCATTGCAGAAACGCACGAAGCGCGCGGCCTTGTCAGAGGCATTGATATCGAGCACACCCGCCATCGCGTTCGGCTGGTTGGCCACAATACCCACTGGGCGTCCCTGAAGTCGTCCAAAGCCGATCACGATGTTCGGCGCAAATCCGGGTTGGATCTCAAGGAAGTCGTTGTAATCAAGAACGCGCGTGACAATGGCGCGTACGTCGTAAGCAATCTTGGGATCAACCGGCACAATCGAGTTCATGTCGGAGTCAGACTTGATGCGCGAATTGAAAGGCATGCGCGGCGGGTCTTCAAGATTGTTTGAAGGCATGAAGCTGAGTAGGCGGCGACACAACTGCAGCGCCTCCTTGTCGTCCTGTGCGATCAGGTGCACTACGCCGGACCGGTTCATCTGCGATTGCGGTCCGCCGAGGTCCTCGGCAGTCACATCTTCTCCTGTCACCTGCTTGATGACCTGTGGACCGGTAATGAACATCCGCGCCTGGCGAGTCTGAATTACAAAGTCAGTCAACGCGGGGCTGTAGGCTGCCCCTCCGGCGCAAGGGCCGCAAATCACTGCGATTTGGGGGACCGTCCCTGACAGCTGCACGTTTCTGTAGAACACACGCGCATAGCCGTCGAGACTATCGATGCCTTCCTGTACTCGCGCGCCGCCGGAATCATTGATGAAGACGAAAGGCGTTCCGGTTTTAAGCGACATGATCATCATTTCGACGATCTTGCTGCAATGCACCTCTCCGGCCGCGCCGCCCAACACGGTGAAGTCTTGGCTGGCAAGGTGAATGAGGCGGCCTTCGACCGACCCTGCTCCGGTGACTACACCGTCAGCGGGAACCTCTTTGCCGGCCATGCCGAACAACGAGGCGCGATGAAGGGCAAATGCGCCAACCTCTTCAAAGCTCGATTTGTCGACCAGAGCTGTGATGCGCTCGCGGGCGGTAAGCTTGCCGGATGCGTGCTGCTTTTCGATCCGTTCCCGCCCTCCACCAAGCTCGATCGCAGCACGTCGGGCTCGCAGGTCAGCGATCCGGTCCTGCATTGTTTTGGCTTTTACGCGTTCTTCCAGCCTGGCCATCGCCGCTCCACATTCGAGGTCCCAACCTGATTGCCAGTGCAGCCGAACTGCCATAGCCGCGCTGAACTCATCCGCACTGCATCGCATCCAGCGGAGTGACTTTAATCGGTCCGTAACCTCCGCAATTCTAAGCGGGTATAGAACGCGGAGATGTGACCCAGTTCACGTTGCAGGAGCACATAGGCCTGAGAGGCGGAGAGGGGGCGGGGCAAAATCGGCAACCACGAATTGCACCAGTCACTCGAGAGGGCGGCTCGAACAAAACTCAATCATTAACTGTCTAAAAATCAATAATTTGCAGAGGTCGAAAGTCATACGGACCCTACCAACAGAAGTGCCTCGAGCTCGCACTTTGAAGCCGGAAATGTCAGTTTCCGATCACCAGCACCTGAAAACTGCTGTCGACTGCGCTCATCTTCAGCGGCGCACCATTGATCGGCGGGTTATTAAGTATGGCACCATAAATAACGCTGGCAAGATAGACCTCGCCATTGGAAGGATTGATAGCCAGTGTGCGGGCATTCTGGCGCGTGGGCAAAATCTGAACGACGGAGTAGGTGTCCGTCACATCCTGGCGGATGATAGTCAGGCTTCCAGAATTACCGCCGTTCGAAGTAAAAATGAGACCGCGATTCGCGTCGTAGCCAATGGCGTCTGCGCCGATGCCAATTGGGAGAGTTGCCACCGTCTGACCGGTCTCGGCATCTAGCGCCACCATGCGCATATTCGTGCATGCCGCAAAGATTCGCTCGTGAGCAGTGTCAAGAGCGAGAGCACGCGGACGCTGGCAATTAGAGTCGAGAGAAAGCGGGTGGGGAAGAGCGTCCGCCGGGGGCGCGATCTTCGTTCCGGAAGTCCAATCCAGCAAAAGCCCTTTTTCTGCAGCATTCAGCTGCTGCGATGCCGACCGCGAGTTCGGCGCAGTTTGCGTTCTCACTGCAGGTTGCGTACTCGCTTGCGTAGGCTGTGTCGTACTCGGCCTCGCAGAGGTTTGCGTATCGATGATGCGATGAATCGCAGAGCCGATTGCCTGTGCATCCATTTTCAGAATCTGGTTGCGATCTGAGACCGTGATGTATACACGTCCGTTACCATCTCCCTCAGCAAAGCCGAGACTCCCGGAGACCGCGATCTGCGCAAGAGAAACTCTGCGCTCTACATCGATTACCGTTACCGTCGAGATCGGACCGCCCTGGGGCGAGGTGGGCGCACTGTCGCCGCCCGGAGCGTTGGCTCGGCGCAAAGATGATGCGGTGCGCTGAGGCGGCCTCGTCGACGGGCTCGCGGCAGGTGGGGTTGTTTGAGAGCCAACTACAAAGAGCAGCCCGCTGGTTGGGTCCAGGGCCATGGAGCGCGGCGACGGCCCGGTGGGAATATTCGCAACGATCTGAAACGTGCGCCGGTCGAATACCCGCACGAGATCCGCCGGACCGTCGCTGACATATCCGTAAGATCCTTGCGCATCCAGGACCACGAAATGGGTTTCGCGCATGCCCCTGACCACTCCGGCGACCGTGCCCGTTTCAACATCCACGACTTGAACGGAAGGTCCGTGGGCGATAAACAGCTGCCGCGCCGTCGGATCCATGGTCAGATAATCCCAGTCTCCGACGCCTCCGACGACCCAGGTCTTCGTAATGAAAAACGGGTGAGATGGAGTACCGGTGGGAGGGGGCGGAATGGGTGTCAACTGCGCAGAAGCAGTACCGCACACTACAAGTGCGAGGCTCAAGAACACCCTCATCGTTGACCGCTCCTGTAGACTTTGACGCACTAAGTTATTGCTGCGTTCGACTTTTTTGCGGCAAAAGTAAGTCAGCGAAGGAAACAGTTGCACACCTCGTGGATGTCTCAGGCATCTGACGTTATAACTGTACCCAATCAAGCCGGGCGAGGTTACGGGTGGCTTCCGGCGCTTGAAAGACTTTGAGATCAACAGTCGGAAAGGATATTGAGATGGATGCGCATGCGCTGAACAAAACTGCAAAGGCCCTGGTAGCCGGAGACAAAGGTTTGCTTGCCATGGACGAAAGCACGCCGACCGCCAACAAGCGCTTCGTCGCCACCGGCATTGCCCAGACCGAGGAGATGCGGCGCGCCTACCGTGACATGATCGTCAATGCGCCTGGTCTGGGCGACTTTCTGAACGGCGCGATTCTGGTGGACGAGACCATCCGCCAGACGACAAGGGCGGGAATTCCATTCGCCAAAGCGCTCGAAAAGGTTGGCATTATCCCCGGTATCAAGGTGGATGCCGGTGCCAAGGCGATGGCCGCGCATCCGGGCGAGAAGATTACCGAGGGGCTGGACGGCCTTCGCGATCGGCTTGCCGAGTACGTGAAATTGGGAGCGAGGTTTGCGAAGTGGCGCGCCGTCATCACCATCGGCGAAGGAATTCCGAGTCACGGATGCCTCGAAGCCAACGCGTTAATCCTCGCCCAGTACGCTGCACTTTGTCAGGAAGCCGGCATAGTGCCGATTGTCGAACCCGAAGTGCTGATGGATGGCGATCACACTATGGAACGCTGCGCCGAAGTGACCGAGCGGACACAGCATATTCTCTTCGACCAGCTCGTTCGACAGCGTGTTCTGCTCGAAGGCGTGATCCTGAAACCTAATATGGTGGTTCCCGGACTTAAATGTCCGCGCCAGAATACAAACGAAGAAATCGCAGACGCCACGATTAATTGCCTGCTGCGCACCGTGCCCGCTGCCGTGCCGGGAGTCGCGTTTCTCTCCGGTGGTCAGACCGGCGAGCTTGCGTCAGCCCGCCTCAGCGCAATGAATGCGCGGTTCAAGGGACGAATGCCGTGGGGCTTGGCGTTCTCATTCGCACGCGCAATTCAGGAGCCGGCGATGCAGATCTGGCATGGCGAAGACGCCAACGTGCAGGCCGCGCAGAAAGCACTGGTTCATCGAGCCCGGTGCAACGTCGCAGCGCGTCGTGGCGAGTACACTCCGGAAATGGAAAAGCAATGACCGGCAAACACTTCGTCGAAAAATTCCGCATCCAGCCAGGTAAACCTGTTCGCCTCGATGACTTCGATCCGGCATTCAAAGGCAAACACGGCAAGAGTCATGTTCTCCGCAGAACGCAGGAACTCTGCGCGAAGATGGGCGAATTGCAGCAGAAGCTTTTCGCAGAGCGCAAACGTTCGCTGCTGATCTGCCTGCAGGCACTGGACGCGGGCGGTAAAGACGGCGTGATCAAGCATGTGATCGGCTCGATGAATCCCGAGGGATGCGACGTAGCCAATTTCAAAGAGCCCACCCAGGAAGAACTGGCACACGATTTTCTGTGGCGTGTTGAGGCGAAGACACCGAAGCGTGGCGAAGTCGCTATCTTCAATCGCTCGCACTACGAGGATGTGTTGATCGTGCGCGTACACAATCTGGTGCCGAAAGAAGTCTGGTCGAAACGCTACGATGACATCAACAACTTCGAGCGGCTGCACATCGAAAGCGGTACACACATCCTGAAGTTCTTCCTCCACATCAGCAAGGAAGAACAGTTAAAGCGCTTCGAGCAGAGACTCGATGACCCCACTAAGCGCTGGAAGATCAGCGAGTCCGATTACAGCGAACGCGAATACTGGGACGACTATGTGCGGGCTTATGAGGATGCGCTTGCCAAGTGCAACACAAAGGACGCGCCGTGGTTTGTAATCCCCTCGGATCACAAGTGGTTCCGCGACCTTGCGGTGTCGGAGATTATTGTGGCGACATTGGAATCAATGAACATCCAGGTGCCAAAACCTACGGTGAACATTGAAGATATCCGCCGTAAGTACCATTCGGCGGTCAAGAAGGAGAAAGGCGGCAAATCGCGCCGTCACCGCGCCAAAAGCTGACTAACTCGTCTGCCTTACTGGTCAACAACCGTTGCTCATTTGCGCTATCCTTGAGCCCGGATCAGCTTTTGAAGCTGACGGGAGTTTGCGATGGGCGAACTGGTTCTGAACGTCAATGGCAAACCTTACAAAGTGGATGCGCCTGTGGAGGAGACACTGCTCTCCGTGCTGCGCGACCGCCTCAACCTGACTGGCACGAAATATGGTTGTGGCGAAGGTCAGTGCGGCGCCTGCACGGTGCTGATGGATGGGACTGCAACAAGATCCTGTTCAATTCCGGCAGCGGCCGCAGCCGGCACGAAGATCACAACCATTGAGGGTCTCGAGGTGGACGGCACGCTGACTTCCGTGCAGCAGGCGTTTCTCGACGAGGGCGCATTCCAGTGCGGTTACTGCACCTCGGGCATGATCATGAGCGCCACCGCTTTGCTTCGCGATAACCAGGCGCACGACGATGAACAAATTCTAGGTGCGATGAACGGCAATGTTTGCCGCTGTGGAACCTATCCGCGCATTCTCGCAGCAATCAAACGCGCCTCGGGCAAGATGCACGCTGGAGGTGCGCGATGAATCTTCGAGAGCAGCAGTCTATGGAAGACGGAAAGCCCGCAGTCACGAATGTCGGCGAGCTTCGAAGAACTCAATTTGATCGGCGAGATTTCCTCAAAGTGCTCGGTGGCGGAGTGCTGATCTGCCTTGCGCCGTCCAGATCATGGACGCAGGAATCGGGCCGAAGCTTCGGAGGCCACGAGCTTCCAAAGGACATAAGCGCATGGCTGCACATAGATGCCGATGGTCATGTGAAAGTGTTCACTGGCAAAGTTGAAGTGGGCCAGAACATCCGCACCTCGCTCGCGCAAGCCGTTGCGGAGGAATTACGCGTGCACTTCGATTCCATCACCATGGTCATGGGCGACACGGACCTGGTTCCGTGGGATATGGGCACCTTCGGCAGCCGCACCACTCCCACGATGGCTCCGCAGTTGCGCAATATGGCGGTTGCAAGCCGCGAATTGCTGGTGGAGATGGCCGCGAAGCGCTGGAAGACCGATGCTTCAAAGCTGTTCGCCGCAGCGGGAAAAGTAACAACCGCCGATGGATCAAAATCTTTGACCTACGGTGAACTCACGCGGGGCGAGTCGCTGGTGAAGGATGTTGCCGGGGATCCGCCGTTCACGCCCCCCACGGAGTGGAAGATTGCTGGAACGCCGGTTCCCAAAGCGAATGGCCGGGATTTCGTAACTGGTAAACATCAGTTCCCATCGGACATCGTGCGACCAGAAATGATGTTCGGTGTGGTGCTCCGCCCGGAGGGTTTCAATGCCAAGTTACAGTCTCTTGACACCAGTACAGCGGAGAGGATGCAGGGAGTAAAAGTCGTGCGGGATGGCGATTTCACAGGAGTTATCGCAAACGACACGTTCGCTGCCCACAGCGCCTTGGCAGCGATCCATGCAAAGTGGGATGTGCCTGAACAGCCCACCAATCAAGGACTTTTTGCGTACCTCAAAAACAACCCTGAGGGTCAACCGGGACGGCCTGACCACGTGGTCGGATCGGTCGCTGAAGCAATTGCCAGTGCCGATGTGAAGCTCGAAGCTGAGTACACCGTCGAGTACATCGCGCATGCTCCTCTCGAACCGCGAGCCGCGGTGGCGGAGTGGAGCAACGGCAAGCTGACGGTCTGGACCGGAACGCAGCGGCCTTTCGGAGTGCGCGACGAGCTGATGCAGGCGTTTCAACTGCCTGCTGAAAAAGTGCGCGTGATCCACCCCGATATGGGTAGCGGCTATGGCGGCAAGCACACAGGCGAAGCTGCGCTGGAAGCGGCCCGTCTCGCTAGAGCCGCGGGAAAGCCAGTGAAGGTAGTGTGGACGCGGCAAGACGAATTCACGTGGGCTTATTTCCGTCCCGCAGGCCTTATCGAAATCAAAGCCGGCGTGCGCCAGGATGGAACGCTCGTAGCATGGGAGCACCACAATTACAACTCGGGACCGGCAGCAATCGGCACGCCATATGATGTCGCCAATCAGCTGATCCAGTACCACCCATCCAAATCGCCTCTGCGCCAAGGCTCGTATCGAGGCCTGGCGGCGACGGCAAATCACTTTGCGCGCGAGTCGCACATGGATGCGATGGCACACGCCGCGAAGATCGATCCCGTAGCATTTCGTCTGAAAAATGTCAGTAACCCTCGGCTCAAAGCCGTCGTTCAGGCCGCTGCTGAAAAGTTCGGCTGGGCCAACGCGAAGTCCACGCCGGAACGCGGATTCGGCATTGCTTGCGGTACAGACAAAGGCGGATTCGTCGCCACGTGCGCTGAGGTTGCCATCGACCCTGCCTCAAAGCAGGTGAAAATTAGCCGCGTGGTCGAGGCATGGGAGTCGGGTGCAATTGTGAATCCCGACGGATTGCGCAATCAGATGCAGGGTGCGATTGTGCAGGCCATCGGAGGCGCGCTCTTTGAAAGGATTCTCTTCGGCAATGGCAGAATTGAGAACCCTCTGTTTTCAAAGTACCGGGTACCGCGTTTCAGCGACACTCCAAAAGTCGAGATCGTCCTGCTCGATCGCAAGGATCTGCCGTCCGCCGGTGCCGGAGAGACTGGCCTTGTGGGGTTGGCGCCTGCCGTAGGTAATGCAATCTTCGCCGCTACCGGCGTACGCCTCCGCAGCATGCCGATGACACCGGAGAACAACACCATCCGAACATGAGCGCAGGCGTGTTGCAAACTGTGGCTACTTCAAAGGAAGGGTCTGCGCCGTCCAGATTCTTCCGTCGTAACTGAGCCATGTTTGCAGTTTGTCGTTCACTAGCTCAAACCGTAGAATTTGCGGCGCGCGTGAGGCACCGCCCTCAGTTCCCACCGGCCGGGTACGCACCAGCAATGCCCGCCCGGTCCATTGCGATGGAATTGATTGCCAATTCTTGCCACCGTCTTCGCTCAGGAACAGGGCTCCGGCAGTGTCGAGAGCGACGATCCGGCTGGCTTCAGACGCAGTTGCAAGAACTCCCAGCCCACTCGGCAAGATAATCTTCTGTATCGCTTTTTGCTTTGCGGCTGCCGAGGAAAGCGTTCCGTGGTATTCCCCCGTCAGTGGAACGGAGGAAACCCGAGAAGAAGCAGGAGCGGGAGTTGGCAGGACTGCCACCTGATCCGCTTGAACCGAAACGGTCTCTGATGCCGCTCCTAGAGCTGCAGCCCTCGGCGCTACAACCTTGTCAGTGGGAACGTTCTGCGCCTTCATCATGGAGTTTTGTAGTGCGAGGTTTTGCTGCGCCATACTCTGCTGCTGGAATTGGTTCACTGCTGCCGGGCCACCGGTCGGTGAAGCTTTCGCGCGTGCTGACAGCATCTCTTGCATTGATCCGCCTGACACCCCTGGAGGCAACGGCGCGGCTCCAGCCAGGGCGGCATAGCCTTTCTGCTCAACGGCCTTCTTCTCATCGAGTCGCTTCGTTTCCTCCTTACCTGCTTGACGTACAGGTTCATCGCGCCTGGTCAGTGGCTTGGCAGACTCCACGACTTCCGCATTCAGAGTTGCAGAGTTTGTCGTTGCAGCGGTCTTTGCGGGAGGAGCGATACTCGAGGGCACCGTCTTCTGCAAAGCGTCGGCCGGGGTTTTGTTAACGGCCATCTGCGTTGATTCCGCAGGGTGGCGGAAGTGCTGAAGCACTGCTAACCCCATGAATGTCGCGAGCGCAGCAACCGGAATCCAGGTCCATCGCCAAGCGTCGAACCATCGGGCTCGACGTGCCGTTGGCGCCTTCTTCGAAGTGGGAACTACTTCCGATTGATCTTCTTCGAGCGCTCTTTGCGCAAGAAACACAACTTCGCGGCAGCGGCTGCACGTGGCCATGTGCGCCAGAATCTGATCACGTTCGGGCGCTGGCAGTAACTGCTCTGCGAACGCCGTCAGACTCTCAGCATCGGGATGCATTCCGGATTGGATGGTCGGGTTCATCCTATGGTCTTGGCCCTGTCTGAGAGCGAATCGCTCGTGGAGGTTTCCTGGGTGCTTGTCGAATTTGTGATCGTCTCTACTGTGATCGATTCGGCATCAGAACTTTGCAGTAGTTTTCTCAGATTCATTCTCAAATCCAAATCGCGGGGATCCGTTCCGAGCGCTTCTTCCGCTTCCTTGCGCTTCATTCCGCCTTTCTCAAGATTGCGCAACAGTTGCTTGCGAACCATTTCCGTTGCGCGCTTGAGCCTGCGGCTTATAGTCGCCTCGTGCACGTGCAGCACATGGCCGATCTCCGCCAGCGTTTTATCGTCAACATAATAAGCTGCAAGCAGAAACCGCTCCTCGGATGGCTGGCCCAGGAGGGCCGCTTGCACAGCCTGCCGTAGCGAAGCGAGAACTTCCGGCTCAGGATCGAGCATGGGGCTTGGCGCTGCCGAATCATGCAGTTGATCATCGAGAGCCTGTTCGCGGTAAGTACGCCGGTAGTGATCGACAAAGCGCTGGGCCAGCGTGGTTCGCAGCCATCCCAGCAGCGAACCGCGTCCTCGGTAGGAATCAAGCGGGCAGCGGCGCTCTCCGTCGCGTACATTCAGTCCGTAAAGTTCCGCATAGAATGAGTCAGCAAGGTCGCGCCCTACGGTTTCACTTCCGCTGATCGCAATGGCCGCGCGCGTCAAGGGCTGCCCATAGACCGCCATAAAGTGCCCCCATGCGCGCTCATTTCCAGCGGCACAAGCTTTCGCCAGCACCAGGTCGGCAAGCTTCAGTGTCTGGAAGAACGTCGCCTGCTGCGCGTGAATGGCGATCGTCCCTGGACTTAGGCCGAAGTTCTGCGTCACCGCTGCAAGCACCACAATGCGATCAAACTCATCGCGTTGCAGTCCCCACGTGCCCGCATCCGACTCAAGCCAGAGCCGATCAAGCAGACCCCGATCAAGGGCGCGAGGCGCAGACGAATTCCCGTCTGCGAGTGAGTCTTCCACGGGCTCGATCGGCGCTCGGTCCACGATTCGAAGATACGCCAAAAAAACTCTGCAAGAAACCTTCGAGGGCTCGTTCCAGGATAGGAACCGGTCCGACTGAAACCGGCGGAGGCTTCGCATGAGTAATCGAATCAGGTCAAGATTCTTCGGATCCATGCTTCTGGTTGCAGCTCTTATCGCGAGTTTTGCATTTCACCACACAGCTCAAGTCCGCGCCGCCGGCGGACCGGTAGAATCCGTTCGAGGCTCGTATCGCGTCCTGGCGCCCATTGCGAGCGGGAATCTGCTTCTCTTCCCGATCGTCCAATCGGGAAAAATGCCTGCGTCGCCCTTCCTCACCCTTGATGAGGGCATCAAGAGCGGACAGGTGGAGGTAACCGAAGCAGGCAAGGTTCGCGGCCTCGTCCGCCCTCGTCCGGCACAAGGCAGATTGAATGATGGCGTGCCGCGGCCCTTTCCAAATCCTCAGTTGCCGCAATATCGCGGAGACCAGGTGAACACCTTGGTGCTGGTAAACAACTCTGACAAGCCACTGTTGCTCCTGGCGGGTGAAATCGTCACGGGCGGCAAGCAGGATCGCGTAATTGCCAAAGACCGTATCGTGCCTGCGGGCAGTGATCCGATCGACCTCGGCGTCTTCTGCATCGAACCCGGACGCTGGACTGAAGACACCGCGACTTTTCGCGCATCCGCCAAATCGTCCACGCTGAGCATGATGGTTCAACCCACGGTGCGCGCGAAAGCCATGGTTGCGAAAGACCAGCAGGAGGTTTGGAATTCGGTGCACGGGATGATTGCTGGAGCGCTAGCCGCTCCTGCGCCAGTGTCTTCGGGCGTTGCTGTTGCAGGGCCACGAGTTGCCGACCCAGCGAGCCTGGGAACCACCAGCTATGCCCGTGCCATGCAGAGCGCTGGCGTGAGCGAGAAGGTGGATGAGGCAGCCGCTCCGCTTATCAAATCACGTGCAGACGTGCTGGAGAAACTCCGCCAGGAGCACGCGATCGGAGTCGTCGTTGCCGTCCGAGGCGAGATCGTATGGGCCGACATTTTTGCCGACACCGATTTGTTGACGAGCTATTGGACGAAGCTGGTGCGATCGTATGCGGCAGAGGCCTTGCAGAGCGGCGGAAGCCATGCCTCACCAACTGTGGTGGACGCGCAGCGTTTTCTCGATGCCCCGGCTGGAGGTACCGAAACCAGCATTGGCGATGTGGGCGTCTATCGCTACAGTGAACTTCACTCAGGGGGAACGGAGACGTTTGTGCTCGAAGCACTATTGCCCGGAACGGACTATGACGTGCATATCAGCAAAGTCAAAGTGCGCGGAGAAGCGCAGGCCGCAAATTGGCTACGTCATCGCCTAGATTAGCGTGCGGCGAGCTACGAGATGAGTCGGCTCGGGAGAATGACTACGCAGCCAGCGGCCGATTACTGCGGTTAGTCTCAGCTTCCGACAGGTACAGCGGTCTTCCCATTTGCTGCGGCGTGGGACATAGCTCCCCGCCGTACCAGGCGCGGCACTGCAATCAGCGTAAGCGCGAACAGGAAGATCGATGCTGCAATGAACTCCATATGTCCATGGCGCAGATCCTCGAACACCAGCTTGGCCGCGATAAATGCCAGCGCGACATAGGCCAGCCGCGTCATCGCCAACCGCCCCCAACGCGACCCGGCGTATGCAAGGCCAAGCGACATGGCGGAAATGGCAAGCGTGCGAAGGAATGCAATGTGATGCGGATTCAACGCGGTCGCGAAGTTTGCCAGGATCAGAACGCCTTGTACCAAGAGCGCAGAGATCGTGGATGCCGCAAGGAACGCAGGCACAAAATGCAGCACTCGCGCCGCCCATCCGTCAGAGCTGGTGTCGCTTCCGATTGCATATGCCGCGACAGCGCAGATGGCTATCACCCAGACTGCCAGCGAAGGTCTTCCTTCAAGTGAGGATGCAAGAGCACTGAAAACATGCTGCGGCACTCCCGAAAGAATTGCGGCGGTGCAGAGAAACAATGCCCCATGTAATGCAGGACTTTTGGAATTCGTTCTCACCGCGACGAGATAAGCCGCCGACCCAGCGATTGCGAGCATGATGGCTGCGCCCGCAAGCGGCAGCATCCACATCGCACCTGCAATTAGCAAAGCTGCCGCCCACGCACCAATGATGAGGTAGTTTCGTGTGGAAGCTAGTGCCCGGAGATATTGGAAACTTGCAAAATAGGCTCCCGCAGACATGATTGCGCAAACGATGCCCAGCTCGGTCGTCGCCTTCGGTGCAAACAAGAGGACGCTTGAGATCGCGAGCCCGAAGGCGATCATCACTTGGATAATCTCCACGACGCGGACGGCTATGCCTTGCACAATTGTGCGCACGCAGACGCTGGTCGCGCTGATTGCAAACAGCACGCAACCCGGCAATACCAGCGAGGCGATGCTCAACTCGGGGTATTCAGCACGAGCATTTTGCGGACCGCTGTAGATAAAAATCGCTCCCCAGATCGCCGCGTCGGTCGCAAGCGCAATCAGAGTCCACGCCGTTTGCGGGTGCTCCACCGTCCTTGCATACTCAATCACGATCAGAGCAACTAAGAGCGCAAACAGGAATGGCAATATCGCGTGAGTTGCAAGAGCGAGAGCAATCGCGGTGATGCAGCCGACGCATTGCGCAATCCAGGCGGAGGCGGCAAGACCATCGTGTGCGCCAAGGACAGTGGCGAGTGTGATGAAGCCGGTCAGAACAACGGCGGTTGCCGTCGGCGTAAGAACGTGAAAATGTAACGTGATCTCCCACAACATCGGCGCCAGGATCGCGGCGGAAGTGCCGGTATAAATCAGCGGCACAAACTTGGAACCCTTGGAAAACGTCGCGGCCCAGACCAGCCACGCTAAAGCATAGACGATCGCTGCTGCTGCAACAGCGAGCCTCGGCACGAATCCAGTCTCTGCAATCGCGCGCAGAACGTAAGCGCCGGCGATGCCCAGCAACGCACGACCAAGAACTGGAAATACATTTGCGGTTTGAAGAGGCGCATCTTCAATGCCGGGGGAGATCGCCGTCGGCACTGCTGCCGGCTTCGACATCAGCGATCTATCTTCAGTCGTGTGCTCGAGTGCATGGACGCGCTTTTCAAGCTCGTCCATGCGACTAGCCAACAATTCCAGAGACCCGGGAGATTCGTTCATATCTCACCCGATCGGCATCGGTAGCACGATCAATCGCCCGTAGCAGCGGCCTGGGGCGCATGCTCGTTAATCCACGGCGGCAAAAGCTTCACCAGGGCCCACAAAATGAATAGCGGCAGGATCGACAATGCCACTGCCACAATCGAGCCTTCACGCGTCACCAACGCCATCTTGTAGGTGGTGTAACCGAGGAAGCTCTTGGAAAACAACTGGCCGCCGATAACCACATTCCAGCGCATTGCGAAAATCCCCATAAGCGCCAGGCATCCCGATGTTACGTACATCCGTTTGCGAACCTGTTCGGGTAGCTTGACCACCTGCGTAATAAACAACAGCACGAGTGGAGTTACGGTCCCAAGCATGATCTGGACAACGATGTGCGAAAAATAGAGCTTGGTGTGGACCATGAAATTGAGGCTGCGGAAAGATTCGTCTGCCTCATAGACACGATGAATCAGGTCGAGCATCTCCAGGCTGAAATCAATAGTGAAGATATAGAACAGATACATGGCGATCGTGTCGACGCAGCGAATATCAATGGGTTCTTTGCGCAGTTTCGTCACAGCCATGTAGATCAGCATCACACCGGCAATACCCGAGACCATTGCCGAGAAGATGAACACCACCGGCATCAAAGGCGACGACCACCATGGATTGGCCTTGATCGATCCAAAGATGAATCCGACATATCCATGCAGCAGAAATGCCGACGGAATACCAATCAGCGTGACGATCCAGCCAACTTTTTCATCGATGTGCAAAGACCGTGGACTGATGTTGTAGGATCCCAGTGTCATCACCTTATAAATCAGCCGTAACAATCCCTTGCTTGAGCGCGCCAACAGCACGATGTCGCGCCGGTAATCGAGCCAAATCTCGAATACTAGCACTGCCATCAAGTACCACAAGTACACATAACCGAACATCGCCATCGCTGAAGTACTGTGCGGGGTGAAGTACATCTCCGGCGACCGCTCTGGGTGGCCGAGGTGCAGCTGCAACGGCAACGGCGCGACAATTAGAAACGAAAGCGCGGTTAAAAGTGCAAGACGATATGTAGGCTTCACGGCTTCGACGTGAAACACACGCTCCAGCGAAGCCAGGATGAAAGCGCCCGCCACCAGTCCCGTAATGAATGGATACAAAACAATCAATACGCTCCACTGCAGCCCAACTTCGTTGGGATACATGAAGCCTTCAACGCCGCTCATAATCTTTCCCTGCTCCTGCAGAAACATCGCGAGATAGCACATTAGCGCACCGACCCATCCAGCCCGTTGTAAAAGGCTTTCGCACCTGTCGCCATTTGCGGCTTCAGCACCTGGACGCTGTGCGTTTTAAGAAACTCGTGAATTGGATCTTTCGGATTCTTCAGATCAACAAGCTGACGCGCGCCGGTCGGGCAGTTTTCAGCGCAAGCAGTCGTGAGACCTTTCGTGATGCGGTGGTAACAGAGCGTGCACTTGTCCGCGACCTTCTTCTCCGGATGAATGTAGCGGCATCCGTAAGGACAAGCCTGTACGCAGTATGCGCACCCAAGGCAATACTTCTGATCGATCAGCACCACGCCATCAGGAGTTACAAACGTCGCTCCGACGGGACAAACCTGCGTGCACGGTGAATCAGAGCAGTGGTTGCACATCTTCGGCACAAAGAAATACTTCTCGGCGTCCTCTTTGGCAACCGGAAATCCCTCTTTGCCGCCATCCGGCGAAATGACCTCAGGGTTCGTCATGTTCTCGTCGGTAACGTGGTAGCGCTCGACCCATGTGCGGAAGTATCCGTCGGGAACATCGTTCTCGGCCGCACATGCGCGAACGCAATTGCCACACCCGATGCACTTGGGAACATCGATCAACATGCCCCACCAGTGGTCCGATTTGTTGTAGTTCTCAGCCTGTTCCGGTGTTCCCGCCAGCACTGCCTTCCAGGCAATGGCGGCCGCCGGCATCAGGACCAGAAAATGACGTCGTGACAGATTCATTTCGCACCTCCTGCCGCTGGCGCAACCGCGGACGGCACCGCTGATCCGTCGATCGCCGGACTATGCGGCTGATGGCAGGTTTCGCATGGAACGCCGTTGGAGTGATCCGCCGGATCGACCTGAGGAAAGTCCTTGGGCTTTGCGGCACTCGCCGTATGGCATCGCGCGCACAGCACTGCAGTATCTGGTTTCACTGGCGTTACGGAAGAAGGATCATCCGCGTGTTTCGCCAGCGGCCCGTGGCATGCTTCGCAGTTCACATGGGCATGTTTGCCCTTGCTCTTCACGTCGAGGACATCGCTGTGGCATGTCTCGCACGTCTGGTGGCCAGCGAACTTTACCGGACGGGCCGCAATCTCGCTGATGGCCGCGCCACGATAGTGTCCATACTGCCCAAAGCTCGGTGGAACCACGTAATGTCGAACGATAAGAAAGATGATGAAAGCGAGAACGAAGAGTCCCGCGAATCGGAATAGATGTCCTGCATCTTTGAAGACACTCATTGCAGCCGAATCTCCTGACCTGCCAGTGCGAGACCAAACGGCGTCTCTTGTGATCTAGATCATGTTCGACATTGAGAGTGGAGGGATGAATGTACGACTGTATGTGAGGAAAATCACGAACGACTGTGACGGCCACCGCAATAGCGGTTCAAACCGCACAACCGCAAGAGCCTATCTTTTCCTCAATTTAGCTATCCAAAATCCCGAATTTACTATTTGTGAGGCAAGTCACGACTGCAACGAAGGCGCGAGATGGATCGCGAGCGACTCTTCGCCCGCCGTAAGGCGCGTCAGCGTCAACACGGTAATATCGTCGTCCTGTCCAAAGTTGACTGCCGCCTGCGTGGCGGTTTCCGCATTGGTTGGAGACGAGAACAGGTGGTCGAGGCGCGCAAATCCGTACAACTCGCCGGTGCGGTTGCGTGCTTCGAGCAAGCCATCGGTATAGAGGGCAAAGTGGTCGCCGGGCCGTGTGGCGAACTCGCGTTCCATATAAGCGGTGCTCTGTGAAACGCCCAGAGGCAGCGCGCCGGGAATCTCGATTTCAGTCTTGTTAAGGTAGGGCGCAGGATGACCCGCGCTGGCGACCGTGCATGTGCTGTTGGGTTTCAATAGCAGAATCAGGCAGGTGGCAAATCCCCCCTGCAGGCGCCCAAAAAGCCGCCTGTTGAGTTGTGTCAGCAAATGTGCAGGAGAGGGATAGTCGTCGGCTAGCGCACGCAAGGCCCCCACGATCAGCGAAACCGCCATTGCCGCACGCAACCCCTTGCCGCTTACATCGCCGAGAATGACAAGCGTTGAACCGCCCTCGATCGGAATAATCTGAAAGAAATCGCCGCCCACCTGCTGCGCCGGCCGATAGGCGCTGGTTACGGTGAAGCCAGGCACTACGGGAAGCGTTTCCGGAATTAGCACCTGCTGCAGCTCGGCAGCATTTTTGAACTCCTGCTCTAGCGCCGCCTGCTGCTTGCGATTCTCAATTGAGAAGCGATAAACAGCATAGACAATCGAAATCAGCAGCAGAATGTTGGCAAGCTGGCGCGAGCCGATGGGATTGCCGTTGATCGTGAACAGGGGCGCTGCCAGCTTGTCGCCCAGTGTCCAATGAGTGAAACGCACGAACTGAGTGGCGCCGTTCCGCACAACGAAGATCATCTCCGTGATGAATGCTGCCGCCGCAACGGCCCAGCGTGCCGGGTCAAGCCGCTTGCGCTGCACTAGCGCAGCGATTACCAGCACAATCGGAAACGTCTCCAGCGGTGTGAAGATGCAGGTCAAGACCGCGTCGGCAAGCTGCATCTGCCTTGCCCATTGGGAGCCCCACCAAAACGTGATAACTCCATCCAGCCCAAATGCGATCACAAAGGCGAAGATCCACAGCCTGGCCAGGTGAACAATCCGCTTGCTGTTTTCCAGATCCAGCAGCAGCAGCACCAGGATCCACAAGCAGATGTCCTGCAACATAAGCACCGGCTGCAGCATTCCGAGCGCAAATACGTACGGGAATGGGATGCGCATCTGGCTCAGAACCTGTCCTGCAATCGGCATCAAAGCGTAGCCGGCCATGGCGAGAAGCACCCATTGCTTTCGATCGCGGAACCAGCCCAGCAGGCTTAAAAGCGCCACCAGCGCATACAACGAGTCAAGGCCGAACGTGAACTGCTGACCTCGCAGCCATTTGTAATCGTTCTGCGCTTTGCGGTTCGCGATTGCCTCCGGGCTGCCGAGATAAGGCATGCCCTCAAACCCACCCAGCGTTCCCGCATCATTTGAGGCGAGCACCGACTTCCAAACACGGATGGCCAGCACGCCCGACACAATGTGTCCGAGCCCGTATGTCTGAGGTGGCTGGCTGATATACCAAGTTGGATCTGGCGGCAGCTTACCATTCTTTCCGATGAGCTGGCCGTTCCAATAGAGTTCGTAGGCGTCGTCGATCTGCGGAATTAGTAGGGCCAGGTCCTTCGAGGTCCCCGTCGTTGGATCGATGGTGAGGTGATACCTGTACCAGGCATATCCAGTGAACGCGTAAAAGCCCTGCGAGCCCCACGTATCGTCTGCCGTTATACGGGTCCATTGCGAATCGTCAAGCGACGGAGAAGCCCAGGATGGGTCGTCTCCCGTATGGAAAGCCCATGCGCCTTCCAGCGGAATAGCGTCCTTGCCGAGACCTTCAATGGTATGGGCTAGCGGCGAGACAGGCGGGGGCAGCTCAGCGGCGCTCGCCAATGCGGCTACAGAGCCAAGGCAGATAAAGATCCAAAGGATGGGGAAAAGCGACCTGCTGGGACGCATGGCGCCAGAATACTCCGGCAGAGATATTGAAAGTAAAGAGGATTCTTGAGGATGCACCATACTCCCAAGCCCTCCGTGGCTACCCAAAGCGATACGATTGTATGGGAGAGAATGATGGCAAAAGTGCTCGATGGGGCGGCAATTGCAGCGGCGATCAAGCAGGAAGTAGCAGAGGAAGTGCGCCTGCTTGCGGCACAGGGAATTCGTCCGGGCCTGGCTGCGGTGCTGGTGGGACATGTGCCGGCGTCGGAGATCTACGTCCGCAGCAAGGTGCAGACCTGCGCGGAACTTGGCTTCTTCAGCGAATTGATAACGCCGCCCGACACAGTTACGACCGAAGAGATGCTGGACCTTGTTCATGCGCTGAACGACCGCGACGATATCGACGGCATCCTGATCCAGCTTCCATTGCCAAAGCAAGTTGACACCAAAGCTCTACTTGATTCCGTGCTGCCGGCAAAGGATGTGGATGGCTTTCATCCAGTAAATGCCGGCAAGCTGCAGGCGGGTCGTCCAGCTCTGGCCCCGTGTACACCGGCGGGTGTAATCGAGATTCTCAAGCGCAGCAATCTGCCCATCAGCGGACAGCACGCGGTGGTTGTCGGTCGCAGCGACATTGTAGGCAAGCCTGTGGCTATGCTGTTACTGCACGAGAACGCCACGGTCACAATCTGCCACTCGAAGACGCGCGATCTCGGAGCGGTCACGCGGGAAGCGGACATTCTGGTCGCGGCCATCGGCAGGCCGGGGTTCATTACCCCGGAGATGGTAAAGCCCGGCGCCACCATTATTGATGTCGGGATCAATCGCATTACGACGGTTGACGATTTCGACCGCTTCTTTGCTGGAGATGCCAAGCGCCAGGCTACCTTCGCAAAACGCGGATCGACGATTGTGGGTGACGTGCACCCCAAGGCGTTCGAACTCGCCGGAGCCTACACACCGGTTCCGGGTGGAGTGGGACCGCTGACCATAGCAATGCTGATGTCCAACACCGTTCGCGCTGCCAAAATGCGGAGAGGCCTGTAGCCGATGCTGCGTGTTGGACTCACCGGAGGACTGGGCAGCGGCAAGAGCACGGTGGCGCACATGCTTCACGAGCTGGGCGCCGAGGTGATCGAGTCCGACGAGCTGGGCCGCGCGCTGATGGAGCCGGGACAGGAGGCCTTCACAGCAATCGTCCGCGCCTTCGGCCAGGAAGTTCTGATGCCTGACGGTCGTCTGAATCGCGCGCGACTCGCCGAAATGGCTTTCAAAGGTGGACGCGTCAAGGAGTTAAACGCCATCATCCACCCGGCGGTGATCGAGGCGCAGCGGCGATGGATGGAACAGGTTTTTGCGCGCGATCCGGCGGCAGTCGCCGTAGTGGTTTCGGCGCTCATCTTCGAAGTAGAACGCGATGCGCGGGAAAGTGGAGAGGCAAACGGAGTGTTCACTGAGTTGCGCAAGCGCATCGATCGCGTTGTCCTGGTGATTGCGCCTGACGATGCCAAAATCGCTCGCTACGTGGATCGAACGATCCCGGCAGGGACGAACCGCGACAACGCGGAGGCCGATGCCCGCTCCCGGCTGGCGCACCAGATTCCAGACAGCGAAAAGGCTCCTCGCGCCGACTACCTGCTTGAAAACACCGGCGATATCGATGCGCTTCGAACCCAGGTGAGGGAACTGTGGCCGCGGCTGAAGCAGGAGAGCAACTTAAACGTCAATCCGCGGTCATTAAAATAGAAAGAGCACTGAGGCTTCTGCCGACACGAAGTTTCTTTGCATGGAACCGGACCGCGTCGGCATCGTAATTGTATGGAAAGGTCGCAAGGTTTAAGAGAGCTATGAAACTGCGCCAGTTCGTTTTGGTCCTTATCTTGGTGGGTGGATTCTGGTTTGTCACCACCCACTTCCCGAAAGGGTTAAACCCGCTGACACTGACGAGCGCGGGGAGCACGACCTCGCCGTTGGAACTGACGGAGGCCGAGGCTGCGCCAGCATTCGACGCAGAGGAACAGAACAATATCTCCGTCTACAGGCGCGTACTGCCCTCGGTGGTGAACATCACGTCGCGAGCCGTGGTCTTCAACTTCTTTTATGGAAAGGTTCCGCAGGAAGGGCAGGGTTCCGGCTTCGTTCTCGACAAGGCCGGACACGTGCTCACCAATTACCACGTAATCGAGGGTGCCAACCAGGGCGTTGAAGTGAAACTAAGCAACAAGCGAACTTACAAGGCCACCGTTATCGGAAGCGACCGGGTGCATGACCTCGCTTTGCTGAAGATCGACGCGCCCGATCTGCAGCCCGTAGTGCTGGCGGATTCGAGCCAGATTGCAGTAGGCGAAAAGGTGTACGCCATCGGCAATCCTTTTGGCCTCAGCGGCACAATGACGCAGGGCATCATCAGCTCCATCCGTTCAATTCGCAATGGCGACAATGCACCGATTGAAGACGCAATTCAAACGGATGCGGCAATCAATCCTGGCAACTCCGGCGGTCCGCTGCTGAATTCACGCGGCGAAGTGATCGGCATCAACACCATGATTGCGTCGAACGGCGCGGAGCAGAGCTCGGGCATCGGATTTGCGATTCCCATCAACACGGCCAAGGCCGTGCTGTCGGATCTGACGCGTTACGGGCAGGTGCGGCGTCCTTCGCTGGGCATCGTGTCATACGCAATAGGCCCTGATCTCGCTGAGCAGATGGGATTGGCTGCCGACTATGGCGTGTTGATCCAGAAGGTAGTACAGGGCGGCGCTGCGGATCGGGCAGGGTTGCGCGGTGGCAACGAGCAAGCCTACGTCGGCAACCAGCCAGTGATGCTCGGCGGCGACTTGATTGTGGCGATTGATGGACAGCAGATCACCGATCCACAGGACATCAGCATAGTGATGGACAAGCACCAGGCTGGCGACACGGTGAACGTGACCGTGATGCGTGGTCGGCGGCAGATGACGGTGAAGGTCGTTCTCGGCGAAGCAAGGTCGGTGAATACATAGGAATTTGAATATCAAGTAGAAAGGCCGCTTCGAGGTTCGAGGCGGCCTTTTTTCTGCGTGGCCAAGACTATGCGGAATCGAATGAAAGAGATTTCGAGTTTGGCGCGCAGTGGGTCGATACTGAAAGGTAACTTCCGAGTTGACCACTACCCGACCGGAATCGCGATTCTCGGCAGGTTGGGTGATATCCTTTTCAATCTTCAACCGACATTGAAGTTGTTTGTTCTGGCGGGGAATACTCGATGCACAACTATAGAGTTGCAGCGTGTGCGAGAGTTGCAGCGTGTGCGCTTGTCGTGGGCACGGTTCTAGATATGGCTGCTTGTAAGTCGAAACCCCATGCAGCCTTGTCCGAGCAGAAGTCAAGCCAAGCGCATAGCGTCAATTCAAAGGCGCCTGATTCGCCTGACGAGAAATCCTGCCGGGTGCTTGCACAGAGATTTTACGATTGCCGAGTCTCTCTCAATGTCGATATGTTTTGTTCCAATTCGCTCAAAGGTAGCCGCGCGAGTGAGGAGGCAATTAAAGCTCAAGAGGAGGAATGCAGAATTGCTTCCCTGTATCGTAACGCTGAAAAACTGAATCTCAATAAGGTTCTGAGCCAGAAGCTTCTGCATTACCAGCAACGAGAAGATGCTGTGCAGGCAAAAGACCCGGAGGATCCGGGGTTGGATTTTGATCCATACTTAAATACGCAAGATCCAAGTCCAAGGTTCGTTGTCGACGACGTTCGCGTCGACGGCAACCGCTGTGATGCGATTGTTCACGGATACGATGAGGGCAAGCAGCGAGAAGAAGTGATGCCAGAACTATCTAAAGCTGGCAATAGCTGGGTCATCGAAAACTTTCATTACAAGATTGACTACAACGATGGAAAACCACCCCAGAATGATGACCTGATTCACATGATCAGAGAGTATATCCGCGAAGTAAAACAATAGGCTCGATGCTGGCAATTGGGGGTTGCGGTTGTGTCACCGTCTACTCGGAAGTAGCCCCAAATCAGGATTACTTCCGGATTGTCCACCACTCGCTCAGAACCGATCCAATGCACCTTAGAATAACGCGATGGAAGCTCTCAAGATCGTTGCCATGTGCCCCATTGCTGGCGCTGTTACGGAGTGGTGCACGATCAGGTGACGGCTCGCGTTTGCGTCGAATACTTTACCGTCTATCATCCAGACGTATTTCATACCCAATCACCAACACTTCTGGCTCTTGGTTGGGGCGTTCTCGCAACGTGGTGGGTATGCCTTCTTCTGGGAGTTCTGCTCGCAATCTCGGCGCGAGCGGGATCAACACCGAAAGCCTCCGTGGCAGACCTCGCTCCTAAAGTTCTCCGGCTCCTGATCATTATGGCTTTGTGCTCTCTTGCAGCGGGGATCAGCGGTTACTTTCTGCAAGGCTTCGGAATGGAGTACTACGCGACTGGCATTCCAAAACGAATCCGGCCCAACTTCTATGCAGACCTCTGGGCACACAACATGTCGTACCTGAGTGGCTTCATCGGCGGGCTAGTTCTTTGCGTAATCGTCTGGCGCGGTCGCGTTCGAGAAGCACTTCCTTAGTGGCCTTTCTTGCGTTCTGGGCGGGTCACCGTCGATCCGGACAGAACTCCAAAACCAGGTAATGTCCGGATTGTCCACCTCTATGTAAGTCAACTCAACCAAAACGCACAGGTGTCCGTGGCGCGCTCAATGAACATCCTCAATATGTTTTTCGAGGAGCGATGCACTCAATTGAAGCGATCTCATTGACCTGTCTGGTAGACTTTCGAGCAATTCGGCACGCGATTTCTCGATCGCCACCTTAGCGAGGTGTTCATGAGACGTTTGATTCTAGTGGTCATTGTCTGCGCCGTTGCGGCGCAATCGGGGATGGCACAAGATCAGCTTGCGGCGATTCGTGCCGCCTGCGCAGCGGATGCACAGAAGCTGTGCGCCGATGTGCCGTCAGGCGGAGGACGAATCATCGCCTGCCTCAAAGAGCACAAGGACTCACTGTCCGATAAGTGCAAAAAGGCCGCCGGGCTGCCGGTAGGCCCGAGTAATAGTTCTGCGCCGAGTGCCTCCAGCGCAGCGGCCGCTTCGGAAACCCCGGCTCTTGTGGTCCCGACCGCCTCGCCCAGTGCCGCCGGCCCTGTGGCGACTCCCGCGGCGAGGTCGTCCCACAGCGCCGGTGCCGTGACAAAGGCTGCGGCTGCGACAGATTCGGCCTCCGGCTCCTACCTGCGTATGAAGCAAGTCCAAATCATCGCCCCCGTCGTCGATCCAAAACTAGGCAATGGCAAGGACCCGGTGAACTTGCCAGTGCTGGATCTGTTGATTCCTTCCACGTGGGACTTCAAGAGCAACGTAGAATTCAATACCAAATCGGGATGTATTTCCGACCTTTTTTCGGTGGCCTGGGAGGCCAAAAGTGCGGACGGTTCCATCGACGTCCAAGGCGCCCCCGATTTGAGTTGGCAATTCGCGGATGATCCCGCAGCGTTGCACAATCTGACAGATCCCAGCCGACGCCAGATCAACGCTCAGGGCAAGCCGTGCCCAGTGTGGAAGCCCATGAAGGCTGAAGAGTATTTTCGCCAAAAGGTGTTTACCTTTTTTCCAAACGGCAGTACCGTGGTCTCGGTTGAGCCGTTTCCTGAACTCAACCAGATGGCCCGAAGGCAATTGGGGTTACCGCCGGATGATGGCGGCAACGCGGGCGACAGTCGAACCGAGGCCATTCGCGCACGCGTCGAATTCCAGAAAGACGGCAAAGAGATGGAGGATTGGGTGGCACTCGTCGTCTTAACCCGGACTTTTCGTCAGGGTCGAGGCGCCTTTTACGATTGCCATGCGATCGACGTCATAGGCTTGAGTGCGCCGAAAGGTAAACTCGATGCCAATGACAAATTGTTCAAAGTAATGATCAGTTCCCTACGGCCGGAGGCGAAATGGCAGGCCTATTCGAACGGAGTGCTTGCCTGGCGTTACCAGGTAGAAGCGAAAAAAGAAGCCCAGATCGACGCGATCATTGCCAATTTTCAAAACCAGGTTGCACAGACCCTCAGTGAAGTCACAGCCAATCAACAACGTGGTTCCTTAAACGCTGCTTTTGGAGCGGACCAAGGTATTCGGGGTGTGCAGACGTTCCGCAATCCTACGACCGGCGCCACCATGGAGCTTAGCAACCAATACAATCACGCATGGTTGAACGGATCAAACGAATACATCATGAGCGATGACCCGAACTTCAATCCTAACGGGCAACTCTCGGGAGACTGGAACCAACTGCAGGCAGTGCGGCCACAGCCCTAGCCGTTTGAGCAAGCTTTAGACGAAGCATGTTCCCACACTGTGTGCGCAATCAGAGGCTCCTTGCCCGGCACACCACAGTTAGTGGGCGGCGAGAAGTCCTTTCTTAATCGATAGGAGATTTGGTTGACTTTCCCAGAAAAATCCATGCCTCGAACGCTTTTTCCGATGTCACGGTTGGATAACCGCCGATCCGCCAGAGCTCCAAAACCGGGCAATGTCCGGATTGCCCACCATCAGGCCGGAACCGATAATCTATACTGCTTCCACAATGCTGGAAGAACTCTTGGGGCGGATGCGCCGCATTGATAGATGGCCGGAGACCGCAGCGACAGTGACCTCGACCGACCGCTTCATTCCCGAAAGATGGCAACGCGGACCCTCAGAAGCCACCATAGGCTTTTGTTACACACCCGACGGCGGTGAAATTCAATCGGGACAATTCCGGGTAGACGATGGATGTTCCCTATTTAACGTCGATGAACGCGATACGTTTCCCATTCGTTATGATCCGGCGCATCCCGAACGCTATTTCAGCAGCGAGTTCAGCATTCGATCTAGGCTGAAGTTCCTCGGCTTGCTTGTCGTAGGGTTTGTCGCAGTTTTCGTCTACGTGTTCGCTTCCTTCCTGCGCCGTTAGGGCGATGCAATTTCCCATGCTGGCCGGGCAAGCTTCGTTACTCCCCTATCACCGTCTACTCGGAAATAACCATTTGGTAATATCAATCGCGATCGTAGAGTTGAGAGGTTGAAAAACGACCGCAGGTCCCTCCACTTCGGTGGGATCACATTGGTTGTTTGCGATTGTTGTCCGAATCACCGTTCACAAGGAAGTAGGTCTTTTGGACTGGCAGTAGCAGAGAATGCTGCCACGTTGTTTGCGCGTTGGGGTCTGTGGTCCCGTCTACCGAGTAGAATGCGCTCGATGGACGGGGCGCCGGCTGTTGTTGCAACTTAACAGCTTTACATTTCCACAGTTTCACAGCGTTAAAATTTGACGCCGAGACTGGTGAGAAACGCGATGACCTCGGGCCATGCGGCTTTGAGGTCCGTTGCGGTCTGAATATCGAGAGCGATATTCAGCGGGTTAGAGGCGGCGCCGGCGAGTTCTGCGATCGGCTTCTCCACCGCGGCGATCAGTGTGGCGAGTGCGGCCACAACTTGCGGTGCGGCCTTCAGTGCCTTGTTGGCGCCGGCGAGCCACTTGAGGGCATCCTCAGCTCCGATTTCAATTCCTTTTTCGATATTTACCAGGATGTTTGCCATGGCGATAAATTCCTTTTCTCGCCAACGGCAAGCCAATCCGCAGCCTGCCGCTGACAGTGAGTTACGGCGACAGCACTCGCGAAAATAGCCGTGGTTGCGGTGAGAGATTCGGAGTAAGTCGCCTTGGCGCAGACGAGCGCTTTCGCGGCGAACAGCTTCGCGCGGCAATCGCTGGATTGTCTGGCTATGTTTTAAATCTTAGAGAGAGCGTGGAAATAACATGCAAAAAACGCGTGGTGAATCTTCGCAGCGAAATGAGCAACTTAGAAGATTTTGTCCGGCCATGGACTTGACGAGACTACGGCTGGAACCCAAGTGAGTTCAGCTTTTACAGATTCGCAATTCCAACGAAACTTTGCGGTTTTGAGAAGTAAGTTGCTGACTTAGCTGACGCCGGACATCATCAATTATCCGCAAAATAGCAGTAGTTTTTTGCCGAACAGATCTGCTACTTAGGGCGGATCGGCGGCAGCTTTCTATAGACGGAAGTGACGAATGCTACATTGGTGTTCTCACCATCCCCTTCTTCTCCAGAGGCTCATATGAAGCAGCTTGTGTTTCTCGCTATAGCGTTATTGCCGTTTCAGATGCTTGCGCAGACCGGTGCTTCGAGCGCCGCTACTACGGGCAATCCAAAGATACGGGCGATCACCGGATTTGTGCGTCTCGACCGGAGCCAGTTCGAAAAGCAGGTCGCGGATACGCTGACCGTCTTACGAAAGGTGAAAAGCGAATTCGAAGCGGCCGGGTACCAGGTGGAGTCGGTGCGGATTACGACTCAGCCTCTTGGCGAGCTTGTAAAGGGAGCGTCGGAAGAGGAAGCGCTGGCGTTTCTCGCGCGCTTTGACGCGTTGTCAGTGAAGGAAGACTTCATTCCCAACGTAGGGCCGGCGATGATGCACGACAGCGACGATCCAGCTACGATGCATCTGCTGGAACGAGCGCTTTCAAAGCTGCCGACGATCGAAGCGAGTTCGATCATTGCGGATGAGTCGGGAATTCACTGGAAGACGATTCATCGTACCGCGGAGCTAGTGAAGTATGTGGCCGAGCACAGCCCGCATGCACAAGGGACCTTCAACTTTACGGCGACAGCGATGCTGAAGCCGCTCGGGCCTTTTTATCCAGGGTCGTTTCACACGGGCGCAGGCAAGCAGTTTGCCATCGGAATTGAAGGTGCCGGCCTGGTGGCGGACGTGTTCACGCGCGACAAGGGAAATGCTGAAACCGCAACTACGGACCTGACCGCCGCGCTGACGAAACATGCAAGAGTGGCGGAGAGCATCGGCAACAAGGTGGCTGCCGAGACAGGATGGGCGTACGTGGGATTTGATCCAACCCCTGCGCCGCTTGGCGAGGTTTCGATTGCCACGGCGATTGAAGATTTTACCGGTGCAAAATTTGGATCGAGTGGAACGCTGACTGCAGCGCGAATCATTACGGCGGCGGTAAAGGCGGTGCCGGTGAAGCAGATTGGATACTCCGGCCTGATGGTGCCCGTGATGGAAGACAAGGTGATGGCGCAGCGCTGGGCCGAAAATGATTTCAACGTGGATTCGCTGCTCGCGTATTCGGCGGTGTGCGGCACGGGGCTCGATACGATTCCGCTGCCGGGAGATGTGAGCCTCGAACAGATGGAGCGAATGTACTCGGATGTCGCTTCGCTGGCATTGAAGTGGAACAAGCCACTCTCAGCGCGGTTGCAGCCGGTGCCGGGCAAGAAGGCCGGCGATGTGACGGAGTACCAGGATCCGTATCTCTTCAACACTACGATTCATGCGGTGCCCTAATTACCCGTGTCAAATCGTTGGCGCTTGACGTAGCGGCGGCCCCGCATCTCGTAATCCCCGCTGGCGACGCGGGCGATGGCTTCGCTGTAGGCGATGTGCTCTTCGGCGAGGATGCGGTCAGCGAGAGAGTGGGCGTCGTCGGTTTCCAAAACCGGAATGGCGCGTTGCAGAATGATAGCTCCGTGATCGAGATGCTCATCGACAAAGTGCACGGTGCAGCCGGCAACTTTGACACCATAGTCGAAAGCTTGCTGCTGCGCGTCGAGTCCCGGAAAAGCGGGCAACAGCGAAGGATGGATGTTGAGGATGCGGTTGGGGAACGCGGAGATGAAGCCCGGCGAGAGCAGGCGCATGTAGCCGGCGAGGCAGACGAGATCGATTTTGTGTTCGCGGAGGGAGCCAATAAGGTCGGCGTCGTGCTCGGCGCGAGGACGTCCTTTCGAAACATAGACGGCGGTCGGCAGATTCAGATCCCGTGCGGCGCTAATTCCGGGAGCGTCGGCGACGTTGGACAGGACGATGGCGATTTCAACGCCGGACAGTCGGCCTTCCCGGATGGATTTAGCGATGGCGAGAAAGTTAGATCCGCGCCCGGAGAGCAATACGCCTATACGGAAGGGCGCTTTGGATTTCGAGCCTGCCAATGAATCTCTCCGTGATTAAACTTGCTTGACTCGCCGCGCTTCATAAGAAGCCATCACTTCAGTTCGCATGGTTGGATCGCCGAGTTTCTCCAGCGATCAGATACATCGGGAATCGCCCAAGTCTGCCATGCAGCGAGCGCAGTCAACTCCGCGATCCATCGTTTCAGGAGCCGTGGGCTGGTCGAGTTCCGTACCGCAGATTCCGCATTTCATCAGGTGTAGTGGACGTGGTGGTCGCCTTTAATAATGCGGCCAACGACGTAGAACTTCTCTTCCGCGCGGTCGAGCAGAGTCTTGGCGCGTGTAAACTTCGCGGCGGGGATG
Source organism: Telmatobacter sp. DSM 110680 (assembly GCF_039994875.1). GTDB lineage: Bacteria > Acidobacteriota > Terriglobia > Terriglobales > Acidobacteriaceae > Telmatobacter. Next base: position 453,470 of record NZ_CP121196.1, on the reverse strand, counting down.
ACGGCGATAAGGCCGACACCCATGTTGAAGGTGCGCATCATCTCGTCTTGCGATACCTGGCCGAGATCCCGGAGGTGGTCGAAGATCGGGAGCACCGGCCAGGAGCCAAGTTCAACTTGCGCCGCCAGCCCCTTGGGCAGAATTCTGGGCAGATTTTCGGTAATGCCGCCGCCCGTGATGTGAGCCATGCCGGCGGTCATTCCGGCCGCAACCAGTTTCTGCGTAACGTGCAGATAGCTGCGGTGCGTCTTCATGAGTGCCGTGCCCGCTTTCTCTTTAATGGCGGTGACGTATTGGCTTGGTTTGTATTTAGCCACGTCGAACATCAGTTTGCGAGCGAGCGAATAGCCATTGGTGTGGAGGCCCGTGGAGGGGAATCCGACAAGGACGTCGCCAGCCTTGATGTCGGCTCCAGTTACCAGTTTGTCGCGATCGACGGCACCGACAATAAAGCCCGCAAGGTCGTATTCACCGTCGGCATAGAAGCCAGGCATCTGCGCAGTTTCCCCGCCGATCAGGGCGCAGCCATTAGCTTTGCATGCCTCGGCGAGGCCCGAGACGACGGTCTCTGTAACCTCGGGATCGAGCTTGCCACTGGCGAAGTAGTCGAGGAAGAAGAGAGGCGTCGCACCCTGGACAGCGATGTCGTTGACGCAGTGGTTGACCAAGTCTCCGCCGACGCTGGAGTGAAGGCCCATTTCGAAGGCGATTTTGAGCTTCGTGCCTACACCGTCTGCCGAGCTGACCAGGATAGGACTTTTGAACTTCTGCAGATCGAGCCGAAAGAGCGCCCCAAAGCCCCCGATCCCACCTAAAACATTGCGATTAAAGGTTTTCTGAGCCAGGTATTTGATGCGATCTTTAGCCCGGTCGCCGCGGGAGATGTCGACCCCGGCGTCGGCATAGGTAATGCCGCGCTGCTGCACGGTTTCTGGCTTTGCTTTGGATTCTTCGGGCACGATTTCAGCCTTCTAACCACCCCATCGACCGGCCCAGAGGGCACCCGTTTGTCGCTTGGGACCCCAGATTCCTGGGGCTGTGGAATGTCTTTCCGAAAAAATCTGCGTCGGAAAGGTCGATTCTAGCAGGGTTCACGGCACGGGTCTGTGAAGGCGGAAATCGATTTGCTGTTCAAAACTCCGACAAATGCGAAGGGTCGAGAGCGAGCGCTTCAGGTCGATGGCGCGACTTCTATACTGTAGCCACGATGAGCTCAGAAACAACCAAAACACCAACCCACACCCGTTCCCATGAACTGCAACAGCGCGCTGAGCGTTATTTCCCGGGCGGCGTCAATTCGCCAGTGCGGGCATTTCGCGCGGTGGGGGGTGCTCCGCCATTTGTGGAGCGGGCGGAAGGCCCATGGGTCGTCGATGCGGACGGCAATCGCTACATCGACTACGTGGGTTCATGGGGGCCGATGATCCTGGGGCACGCTTTTCGGCCCGTGGTGGAGGCGATTGCGCGGGCTGCACGAAACTCAGCGAGCTTTGGGGCATCGACGGCGAGCGAGGCAGATCTGGCGGAGCGGATTGTTACGTGTTATCCGGCCATTGAGAAGATCCGCTTTGTCAGTTCCGGCACCGAGGCCACCATGTCGGCGATCCGCCTGGCGCGCGCGGCGACGGGACGCAAGATCATCATCAAGTTTGAAGGCTGCTATCACGGCCATGCGGATGGACTGCTGGTGAAGGCCGGTTCGGGCGTCGCCACGTTCGGAATTCCGGGTTCGGCAGGGGTCCCGGAAGAGATTGCCGCGCTTACGCATGCATTGCCGTATAACGATACGGCGGCTGTTGAATCGGCATTTGATGCCCATCCCAATCAAATTGCAGCGGTGATTCTGGAACCCGTGGTGGGGAACGCAGGGTGTATTCCACCTATGCCCGGATATCTCGAAGCTTTGCGCGAACTGACGCGGCGCGAAGGCGCATTGCTGATCGTGGATGAGGTGATGACGGGATTCCGCGTGGCGCTGGGCGGCGCATGCGAGTTGTACCGACTCGACCCTGACTTGGTGACACTGGGGAAGATTGTGGGCGGGGGATTACCGGTGGGCGTCTTTGGCGGCAAGCAGAGGTATATGGATATGCTGGCGCCGCTGGGGCCCGTCTACCAGGCAGGAACACTGAGCGGTAATCCGCTGGCGATGGCTGCGGGGATCGCTACGGTCGGGTATTTGCAGGAGCACAAGGCCGAAGTGTATGCGCGCTTGGAATCGACGTCGAAGGCTGTTGCAGATGGCGTCGCGGCTGAGGCCGCGAAGGCCGGAGTGGCGCTGACGACGAATCGTGTAGGTGCTATGTGGACGTGGTTCTTTCAAGGTGACTTGGTGACGAATTACGACGAGGCGGCAAAGTCGGATACGGCGGCGTTTGGACGTTTCCATCGGGCCATGCTGGACCGCGGGGTGTGGCTGCCGCCATCTCAGTTTGAGGCGGCTTTTCTGGGGACGACGCACGGAGATGCGGAAGTCAAGGCGACGATAGAGGCGGCTGGTGAGGCGTTTCGCCTCATCGTGGATTGAGGCGGGCAAAGCTATTGTGACAACGCCAAAAGTGTCATAACGGGTATTTCAAGCTTTATAGACCTGATATACATTCATTCGCGAGACAAGCATTCATTCTCGGGGATGGTTGATTGAAAGACAGGAACTTTGGCAACGTAGCGATAGAGCTAGCCACGCAGGCCGATCGGCCTTCTATCTACCGCATGCGCCATGAGGTGTATGCCACCGAGCTTGGGCAGCATGCAGTGCAACCGACTGCGATGCTGTCGGATGCTCTCGATGACGGCAATATCTACATCGTGGCGAAGGTTCGCAGCCAGTTGGCAGGCTTCATCAGTGTCACCCCGCCGACTCTCGGCCGGTACTCCATCGAAAAATATGTGCGGCGAGACGAATTGCCTGTTGAGCTCGATGGACACACATACGAAGCCCGAATCTTAACCGTCGCGCGCGCTCACAGGCATAGTCGCGTTGCCTGGTACCTGATGTACGCAGCCTTCCGCTGGGTAGAAGAGCACGGCGGTGAACAGATCATTGCGATGGGACGGTCTGAAATATTGGGCATGTACCAGAGCTTTGGTGCGCAACTTCTTCGACATCGAGTTGTATCGGGCGCAGTCACATATGAACTGATAAAAACATCAGTTTCCGATCTGCGTCGATATGCGATCCACCACAAGTCCACGATCGACAAGATGAGCAAGCGCGTCGACTGGAAGATGGACTTCCCGTTCTTGAAACCGCCATGTTGCTTTCACGGCGGGGCGTTTTTTGACGCAATTGGTAACGGATTCGACACTCTGGAACGGCGCGAAGTCATCGTGAACGCCGACGTCCTGGATGCCTGGTTTCCTCCGTCTCCAGGCGTGTTATGCGCTCTGCAGGAGCATCTTTCGTGGCTGGTTCGAACATCTCCGCCTGCGCAGTGTGAGGGCCTGTGCGAAGCGGTCGCTCTGCATCGTGGGGTCCGGACCGAGAATATTCTGCCGGGTGCAGGATCGTCTGATCTTATCTATCGCGCGTTTCGACACTGGCTCCATCGTAAATCGCGAGTTCTGATACTTGACCCGACTTATGGCGAGTACGGGCATGTACTTGAGAAGGTAATTGGGTGCCGGGTGGATCGACTCACGCTCTCGCGGCGAGATCGATACAGAGTCGACCTGGACGAGCTTGCCTGGCGAATCAAGCAGGGATATGACCTCGTCATACTGGTCAATCCAAACAATCCAACAGGAATGCACATTCGCCGCTCTGGCCTGGAAAGCCTGCTTCGCACGGTGCCGCCTGAGACAAGGGTGTGGATCGATGAAGCATACATCGACTATGTCGGGGCCTCAGAATCACTAGAACGCTTCGCGGCGGAGAGCGAAAACATTATCGTTTGCAAAACGATGTCGAAAGTCTACGCACTGAGCGGGATGCGCGTGGGGTATCTATGTGCATCACCGCATCAGCTTTCGGATCTAATTTCGCTTACGCCCCCATGGGTTGTCGGATTACCAGCGCAGGTCGCGGCAGTGCGTGCCCTTGAAGACCCCGCATACTACGAAGAACAGTACAGGAGGACACACGCGCTGCGTCGCGAAATGAATGAAGCCTTACGTGACATTGGCGTTCTCGAAATTGTGCCCGGAGAAGCAAACTTTCTGATGTTTCATCTCGATGAGTTGCAGCCGACCGGTGAGCAGGTGATAGACCGGGCACGCGGAGTAGGAGTGTTTGTCCGCAATGTCGCAAGCATGGGAAGCGATCTGGGATCACGTGCGCTTCGCTTTGCCATCAAGGATCAAGCCAGCAACGAACGGATCCTGCACACGTTGCAACGCTGTGTCTCTCCGCTCGGAGACGGGACGAAGCTCGTTTCAGTCCTGTAGGTGTTCTCTATTTCTAGATCCATGCGTCGAGGGTGAGGAACTTGTGCGTCCTGGTGTAACGGTCGAGAAGTTGCGATGCTGCCGACACCGACGGCCCGCGATCAGCGTTGAGTGCGCGGTGATTGCCGTCGTGCAAAACAATGTTGCTGGCCCACCCTCTGCGCTGATTACTGTCGATCTTCTTGATCAGATTCTGCGCGATCGTGTCGGCGGAGGGCTCACTCCAGTCCGTTGTCATCGCATTCCATGTGACAGGGATGAGGCCGAGCTGCCGCGCAAGTTTAAGCACATAGGGGCGGCGCGCGCCGAAAGGAGGACGGAAGTAGCGCACGGGTTTGCCGATGATGCCGCCGAGAATGTCGTTTGTGCGAGTCAACTCGTCAAGAATGTCTGCGGATCGCGTGCGGCTCAGGTCCGGATGGTTCCACGTGTGATTGCCGATGAGGTGTCCACCTTCAGCAACACGGCGAGCGAGCTCGAGCTCGGTTTTGACGAATTTGCCGACCATGAAGAACGTGGCGTGAACTTGGTGCTCGGCAAGGATGTCGAGAAGTCTAGGCGTCCACGCGGGATTTGGACCGTCGTCGAATGTGAGCGCGATTTGGTCGGGGTGACGCGGAGCAATAAGGGTACGGCCGAATATCTGCGAAGTGGGCCAATGAGAGGCGTAGGCGAAGCCTCCAACGCCGAGCCCAGTTGCGCCGGCGAGACCGATTGCCCCGTAAATACTCGCAGCTAAAGGAGAAAGCATCGCTACTTACTAGTGTGCAGCGGCGACAAACAATGCGCAAGTGATCTGAAGTTGAATGGCCTCAAGCGGCAAGCCGCACAAGGGTTCTGAATGCAACAGACAGGATGGACGTGCCTCGAGGCCACGAGGATAATGATGCGATGAGGACGCCAGGCGCAAAGCTCTGGGCTGCGGCACTCGGACTCGCATCCGTGACCGGGTCGCTGGCAGTTGCATCCGCTCCTGCAAATCTCTCGTTTCGCCAAGTCACAATCAGTACAGGGAAAGGCGCGCGATTTGTAGCAGTGGCCGACGTCAACGAGGATGGCAAGCCGGACCTCATCGTGGCCAACGATGACGCGGAGACGCTCACCGTCTTGCTGGGAGATGGCAAAGGGACCTTTCATCTCGCGCCGGGTTCGCCAATTCCTGCGGGACATCTCCCAAACGATATTGCTGTTGCGGACATGAATGGCGACGGTCATCTAGACCTGGTTATCGCCAATCATCAGTCGCCTTATTTGAGAGTTCTGCTGGGTGACGGTAAGGGAGGCTTCAGTCTGGCGCATGGCTCGCCGATCGACGTGCATTCCAATCCGCATCCTCATGGCGTAGCCGTGGGTGCCTTCAGCGGCAGGGGAGTGCAGGATGTCGTCACCGATAGCTGGGGAAATAACAAAATCGAGCTTCTGCTCGGCGATGGCAAAGGCGGACTGCAAACGCCCGGGCGGTACTTTAACGTTGGCCGCCGCCCCTACGAACGCCCCCGCTCCGCGGACTTCAACCTCGACGGCCTTCCAGATATCGTGACCACAAATCTCGATGAGGATACCGTCACGATCCTTATGAGTGATGGAAAAGGCGGCTTTCGAGAGGCAACTGGCTCGCCGTTTCCTGCAGGAGCAAAGCCATGGCAGGTGGCTGTCGGCGACTTCAATCGCGATGGGAAGATTGACTTGGCGATCATTCCCTACGAGCGCGATGTGCCTCGCGCCGACCAAGTGACTGTTACCGCGCTTCTGGGAGATGGCAAAGGTGGCTTCAGTCCATCGCATGCGCAGGGCCTTTCACTGGAGGGTTGTCACGGGCCAAACAGTCTCGCAATCGGAGACCTGAATGGCGACGGATTCCCCGACATCGTGGTGCACTGCGCGGAGAGTCCAAGTCTGGCGATCTTTCTGGGTGGCCCAGGGCTGCGCTTTTCGCGCATCAACGAACCGGCTGAAAGTGGTTGGGGAGGCGTGGCGGTAGCTGATTTGAATGGCGACGGCAAAGCGGACATCGTTACCGCTAATCATGACAACGGTACGATTACGGTTTATCTAAGCAAATGACTCGAGGGCACGTAGGATCGCTTGTTTTCGAGGCACGCCTGACGGGCGTATAATTTTCTTGTTCGGGTCGCATCCTGCGTTGACGGAGCGGCACTGGAGACAACATGAGCTTTACGAACTTCCCCGGAAGCGCGAATTCCTCGCCGCTTGATCCTTCCATCACAAAGGTCACAATTCCTGCGCTGGCTGAAATGAAGCGCCAGGGCAAACCTATCTCTGCGCTTACGGCGTACGACTACGCGACCTCGCGGCTGGTGGATGAGGCCGGCATTGACCTGGTGCTGGTGGGCGACTCGTTGGCCATGGTCGTCATGGGCCATGACAATACGCTGGCCGTCACTGTCGACGAAATGCTGCATCACACGCGGGCCGTTCGGCGGGCCGTGCGACGGGCGTTGGTGGTTGCAGACATGCCGTTCGGCAGCTATCACGGCACCGTGGCCGAAGGCGTTGGCAACGCGGTGCGCTTCATCAAGGAAGCGGGAGCAGAGGCGGTAAAGATCGAAGGTCCGCGTGTGGCTCTGGTGCAGGCGCTGACCGATGCGGAGATCCCGGTTATCGGGCATCTGGGATTGACACCGCAGAGCGTGCATCGCATGGGCGGATATCGCGTACAAGCCAAAACAACTGACTCGGTCCAACAGATAAAGGCTGATGCCAAGGCCCTCGAAGAGGCTGGTGCGGGTGTTCTGGTGCTCGAAGGAATTCCCCGTGAAGTGGCTGCCGAGATCACAGCGGAGTTGACGATCCCTACGATCGGGATCGGAGCAGGCCCGGATTGCGACGGGCAGATTCTCGTCTTTCACGACATGGTGAATTTGAGCTTCGCACCGAAGGCCAAGTTTGCGCGGCGATATGCGGATGCGGCGTCGCTCTTCCGTGTGGCGATTGAGCACTATCGCGAGGACGTCGAACATCGCACCTTCCCTGCGGACGAAGAGAGCTATCATCTGTCCTCAGCGGTGCGAAAGGAACTGGAGACCGAGCGCGGGGATGCTCATCCAGTAAAGCAACTACGCAAGGCGTAATGCAGATTCTAGGAACAGTCGAAGAACTGCGACAGTGGAGTCGCGCGCACCGATGCGATCGCGCGAACGGCGCCGGAATGGCTCTCGTGCCGACGATGGGTGCGCTGCACGCTGGGCACGCTTCTCTGATTCGCGCGGCCTCTGAAGCGCGGCCAGGGCGCGTTGCTGTAAGCATCTTCGTGAACCCGACACAATTTGGCCCGAACGAGGATTTCGCGCGTTATCCGCGAACGTTCAGCGCGGACTGTGCGCTGGCCGAGCGGGAAGGCGCGTCCGTCATCTTCGCTCCAAGTGTCGAAGAGATGTACCCAGCCGGTGCAGCGACGGTTGTTGATGTGGAGGCGCTGAGCGATCGACTGGACGGTGCGTCGCGTCCAGGACACTTTCGCGGTGTGGCGACTGTCGTGGCGAAGCTCCTCATTGCCGCAGAACCCGATCTCGCCTTCTTCGGCCAGAAAGATGCCGCGCAGGTGGCGGTACTGCGACGGATGGTTGTCGATCTGCGACTGGACACAAAGATCGTGGTGTGCCCGATCGTACGCGAGCCCGACGGACTGGCGCTGAGCTCACGCAACGTGTACCTGAACGCTGCTGAGCGGAAGCAGGCACTGGTCCTCAGTCGCGCGATTGATTGTGTTCAGAAGCTAGTCGCCAGTGGAGAGCGGCGAAGCGTGACTTTGATCGAGGCAGCAAGAACCGTATTCGCAGAACAGCCGGCGGTGCGTGTAGATTACATCGAACTGGTGGACTGGGCAACGCTGTGGCCGGTGCTGTCAGCCACACAGGGAACGCTATTCGCCGTCGCTGCCTGGGTGGGCGCCACGCGGCTCATCGATAACACCGTTATCGGATGAACCATGAACGGCATTGAAGGCTCCGGCTTTCAGAACAAAGCCTTGCGCTGAACAAGCAGTTGCACTCAATCTTGTACACATGCCGGAACTGCCTGACATAACTGCGTACATCGCCGCTCTTGAAGAGCGAATCATGGGGCAAACGCTCGAACGCGTGCGCTTGGGATCGGTGTTTCTGCTCCGGACTGTCGATCCACCCTTGACTGCGGCGGAAGGTCGAGTGGTGCGAAAGCTGCGCCGCGTCGGCAAACGAATTGCAATCGGCGTGGATGACGACATTTGGTTGGTCCTGCACCTTATGATTGCCGGACGGCTGCACTGGAAGGCTGCACAGGCGAAGCTGGCGGGAAAATACGCGCTGGCTGCATTCGATTTTCCAAACGGGTCACTCGTATTGACCGAAGCCGGATCGAAACGGCGCGCATCGCTGTACGTTGTCCGCGGCCAAGAAGCCTTGCGATCGATGGACCCGGGCGGCGTGGAAATCTTTGAGACTGATCTAGATGGTTTCCGCGGGGCGCTGACTGCGGAGAATCGCACGCTGAAGAGAGCCCTCACCGATCCGCGGCTGATCAGCGGAGTAGGCAATGCGTATTCCGATGAGATCCTGCATGCGGCGCAGCTGTCGCCCATTGCGCTGACGCATAAGCTGAAGCCGGAAGAGTGGGAGCGTCTGTTCGCAGCAACCCGCGCGACCATGACGGCATGGATGGATCGCCTGGGGTCCGAAGCGCAGAAGAAGTTCCCGGAGAAGGTAACGGCATTCCGGCCGGAGATGGCGGTCCACGGCAAGTTCAATCAGCCGTGTCCGCGATGCGGCGAGAAAGTGCAGCGAATTCGCTACGCGGACAACGAAACGAATTACTGCGCCCGTTGTCAGACCGGCGGAAAAGTGCTGGCGGATCGCAGCCTGTCACGGCTATTGGGTGCGGACTGGCCACGAACGCTTGATGAGTTGGAAGCCCTGAAGAAGAAGTGACTTGCAAGCCTGGAAGATTTCGGAAATTTGACACGATTGGCCGCTTTTGCGAGACTCAGAGATGCTGCCGATCCAGTGAAAACTGCTGGGTTCGTGTCTCGTGCCGAAGTGGCGGAATTGGCAGACGCGCGTGGTTCAGGTCCACGTACTCGCAAGGGTGTGGGGGTTCGAGTCCCTTCTTCGGCACCATAGCAATTCCAATCTTATTGATTTCTCACGTAAATCAACCTAAATAAGCAGTTTACTGGATTTTACTTCTGCCACTTGGTTCACCTGAATGTCCCTTTATAGAACCGATTCAGGCCAAAAACATTAGCAACCATAGCAAGCTAGAGCGGATGAATGTGCCACACCGCCGACTTCCTATTGCGGGCCGAAACGCCACCCAAACTCACACGCTGAGCTTGCTTTGGCCTGCGTGGTCGTTCCCCTCATGGCTCAAATCCCATTTGGGACTTTTTGTCACGCCTCTGCGCATCATTCACTGCGGCCACTTATGGCTGAAACGCAGGGATGGAAATCGATTACACCCTGAGCCACACGGTCACAAGACGTCAGAATCGTAGCGGAGAAGTTCATGTTAACGAGGTCCACGCCTCTAGCACCCGAGAAGGCGATCTTCCCGGGCACCAGAATTTATCCGACGGCTGAGAAACAAAGGGTTCAGCTGCCTAAATTACCTTAGGAGGATGAAGGTTGCCATTGTTACGGGTGCGGCACAAGGGATCGGTCGGGCGGACAGCCGAGGTCTTGGCAAACGCCGGTTATGCGTTGGCATTGCTCGATCTGAAGTCTCCTGTGGCTACTTTGGCGCAGGCTCGGGCCGCACATTGACGAATAGGCGCGGAGTTTCAGCCATCTTGCCTTGTGAGCGATATTGACCAGACAACCGCGATTTAGAACGGTGATGATTGACAGGGCTGAAGCATCTGAAGAATTCTGCTTGCACCGTGGAGAATCCGTCGCGGTCGGGGCTTCATGACCCGCTTCTTGTCAAAGATCCTTCTACGACCGGAACCTGTCCCAGTATCAGGAAAATCATCCACTTGCTCTCAGCATAGATACCCGGCAAGGACACCTTATGCCAATAGCCACAATTAGTGACGCTCCGTTTGACCATGCCGCCTTTCTTGCGAACGCCGGATTGGGAAGAACAGTCATCGAATTGAAACCTAATCAGACCTTTTTTTGCCAAGGGGACAAGGCTGACGCAGTTTTTTACTTGCAACGAGGAAGGGCACGATTGACCGTCTTGTCTCAGGGCGGCAAAGAAGCCACAATCACACTTCTATCGGCAGGGGAGTTTGTTGGAGAAGAATCGTTAGCGGCAATCATGGGGTTGCGTTTGGCCACAGCAACCGCTGTTAATGCGTGCTCGGCGCTCAGAATCGGGAGAGCTGAAATGGTGCGCGTTATGCACGATGAGCCTGCGTTCGCGGACATCTTCTTGAAGTTTCTCCTCGCGCGCAGTATGCGGACCCAAGCCGACCTTGTCGATCAACTCTTCAACTCCAGCGAAAAACGGCTGGCCAGGATTCTTTTGCTGATGGCGGAATTTGGCAAGCCCGGCGAACCGGAACAATTTATTCCCCCGATTACCCAAGAGACTCTGGCCGACATGATCGGCACCACTCGATCTCGCGTCAGCTTTTTTATGAATCGTTTCCGCAAACTCGGTTTGATTGACTACAACGGTCGCATCCAAGTGCACAAGTCGCTCCTCAACGTGGTGCTGCTCGATCAATTACCTGATCACAACTCGCAGAAACCAAAACTGAAACTGGGTTGATCGCCTTCGGTAAATCGGGTTGGTTTAAATTTAATCATGCATCGTTCCAGGATGCCCGAGACTAGATCCGAGTTGGAGCAGCGTCAGTGTTTCGAGAAAAGTTCGCGGCTGGGTAGGTTATAACCAGCCGCGATTGAATCAGCAAAAATTCAGTTTCTATTGTCGGGGCGATCCTAATTCTTCTGATTGTCTTGTCTCGTCTGAGGCTGCCGAGCCTGCAGATTCTGCTGCTGAGCAGCATGCTTGTTAGACAACTGTTGTGTCTGTTGCTGGTGCTTCTGCTCGACTTGCTGAGTCCGGGAATCGCTGGGCTTCTGCTGCGACATGCGCTGATGCTCGCTGTCTTGCTTGGCTTGGAGATTCTGGCGTTCCTGGGTCTGCTTATTGATCAGTGCGTCCTGCTGCTTCTCATATTTCTGGTCCGCCTTGGCGTTGCCAGAGTTGACTGGCGCTGGACGCGCGATTGGTGCGAGGTCGTTCGGATGATAGGCCGTTCTTGACTGAGCGTTGTCAGATGGCTTTGCCACGGGTTGGATACCCTGCCGCTCATTGACTGCTTCCGGCCTTGTGGCTGCTGCGATCGGCGGCTTGCCATGATTTGAAGCAGCGCGGAGTCCCGGATTGGCGCGTGCGGTCTGCGCATGTTGTGTTTGGGCAGAGACAGGCGCAACATGTCGTTGCCTCGAGACTGCCTCTTGTTGACTGGTGGCGCGGACGTCAATGCCCCCGCTTCCACCGTTGAAACTAATCCTGCTCTCGTTGCGGTTGCTGACTGGCGCGTCGTAAACGTTGCGGTTTCGCGAGACATCCACGTTGTTCTCAGAGCGGTTATAGAAGAAGTGCCCATTGTCCCAGCGGCCGCCTTCGTAGCCATTGCCCGAGTAGCCGTAGCCGTAGTTGATGCCGCCGTAGAATCCGACTTCTGGTCCCCAGTAGCCTTCGTTGAAGCGATATCCACCGTCTCCCCATCCCCAATAACCGGGTGTCCACAGGAAGCCTTCTTCCGGAGCCATTACCCATTCGCCGTCGACCCAGTAGTAATCGGAAACGCTGTCGTCGTAGGCCCAGTAGCCGGGGGTCCACAGATACCCATCTCCGGGGCAAATTGGCTGTTCGTATACAGGCAATGCAGGCGGACCGATGGAAATTGATACTCTAAGCTGTCCAAATAAAGTGGCCGGTATGGCCAATGCAAGAAATGCCAGCAAAATGCGGATGGTGCGCATACAGATCCTCTTGCCAATTCATCCTTCGATTACCCAATCTGCGCGAAACCAACTCGGGCTGCGTGGACCAAAAGGCGACGCGTTACACGCCGTTCACAAGACTTCCATGCGAGGCAATGCTGAGTCTGTGTATTAATGCTCACATCGTGAATTGCCGTGGAGTCTGTAGACGATTAGCCTGCGGACGAGAAGGGTGGAGATACGCGAGCTGCATGGCACGCATGCTGCACCACCGCATAGTGATGCCATGCATGGAACGCGGAGCAATGCGCTTAGCCACTCCGCGAAGAAGTCGAATAGGCTGAACTTTACCCTTGCACAAATGCCGCTGTCCAAACGTGGTTCGGCAATCCGCGACTTATCCCACAGGCGCCGCTCGAAAGGTAACCCAGTAGTAGCGGCGCCAGCAGAACATGCATCGCACCGCGTGAAATGGTAAGAAGCAAAGCAATTTATCGAACGGACGCAACTCCGCTTGCTTGAATTGGATCGAGTTACAGCGCGGACATTTGCATCGTATCCAAAGCACCTGCATTGCCCAGTTGGGCCAGTGCCTACTTTTCACATCCATATTCCCACTCTTCCTTTCGCATGAGTAGTCACCCTTTTAGCGACCAGCTAATTGGTCCGCACTGGGGTGCTTTTGGAGCCACGCGAGGAGAGCGCGTATGCTCCCTGTCGCCATTGCCATGCAGGAATCCGCCGCACCGTAATAAAGATTGATTGTGTCTCCATCGGCACCGATCGTTTGTCCACAGGGAAAGACTACATCGCTCACATCACCGCTGCGTTCATAGGGAGCTTCAGGGCCGAACATCCAGGAGTCGCCTCGCTCCAGGCAGACGTCGGGTCTGTCGAGATCAAATAGCGCGAGGCCCAGACGATAAATGCTTCCTGAAGCGGTATTCCGAACACCGTGATAAATCGTGAGCCAGCCCTTCGCCGTTTCAATCGGCGGGGAACATAACCCGATCTTGTTTGCATCCCACCATCCGCCACGGCGAGCTTCAAGGATGATCTTGTGGCTGCCCCAATGCCGTAAATCCGGTGAGTAGGAAATCCACATGTGCGCTCCGAGGGTCGTGACAGGTCTGTGGATCATTGCCCAATGACCGTTGATCCTCCGTGGAAGCAGCGCGGCGTCCTTGTCTTCAGGCGGCATGATGACGCCGAATCGCTCAAAGCTCCTGAAGTCCCTTGTAAGTGCTAGCGAAACGCCGGGACCTCCACGCGAAAATGATGTGTAGGCGACTGCGTACTGTTCAAGCTCGGGAACGTAGGTGATACGAGGATCTTCGATGCCCCAGATTTCCTCCGGGTATTCGTGCGGATTCGCAGCCAGTGTAGGCTCCTGATCGACGTGCCATCCGTCGATACCATTTGCGGAACGTGCGGCACAAAGATGAGAAAGGCCGCGGCGATCCTCCACGCGACACAAGAGGAGTGTTTCTCCGTCGGCGAGTCTGACGGCACCCGCGTTGAATACGCTGTTAATCGGATACGGCCAGTTATCCCTGTTGAGAATAGGATTCAAGCTATAGCGCGTGAACAGAGGGATCTCGGAACATGCATTCTGTTCGGTAGCTTCAAAAGAACCATTGAGGGGGCTCGGGGCGATTATCGGATTCAACAGGAGGCACTCATTTCGCGATACGTTTCTTCTGCGCTTGTTCCGGTCGATGCCTGCATGTCGAGCAGGGCCATCAGAAATGAGAGCGTCGATTCGGCACCCTGGTTTTCATTGACGCGATCTGGATGAAGTCCGTCTCTGCATCCGCCCGTGGTGGGGTCGTAGAGCGGAACCTGCAGATCGTTTTTACCGAGGAACCAACCGAAGACTCGCCCGGCTTCGGTGCGCCACTGTTCCTCATGCGTAAGCCTGTAGGCTTCGAGACAGGCGGAGATCATTGCACAGGCTTCGACTGGTTGCTGGTCAAAGCGAGACTTGTCTTCGCCCTCGACGTAAAATCCGTTGGAGCCAATGGGTACAAAGATTTCAGGATCTCCGCGATGCTGCACGGCTGCCAGCCACTCAAGCGCTTCGATTCCCGCCTCAACCATTCTTTTGTTATTGCTGCACCATCCGGCAAGAATCAGTGCTTGGGGCAAACGTGCATTCGAATAGGAAAGACTCTTCTCAAACCAGTGCCAGGTGCCGTTGCTGCTGCGCTCGTAGATATTCAGCAGGCGATTGGCGAGCTCGTTGCGAACGCCTTGCATTGCTCTGTCGCCGGGAAACCGACCGAGATAAGCCTGAATTCCAAGCACGCTGAAAGCCCATGCGCGAGGGCTGGTGAACTTCAGGGCCGCAGGTACGGCACCCTCAAAGAGTCTTCCTGCGGCTCCGCGCAGTCCAGCATCCTGCGACTGGCCAAGAACAGTTCCCAGAGCCCATAGAGCGCGTCCATGACTATCTTCTGAACCAACCGTTTCAAGCCATTTGCGGTCGTAGCCCATGAAGTTCCTGAAGCGCCCAGTATCAGAATTGAATGCCAGCCAGAGAAACGAAAGATAACGGCGAGAAAGACTCGCATATTTGATAGGGCCGCCATCCATCGCGCCACAGGCCAGACGAGTGGACACAATGAGCGCACGTGCGTTGTCATCTGTTGTGTAACCCTCGCGTGCATTCGGCACAGAGAAGATTGAATGCTGCAACATCCCGGTATCGTCTGTCATTGCCACAATATGTTCGCTGCGCAGAACGGGCAGGTGTCCCAAAGATGCGGTCGGAATAATAGCAAGATCGTCGGGGTTCGTAGCTTTCGGCTGCAAAGAGCGCTCAAACCGCGCCCGCTGAAAACTAGCCATATACGCCTTTGCCGTCTTGGGCCACGTCGTTCCACGGGAGTAAAGATAGGCTCGCTTACGCATCGCGTGGCGTTCTGCATCGTTCTCGAGCAGTGCGATCACTGCTTCAGCGATGGCGTTCGGAGCTTCAAATGGAACCAGGACGCCTCTCTTATCCGCTAGCAGTTCCTTTGCATGCCAGTAAGGCGTAGACACGATTGCTTTACCAGCTCCGAGTGCGATGGCCAGCGTTCCAGATACAACCTGCGCCTCTTGCCTGTAGGGAGTGATGTAGATGTCTGCGGCACCTACGTGCTCCACGAGCTCTTCTGCGCTCACGAAACGATTGTTGAGTATCAGGTGATCGCTTACGCCAAGCTGTTCGGCCAGCGCCTGTAAGCTTTCACGGTACCGTTCGCCCTCGCGTCGCCGAATATGAGGATGCGTAACACCCGACACGATGTAAACGACGTTGGGATGGCGCTCCAGAATTGAAGGCAACGCCCGAATGACATTTTCAATTCCTTTGTTTGGAGATAGAAGTCCGAACGTGAGCAAGACTGACTTGCCTTCGGTACCAAACTTGTCCTTGAAGTAATTAGGGTCCATAAACGGCAGGTCGGGAACGCCGTGTGGAATTACATCGATCTTTCCGCTTGGGACTGCGTAGACTTCGCGAAGAAGTTGTGCAGCCAGTTCGCTCATCACCACCAGGCGATCTGACAATTGGGCGATTTCTTCGAGGACAATGCGTTGATTTGCATCGGGTTCCCGGAGAACGGTGTGCAGTGTTGTAACCAACGGCATCTTCAACTTGCGAAGAAGCACGAGGATATATCGGCCGGCGGCACCTCCAAAGATGCCATATTCATGCTGCAGGCAAACAATGTCGTTGCCATTGAAGTTCAGGAATTCCGCAGCCCGTTCGTACGTCGCGAGATCCTCCTGGTCAAGTTCGAGGCGAACCTGCTCAGGGTATTCATAGCTCGAGTCAGGATCGTTGACCGGAATTGCAAACAGGCGGCCTTCACCAAATTCGGTTGCCAGGGCTGTACAGAGATCGGTGGTGAACGTTGCGATGCCACATTCGCGCGGCAAGTAATTTCCCACAAAGGCAATACGGGTAGGCAGAGGCAAGGGTAGTACACGCTTTCATTTCGACTGCTTGTGAAGTCGCCGGAAAAGCTTGATCGACTTGATTTAGATTGTTTGGTGTTTCTGGAAGGGACATGATCCCTGCTTTCGATTTGATTTGAGATGGAATGACGAATCGCACGGATTCCACGGAAAACATCGCCCTTGGCAATCATTGTTCGATTCAGCCGCTCGATCGACTTATTGTGTGAGAATCGCCCGCGAAGGACCTTCTTCTGAAGTGTCCAGTGGTGTGTTTCGCTGAATCTTTCGGGATTGCATAGTCACATTGGCGAGGTAAAAGCCTGGATAATGAGTGATCCTGACAGAATCAAACTCGGCTGCGTTGAAGCGCTGCGCAACTCCTTTTAGTGCACGAGCCAGGGCTCGACGAGTGGCGCTGTCTTCTGTTGATCCGAATCCGCTTCGGGAACATGCTCCCTGCACCCATATGAAATGCCAACGCGCGCGCCGGATCATCGCATCGAAGGCAGGCGCTTCGATCCTTTCAATCTGTGTCCAGTTATCCCCGAAAGGTACTCTCTGTGGGTCAACTTCATCCGGCAGAATGCAGCCGTTGCGCAGGAAGACAGAATGCTTTGTCACTCTTTCGCGCTTCTTGATTCGGTTGAGACAACAGCGAGACCGGGACGTAACGAAGCTGTTTCCAGGGTGCCTGGAGCAGGTGGATCGAGGGGATCTTTAACAGAAGCACTGTTATCAACAGCCGTGTCCGCAGTTTTCTCATCTACAACACTTGCTGCCTTTGGCTCATCTTCAGGTCGATATAGATGTATCTCAGTCCGGTGGCGAGTAGATAAATGATTCTTCACATCCGCCTTTTTGATGAGACTCATGGCAGCTCCAGTCGTTCGGTTGCTTGCTTGGAAGACACTCGTCTGGAGCGAAGCCTGGAATGCAAAAGGCGAGAGGAGGAATGAAAACTACCTCCAAGCATACGCTTAACTAGATCGCCGTGCCGTGGGAGTTCCGTAGCTGTCTACGTCACCATCTCGCGCTGCATCGGCAAAGGCATTGCAGGTGGTGAGTCGGAATGAGATTCCTGACTTTTCCCGTCCAGAATCGTGGATACCTCTGTAAGTGTGTGATTGCCGCCGGTTTGGTTCAGTGGCAGAAAGATGGAGAAAACTGTCCAGGAAGATTGAGGAATTGCACTGCTTCTCATCTGAATCTTTCCGCTGTGTCTTTGGACAATTTCAGAACTTATCCAGAGGCCGAGCCCTGTCCCGGTGTCGTCCTTTGTGCTGACAAACGGCTCAAAGAGCGTCTTCATGATCTCAGGGCACACTCCAGATCCGGTGTCTGCCACGGTCAATCGAACGCCGGCACGCGCCCCATTCCTGCGTTCGTGTGTGTTGGAGACTCGGATCTTGAGTCTCCCTCCTCGATCTGAAGCGTCGAGTGCATTTCCGATCAGGTTTAAAATCACCTGGCGAAGTTCGCCTGCCCTCGCAACAATCGGCGAACACTCTCGGAAGTCCCTTTCAATCAAGATATCGGCCCACGCTAATTTGGCCCTGTAGAGGATGAGAGCGGAATCCACGATTTCTGAGAGTCGCACCAAGGACGGTTTGCTCGGTTCGCGGTAGAACCTAAGGGTTTGTGTCACGATTTCGGATATTCGCGCCAACTCGTTTGCCGCACTCACTCTGTGCTGCTTCGCCTCTTCCAGCGAACAGGAGGTGCCAATCAGGTAGAGCAGATTTGTCACAGATGCGAGTGGATTATTGATTTCATGTGAAATGCTTGCAGCGAGACGCCCGGCAACGGCCAGTTTCTCCGATCTCCGGATTGATTCTTCTGCGGCATGATTTTTGGCTATCTGTTCTCTCATCTGATATTGGCGGCCACGGCTGCGCAATGCCGCCTGGACAGTGCTGATGAATGTCTCAGGTCGAACGGGTCGCTCTAATAACACCACGTTTCCAAGAGGTTCTCGAACGCGCATTCTCCGGCGACTCTCTTCATCGACTTCCCCGCCCGATGTAAGGAGGATCAGGGGAAAATCGGACCACGAAGGTTGTTCAGTAATTCGTGTCGCCCAAAGGCAGATTGCGGGCAGGGTGAGGGTTTCTTCTGCCAGAATCAATGCACCGGCGCCTGAGCCAAATTCGACTAGAGCCATTTCCGCCGTTGCCAGCGAGACGCAGGGAATGCCCTTACTTGCAAGGAGATTGCATATCAGAACACCATCTCTCCCCGTAGGAGCAACTACGAGGACGCGGAGTTCATTTTCCCGACCGGTCACGTTGTTGCACCCGGATTTTCATGCAATCTAGTCAACCGCAGGTTGTCCGTTCCGCCGCGATAAGTGGGAGCACCGGTCAACACGCCTTCGAATTCCGTCAATATATTCCCTACTCCAATTGCCCCGTTCTTCATCACCAATTCACGAATTGTACGTTCATGCTCGCCGCTGCGTTTTTTGATTACAGAAAGCGCTTGCCGCACCTCGCCCGCCACCTCGAAGTATCGAAACAGCAGCACAGTGTCCGCCAAATAGCTAACATCAACAGGCGTATCGATGTTCGCCCCCACAAACCCATGCTGGGCAACGGTCATCAGCGTTGCAACTCCCTTCTGGCTCAAATACGCCAGTAGTTCGTGGAGTTGCATCGCCAGGAACTTCTCGTCGGGCATCGCATTCAGAAAGCCATTTAGACTATCAATGATCAACAGCTTCAGATCGTTCTTTTCCACCAGTTGGCGGACCTCATGAATGAATTGACCAGGCGAGAGCTCCGCGGCATCCACCTGGCGGAGAGAGAATTTGCCAGAGTCGACATGCTTCTTGATATCCAGCCCCAGACCTTTTCCCCGAATCAACAGAGTCGCGAGTGATTCATCGAAGGCGAAAAGTGCCGCGCTCCCGCCGCGTTCCACCTCAGACACCGCGTAGAGAGCCGCAATGGTGGACTTTCCGCAACCGGCGGGCCCAAGCAAAAGGGTGCTCGTGCCGCTATCAATGCCTCCCCCGAGCAATGTATCAAGTGCCGCGATGCCACTCTTCAGCTTCGTCGGCTCGAGAGCCAGAAGGTGCTCAGATGCCACGAGGCGCGGATAAACTTCCACGCCCCCCCGCCTGATGCAGTAGTCATGAAAGCCCTCGCGGAAACGTGACCCACGCAGTTTCTTCACTTCGAGTCGGCGTCTCTTGATGCCGTACTCGCGCTCCACGCTTTCCATCATGATCACGCCGTGGGCGATGCTCTGGAGTTGCAGATCGTGACGTTCGGCAGTGCGATCGTCCAGCAATAGCACCGTGCAGTTGCGACCAGAAAAGTATTGCTTAAGTCCGAGAATTTGCCTGCGATAACGCAGAGAGTCTCGGGCCAATAGACGCAACTCAGAGAGAGAATCAATTATTATGCGTTCTGGTTGAATTCTCTCGACCTCGGACAACATCGCGTTGGTAGTGTCCGCCAACTCGATTTCAGCTGGATTGAAAACCGTGTATTGAGCTTCGGGTTTCAGGTGTCTCTCATCCGGACCCAACTCGAATATTTCAATTCCATCAATCATCCAGCCGTGAGCTTCGGCGATTTCCAAGAGTTCGGTCTTCGATTCAGAAAGAGTGACATAGAGAGCCTTTTGACCACGAGCGGCACCTTCCATGAGGAATTGCATCGCGATGGTGGTTTTTCCCGTACCCGGGTCGCCTTCAATCAGGTAAAGGTGATTGCGGGCCAAACCTCCGCCAAGGATATCGTCTAGGCCAACTATGCCTGTTGCAAGCAGTCCTGCCGGCTTAGCCGTCGTGGCAACCGGCGATACTCTACTTCCGTTACCGGATTCCGCGGTGCTCACGGTGTGCGTAGATTTCGAATCCACGGTAAACTCCTGTCGCGAGAATCAAGGATTTACCGGATATCCGGCTGTCCTTCGCGTTATGTTCGAAGTGCCGCTCTCCGGCATCGTCTGTCGCTACTGCTAACGCAGGTTTCCTGAAGCTCTGCATGGAGGAATAGGTTCTAAGTATGTCTGCAGATCAACAGCCTTTTCTGTTCACTTTTATACAGATTCAGGATTTAGGCTCGTTTCGAACATCCCTTTGTCTTGGCTGCTTCGGAGGGACTCGGCCCGGCTGTCGATCTGCTTCAGCCACAGCGTAGCCGCATATGGAGCCTATTTGCAGTTCGCTCATGGCCCGCGTCATTTGAATTTCGCTGTCTGCGCGGCAAAGCAGCCACTTATCCGTTGGCCGGGACATCGTCCCGTCTGTGGCGTCCTTCGTTTGCGCAGAATGCAAAAGCAGAAGACGGATAGCCAAAGCGGCAGTCGCGAAAGTACGGGGGTATGAGGGGACGGCGAAACGCATCGATTTCGCCAGAAGCATTTCATGATCCCGCTGACTTCGAAGTTTCTGGGGGAGTCGACGGTGTCTTTCTGCGAACTGCTGGACACGTTCCGGTTGGGTCACCACACGACCGAACTTGAAAGCTTGCGAAGGGCCCGACCACAGCAGGGCATCTAGCTGATCTCGCAGGAAAAGTTGAACAGTGTTCAAAATCGACCAGCGTCGCTCATTGAGCAACCGCTACATTATTTCTTTCCCCCCAACGTTGAGTCTCAAAGGAGACAAAGAGTGATAACTCTGACGAGTTCGAGTTTTCGTCACGCCCCCGGGATAGAAAGACGAGCAAGATGAACTCCCCATCGTCGCCGAGCCTTCTAGAGGTGATTTGCCAGCTTCTCCAAAAAGTTGAAGGAACTTCCTATCCTAACCAGGACCCCGTTTCGATCGAAAACCTCAAAGCTTACCTTCGTTGCCGCATTGTTGAACTCGAAGCGGAGGAAGGATTAAGGCCACCTCCGCCGGAAACACCCGAGAGACATCCCTCACTCTACAGAAATGACTGGTGGCTACCTTGGTCCCAGCGATCGTTTTCCATTTCTGCGGAAAGCCTGAATGAAAATGCAGATCGGCCTATTCGAACCAGATCAGTGGCCTCGGCTGAGTCTCATGCAGCAACCAGCTCTCAAGTCTGAATGTTGAATGGAGCGCATGATGGATTCGCAACTGACCTGCCGTTTTCCTCACAGGCACAATAGGGATGGTTCGCACGATTCAGTTTGCATCTCGTGCTATGCAACAGTTGCCTCGGTCCAGAATGAAACCGATCTCGCGCAACATGAGCAAGATCATGTGTGCGATACGGTCTTTATTGATTACGCCAGTCAATCCTGCGGCGTGCCGAGCTAACACTATTCGGAAGAATCCGCCGCCAGCCGCGATCACGACAAGGTTACATCGAAAGAAAGCAGAGCGGTTCTTTGTCTGCTGTCCGACATAAGGTCTATAATCATCTGCAGTTCACTCCTGCCATTCTCGGAATGGGGCATTGGCAGCAGTTGAGTCGAGCCTCGGGTTCCTTGCCTGTGCGATCTGCGTGCAAAGTAGCAGCGCCGAAAGGTGGCAAAGATGACTCTTTCTGCTCCCCATGTATTCGATTCAGCGGCTTTTCTGGCCAGCGCAGGTCTTGGTCGAAGAGTAGTTCGACTGCAACCAAAGGAGTTCTTCTTTTCTCAGGGTGACCCCGCCGATTCTGTTTTCTATCTTCAAGAAGGCCGCGCAAAAGTCACTGTCGTTTCCAGAATCGGTAGAGAAGCAACCATTGCGCTCCTAACCCCACCCGCCTTTGTGGGTGAAGAAGCGCTTGCCGCGATGCCTGGGCTCCGCCTGGCCTCCGCTACGGCCATCACCGCCTGTACCGCTCTCAAAATCACCCGAGAAGAGATGATCAGGGTTATGCACGAAGAGAATGAGTTCGTTGAACTCTTCATGAAGTTTCTTTTGGAGCGCAGCATGCGCATTCAGGCCGATCTGGTCGATCAGCTTTTCAACGACTGCGAAAGGCGTCTCGCCAGGGTTCTTTTGCTCATGGCCGAATTCGGCCAGCGAGGCGAGCCGGAAGCACTGATTCCCAAGATCTCGCAGGAGACCCTCGCCGAAATGATCGGCACAACACGGTCCCGAGTCAGCTTCTTTATGAATCGCTTTCGCCGGCTTGGATTCATTGAATACAAGGAGCGCATCCGGGTCCATAAATCCCTGCTGAACGTGATTCTGCATGATCAGAATCTCGCCGGATGACGCCAAAGGGCCCAAAACTGGTCTCTAGGCGTGATTCGCAAGAAGCCAGATAGCCTGACCCTTCTGTTACCTCACCTTTCCGGTTGAACTACTCCCCAGGTGGCAGACACCAAGGAGGTTCGCTTATGTTGACCTAACGTTCGGCAACCACCGTCGGTTCCGGCGTACCCTTCGGAGAAGACAGATAGCCGGTCACCGTGTTCTTAGCGCTCACGTTGTTGACCACAATCTCAAATAACATTGGCACTTTGCCGCTGTAGAACTGAAGCGGTTCGTTCAGGCTCTTGTCCTTTTTTTCGTACTGCCTGTCGTCGGAAAAGACGGTGAGAGTGTACTTGCTCCTCTTTGAGTCTGCTTTCTTCAATTCCAAGCTAACTGTCCCGACCTGCTTCTTTTGTCCCTTTACCAGCGTGAACTCGTTATAGTTCCGGTCGCCCTTGTGCTTCAAAATCTCCAGTTCATCGGCATTACGCGCAATCAGGGTGCTGTGGCCGTTCAGATCGCCTTTCATCGACGTCAAATTGTTGTTGGTTTCGGCCAGGTCACTCTGCGTCTTTGCCACATCGGTTTTGACGCCGCCAACATCCGTTTGCACTGCGGCCACCTGCCCCGCTGTCTGCTGCTGCGCGGTTGCCAGGCGTGCTGTCGTCTGCTCCCCACGAACCTCGCGGACCTGCGACGCCGCCGCCCTTGTATCCAGTTGCTTCTGCGTCAGGCCGAGCGAGGTCTTCAACTCGTCCGTGGCGACATTCAATCGCGCATCGGTCTCCTGCTGTGCGGCCGCCAGTTTGTTGTTCTGCGCCGTCATATCAGCCAGAGCCTGTTGCTGAGTAGCCAGTTTGCTGTTCAGCGTATAGCTCCAGATAATCCCACCCAGTCCCAAAAGTATCGCCACTGAAATCGCTGCCAACAGCGCGCCGGAATGCGTTCTGGGGGCTTCTTGAACCACTTCATCTCTCATGGGTTGCCTTTCTTTCACTCCGGCTCACCGTACAGCACCATATCCCCCTTGTCTGCTCGATATAGCTCACCCGCCTCAACCTCGAAGCAACAAGATGAAAGTGCCTAACTTATCCCTGACCTGCGGCTAATGGCTATATCTCAATGTTGATCTGCTTCGAGAAAACCAAACACAGGCCTATCCTCTGATTTTCGGACCTGATCAATTCTGAACAGTCTTGTGAAGCCTCCCACGTCACAATTCTTGTGGTACCTAACGGCCACCGCAATGTCCATCTTGCCGTTGCGGACATTCAATGCAATGGAGAACGCAATGTACGTCCATTTCACGAATACCCAACTCATCATTGGTGGCTTTGCTCTGTTCCTCATTATCATTTTTGCTTTATCGGCATTCCTTGACAAACGCTGGAGAACAGTGGTGTCCCTTCGTGCCTTGGGCGCTGACCACAAACCCTATTCCCTCCGGCAAAGCTCCAGCTGCGACGACAAAGACGGGTCGAGCAATCTTTACGAGCGCTATGCAGATTTAAGTGCCCGTAGTCTCGGCACCGCTGAGCAGCGTATTACTTTCCGCGGCAAATCACACCAGAATGCCGTTGGCGGATCGATCCGAGGGCTGTTCTCACCAGAACGGCCGATAGAGTCCGACTCTGACACCTTCTCTGCGCCACCTCTGTCGAACCAGAATCCTCTCATGCCGTCCGACGAGGAGCTCCGAAATCTCTACTTAAATGAGTGGAAACCGACCAATATGGCACAAACGCCTCGCAAGGTGGTGAGCAACTTTTAAACACGGATCGTCGGATATGCCTATCGAGTTGGCAAAGCCGCACGCCTGCAAAAACCGTTGACTAACTGACGCTACTGTCGCACTGATTTACGGTTATCCATTCGACTGCTTGAACTGCCCCTTCGAGCAAGGCAAGTCCGAGCACAAAGTTTGCGGATCCCCGGATAGTGGCCGAGTCCGCACTGGAGGAATATGGCGGCCTCTACCCTTCCCACTTCATCGCTCTATCCAACTAGAACCTGGGCCTCGGAGCGCACGGGGCTCGCGCCTCCGGCTAAATCGATCCAGGACGATGTTCTGGCGCGGGCCCGGGCCGGCGACAACGACGCATTCGCGGAGCTTTACCTGCAGCACAAGAAGCGAGTCTTCTCCATTTGCTTGCGCATGGTGCATGATTTCTCAGAGGCCGAAGACCTCACGCAGGAAACCTTTTTAAAGTTGCACCGTAAGCTCGCATCTTTCCGCGGTGACTCCGCTTTCACCACTTGGCTGCACCGAATTACGGTGAATATCGTGCTCATGTACCTGCGCAAGCGTGTGCTGCCAGTTGTTTCACTCGATCATCTGATGACAAACCTCCCAGAGGAACACATCGGGCGCGGGGTCGGCACTCGTGATCTGACACAAATCGGGGTCGTTGACCGTCTGGCCATCGATCACGCTGCTGCCAACCTGCCGCCCGGTTATCGGAGAACCTTCCTCCTTCATGATGTTCATGGTTTTCAACATAGCGAGATCGCCTCCATCCTTGACTGCACCTCGGGCAACTCGAAGTCCCAATTGCACAAGGCGCGACGTGCACTGCGGCGCGCCCTCTCTACATACACAAACCAGCAGGCTCGGGGACACGCAGCATTAAAGCGGAGATCTGATTCGGGACGGATGACGCGCAATCCGGAAACCGCCAGTTAAGAGAAGGAGTATCCTGATGGGCTGAAGAACCACTTGAAGTAGCTGTGAGGTGTGAAATGTGGATCTTTTCCATCTATGGTTTTTACTCAGTTGCATGTGCCAGCAAGCCTGACGGAGCTCTTGATCCCGACACGTTGATGGTGCGAGCGAGGTGCAAAGATCATCTCCAAAACCTTCAGAAACGGTGCCCGCAGCTTGCCAGTTCGAAGATCCTTTCTCCGCCGAATCGCGATTATGGTTATCGGCTGATCGCGCCGAAATCCGTCTGGGTTGCAGCCCTTCAAGAAATGGCGGAAGAGCAAAAGTGGGACAACTTCAAGAATGAAGTTGCTCAGCGCATGGGGCGGGACGGAGCCGAGTACACCGACGCGCTCCATGAAGTGTGGCGGATTATGTATCGTTTGCAGGAATCTGAAACACGGCAGGGATGGTCCTAGAGTCAACGGCAACGCTATTCCCGACCAAGTAAAAACAATTGGACGATCAGTCATGGCGGAATTTGAAGAACGAGACCTAGCGGAGTCAGAAGCCCCTAAGGAAGGGTCTTCTGAGCTCAAGAGCCTTGCGCAAGGCATCAGTTTCCTGTTTGTAATAGGTGTGGTGATCTGGCTCGGTTGGTATGGGTGGGGATATTTCAAGCATATTGGATGGATTCCTCAAACCCGCATTATTGATGTGCACATGAGCGGAGACTGGCTCACCGGGGAATACCGAGCCTGCCAGACAGATGGGCGCGCTGATGTTCTGTTTTGCCCAAAGTCTGGCGAATCTCAGACAGTCTTGGCGGCTAGCGGCCAAGCGACTCGGTCCTTTTCTGTCGGCTTTTACGGGAACATAACCGGAAAGCATGATGACACTCTGAATTGGACCTGCAAGCGAAAAACTGAATCCATCAGTTGTCACTCCGCGCGATAGTGAACTATCGGAGAACCGCTAGAGATTGCCACGCCATCAGCAGCTGGCGTGGCGCTATTTTCGAAGTGTGCCTACCAACACCAAGTCAACGCCGGCGACAAGGGATAGATTGATGAGAATTGGCGAAATCGGTAAAGTGCTCTTCTCTTTGTGAGAGACCTGAAGCAGATGTGGCAGCTTTCACGGAAACTCTGTTCACGATGGAGGCATCTCTTGGTCGGATTTGAACGGTCGACACTCTGATCTGTCCTGACGCATAGGATCTTCCGAGCAAACGGTGAAGTCGTTCTCATGACATTCTCTTGGTGGGTCGAATTGTTGCTGTCTTGCGATCGCCTGTTTCCTGGACTTTCACGTCGCCTACTGCTTGTCATAAACGAGTGCGAGTGTCATCTCCTTTCCATCGGCGTCAGTACCTTTGGCCGTCAATGTCATCTTCTTGCCTTCATCCGAAATCACGATGCGTCCGGTGGCGGAATACTTTCCGGTCGTGTTCTTCGCTTCGTACAGGAAAGTATTGGAGTCTACCTCTTTGATTGACACGGTATCGTATGGTGATCCTTTGCCCGTTACCCCGGCTGGCGTGCCATCGTAATTTGCCGAATAGGTGGTGTCGATCGCAGTGCCATCTGTCCGCTCGCCTGTGCTTGTAACTTTCACGCCACCGGGACACACTTCTCGCACTACAGTGAGGCTTTTAACAGGTAAAGGTGCCGGAGTGTACCGGGATGCTGCGAGATTGACCTTCCAGGTGCCGAGAGAATTGTCGGCTTCCAACGCAACCAATGTCGTGGTGAATGCCAAGGCAGCCAAAGCCAGGCCGAACATTCTTCGCACGGTGAATCTCCTTTCGGAATTGAATTGTCTCTGGACCTCCACTGCGCCGACTCGCCGATCTGTTTGTGCCAAGCCGTCGCCCCGCGTTTCGGCTGGGGGATTTCGTGGTTGAAATTCAATCCGGTTAGAACTCTATGACAACTCTCGGTGCCTGGAATGTTCAAAATGGCTCACTTTTGTAAGATCGATCAAAAACAACTGACGCTGGTAGCTTAGTACTTCATTTCTGTGGAGCACGAAAAACGGGGATGTCGGTAACTTCAGTTAAGCCCGGCAACGCGTACATAAAGTTCCTTTCAGTACGTGGTACTGTCTGGGCTGAATCTGCTGAAATGGCTTTTCCGAAAAGCCCTTATCCTCGGCCCGGCGCGTCGTTTACATATAAGCAACGTGCCGGGCCGTATGAGGACAATGAAAACTCTTGCCAACTATAGATAAGTCGATTACCCCGTCTGGAGAACGCGAGAGCCGGAATGAAGATTGAAGTTGGCGGCTTTGTCGTTCTGCTTATCTCCGGTACAGCATCAATCGATGAAAACGGCCGGAGCGTGCACATCGGCGATTTCCGGGCGCAGATGCGACGTACCCTGGCAAATATCACAGGCCTACTTGCCAGCGAAGGATGCACCTGGCGGGATATCGTGCGCACGACTTGCTACCTGCGCGACATCGATCGCGATTACGAAGCCTTCAACGAAGAGCGCACTGCGTTTTTCAACACTGAGGAACTCGACCCGCTGCCAGCTTCTACCTGCATTCAGGCTATTCTCTGCCGGCCCGAACTGCTGGTTGAGATCGAGGCCATCGCGATATGCCGCACCAACAGTCCGCCAGAGCAAGCAACTATGATGAACGAACGATCTCAGAAGCAGAAAGGTTAGCAATGCGGAAGGTCCCGGATTGGAAGTGTGCGCGTGTCACCCGAGTGGTTCTTGTACGTTTTGCAGTCATGATCCTCACCATACCCGGAGCCATGCAGGCGGCGAGCGCGCAGAGGCTGATTGCCGTGCCTCCTCCCCCGATGGGCTGGTCTTCCTGGAACAGCTTCTCCAATACCGTCGACGCCAAAATCATCATGGACCAGGCGAACGCCATGGTTGTGAACGGCATGGCTAAGGCGGGCTATCAATACGTCACCATCGACGAAGGCTGGTGGCTAGGACAGCGCGATCCCGGAGGGAACATTGTGGTCGACGCCAAGGCATGGCCGGCAATTGCTCCGGGTGAGCAGGCCGGAGACATGGCCAACATCGTCCGTTACATCCATTCCAAAGGCCTGAGGGCCGGCATCTATACCGACGCAGGAATGGATGGCTGCAGCCTTTACCCGGACCTCGGCCCCGTCTATCAACACGTCGGCAGTGAAGGTCATTATGAGCAGGACTTCCTGCAATTCGCCAAATGGGGATTCGATTATGTAAAGGTCGACTGGTGCGGTGGCGACAAGGAGAAACTCGATCCCGCTGTGCAGTACGCCGAAGTTGCGAGAGCCATCGCCAAAGCCGAGGCTGCTACAGGGCATCGGCTCTATTACTCAATCTGCGAGTGGGGAAACAACAGCCCATGGACCTGGGCTCCCAACGTAGGCGGCGCGCCCGCAGACATCTGGCGGACCAGCGGCGACATCGTGCCTCCGATAGTGCCGCATGAAAAACACAGCGGCCGTCTGGCCAGCTTCCCCGGCGTGCTCTCCAATTTTGATCAGGGGATTCATCCGGAGGCAGAACATACCGGTTTCTACAACGATCCCGACATGATGGTGGTCGGGATGCCGGGCCTTACAGATGCTCAGAGCCGGGTTCATATGAGCCTGTGGGCGATCTCTGCAGCGCCTCTGCTGGCCGGCGCGGATCTGACCACATTGAGCCCTGCCACTTTGGCTACGCTTACCAATCCAGAGGTAATCGCCGTCGATCAGGATTCGCTTGGGCTGCAGGGAATCAAAGTGGCAACCTACGGTTACGGTCTTGAAGTATGGTCCAAGGCGCTCTCCACACCGGGAGAACGCGCGGTGCTGCTGCTCAACAGAACCGGCGACCCTGCAGCGATCACCGTGCATTGGGGCGACTTTGGGCTCAATGATTCGTCGGCTGTCTCGGTGAGAGACCTCTGGGCCCGGAAAGACCTTGGCTCCTTCGACTCTTCCTATTCCGTCGCAGTTCAGGCGAACGACGCCGCGATGTTGATCGTCAAAGGCAGCGAAGGAAAACTCAACTCATACACCGCTACAGGAGCCGATGGCGTGCGCGGCAGTCGGGAGGTCACCTTTACGAATGTTTCTTCGCGTGTTCGCGTGGCCAGACTTCGCATTTCATATATCAACAGCGGCGACGCCCCGCAAATGGCGGAACTGCGAGTGAATGGCCAGACCGCGACAAAAATTGCATTCCCTTCAACCGGAAGCGATAACAGTGCGGGGGCAATCTGGATTGAAGCGCTCTTCGATCGCGAAGCCGCCAAAAACGTGCTCAACTTTGAGTTGATCTCCGCTCCGGGATTGAAGATCGAATCGATCGCGGTCGAGTAGATCACGTCTCAGAGAGCCCTGCGTGAAAAGAAAGAAAGAAAGGTGGACTGACGTTTGAACAGGCGAACGTTTTCGCGTAGACAACCTGGTCGGTGGGAAAGTTGAAGATGAGCAATTCCTGTTTTCGACGTCTGATGGAGTCAATCCGGGACAAATCGAGTAAGTCGATATACTAGGATTCCTAATTTCCCTGCTAACTGGTCCTGAACTCCCAGTGCTCCCGTGGGGGAACATGTTCCCCCCTGCTTTTTGTGTGATTTTGTCCGGCAGATTGTTGAAGCTGATTTTGGCCGCCCCGGCTCAACAACAGGGTCGTTCTTTCTCCTCTAGGAACCGTGATCCGGATCATTCTCCTGACCCTGACCCCGATACGGAGAACAGGTCGTTTTCGATCCGGAAGACACCGGTGATCAACCTGACCCTGATCCCAGACGAGCTGAACGGAGAGCAGGGACAACCGGGACGATTCCGTATAGCTCAGGGTCACAGGGAACAGAGGCCGGACAATATATATGGTGCGGAATCGCCGGCAAGGCTGATGTCCGGATGACCTGATGGTGAGCATAGGCTTGGGTCCCTCCCGCGCGCGCGAAAAATATGTTGTGCGCGGGGAGGAAGGGACCTGGTCTCATTCGCCAGGATGTCCAGCAGGCGTCCGGACACGGTGGTGAAGTTGCCCGCCTCACCTTCGAGAGCCCGAAGCCGTGCCAGCAGCAGGCTGAGGGGATAGTTGAACGAATCATCCATCACCCTTATGCCGGCGGTTGCAGTGGGCAGGGAAGCAAAGCTCTGGGCCTGCTGTTCGAGATTAAGCAGGGCGGTCTTGTCGAATGCTGATCCGCCGGACAGGTCTCCCGTGGCGATCGCGGTGTTCAGCAGATCGAGCAGCTTCTGGTAGTACTCGTGGGTCAGGGATGAGTTGCAGCCTCTTTGGTTGGACTCTTCCCGCACCTCATACTGAGCTCGTAGGTAAATCCAGGCGAGCCCCTCTCACTTGACGGGCCGCCTTATCAGGAGTAATGAGTAAATGAGTGATATTCGTAAGTCGTCTTCCCGGTCCCGTCGTAGCACCCCCTTCTACCGCCAAGCCTGGGGCCATCTGTTCGGTGGCCTTCTTCGTGATGCCCGGGAGGAAAGAGGCTGCTCCCTCGAAAATGCGGCCCAGGCGGCCGGGATGGAAGTAACGCAGTGGGAGGCCGTAGAAGCCGGCCAGGTTCCCGAGAACTGGGAGCAGGTCCACCGCATGGCCGACGGTCTGGGGATCGATCGCAGTTGGCTAATCCCGCTCGTTCTGTTCTGCCACGAGGCCTGGGGCTAGTAACTTTCGGGGGCCGGGGTCTTCCGAGACTCTGGCCTTCATACTCATAACCATATAGCCTCATCTCCTGAGAAGGAGGTGAGTCAGATTAAGAAGCCAACAGAACTGAAGGTGAAAAGAATGAACTTGAATGTACCCGTCGAACTCCATAACAGCTTCAAGTCGGTCACAGCTGCCAAGGGCCAGGACATGACCACCGTGCTGATGGAGTTCATCACGAACTACGTCGCCAAGCACTCTCCCAAGGGGCGGCGTCGGTGAAACGCGCCGCTCTTTATATGAGGGTGTCGACCCTCGATCAGCGTCCGGAGAGTCAGTTGCATGACCTTCGGCAGATGGCAGCACAGCGCGGCTATGCCATCGTTAACGAATACACAGACAGGATCAGCGGCACCAAGGCTAAGCGGCCCGGGCTTGATCAGATGATGGCCGATGCCCGCCGCGGCCGCTTCGATGTAGTGATGACCTGGGCGAGTGATCGCATCGCTCGTTCAGTGA
This sequence comes from Telmatobacter sp. DSM 110680, assembly GCF_039994875.1. Lineage (GTDB taxonomy): Bacteria > Acidobacteriota > Terriglobia > Terriglobales > Acidobacteriaceae > Telmatobacter. The sequence goes on along the minus strand of NZ_CP121196.1, from coordinate 422,345 downwards.
AGCACTTCCTGGAAGTGCTCGATGAGTTGAACCGGATAGGGGTCGAATACGTCAGCTTCCGGGAAAATATCGATACCGGCGGCCCGCTGGGCCGCGCGATCGTCGTAATCATCGGAGCCATCGCTGAACTGGAACGCTCGCTAATCGTCGAGCGAGTGCGTGCCGGCATGCGGCGGGCACGGCTGGACGGCCAACGCATCGGCCGAACTCCTCTGGTCCTCGATACCGTTGCGATCAAGCAGGACCGCGAACGTGGACAAAGCCTGAGGCAGATCGCCAAAGAGCACCGTGTCTCGACAGCCACGATACAGCGCGTGCTTCATCGGCACGCTCTCACCACGCAGGAGCAGGTCGCATGATCGAACAAGCAACAGACTTCTTGCCGGTATGGATGGTACTGTCGGCTGCCTTCGGCTTCCTGGCCGGCGAGGCTTGCGGCGGCCAGACTCGTCTTCGGAAATATCTCGAGCAGGCTAACGCAGATCTTCGCGATCAGCTTCGCAGGGCTCAGCCGCCTTGCGATCCAACGGTGCAACAAGCACTCGCTCAGCAGCGCCGCGTCATCAACGACATCCACAAACGCGTCGCCGCTGTGACAAAAGGCTTCGAAAAACCCGCCTCGTAAATCCCATCAAATCAATGGCCGGATCTCACGATCCGGCCGTATCAAAAGGTGTGGGTTATGAGACAAGCCATCAAGAACTATTCGACGGACATTTTGCACCGGTGAACACGCGTTCCCGGATAGAATGGGCGCTTTTTTATTACTAAACCCGCTCATGGCTCTGAATTGGCAGGACTAAACTGAGTTTGGACGGCGCCATTCCGTTTAAAACGCAATATAGGACCAATGACATGAGCAGGGCAATCAGTCTCTTTTCAGGCTATTCTCAAGGCGAAAACCGCACGACCAACTACTGCTTGCTCCTTCTAAAGATGCTCTACGAGGAAAACCCGAAGTTCCTTGCGGAAGTGATGACTACGCTGGTCGGCGAAGAGCTTGGCGATCAAATCGGAGTGCGGTTTCGTCAACAGGTTCGTAAAGGCTCAGCCATCCCAGACGGCCTTGTCCTGCAGCCCGCTTTCACAATCTACATTGAGACAAAGAACTGGAATTGGTTCTACGATGAGCAGCTTGCGCAGCACTTGGCTGCGCTTGACAGCGAGGACCGAGGCCTTAAAGTTCTCGTTGCGCTATCCAACTTTGAGTCTGAAGAGAGAAAGAAATTCGCTAATATACACGATTTATGCGCCAGAAAATATAAGGGCTCGATCCTTTTCAAGGAGGTTTCCTTCGAGGACTTTGTTCTTGCGCTAAAACTCCCCCACCTTCCGAAGAATCTCGACGACGCCGTCGCAGAATTCAGACTTTACCTCGACGAGCAGGAGTTACTTCCGTCCTGGGAGAGACGGCTCGACGTAGTGAATTGTGCTGGGCTGCCGGACGATGTGCTCGTCGGTAGGGTGTACATGTGCCCAGCAACCAGTGGGGCGTACAGTCATATTCGTTGTAAATATTTCGGCATGTATAGGGAAAAGCGCATAGAGCGAGTTGCCCTAATAGAAGCGGTTGTCGACGTTGAAGGTGTCGACATGGCCAAGGTGAAATGGCAGAACGTTTCCCGCGCCAAGGAGGAACTCAAGAAACTTGCAATGACAAAGGTTCATGACCTTCGGCCGGGGGTCTTTCCGACGCGCGTTTTCCTTCTCGGCCCACTTTACGATACCGATTGCCGCAAGGATAGCCCAGGCGGAATGTACAACAGCAAAAGGTACTTTGATGTCAGTTGGCTTCAGGTGAAGGAGGCGGAACAGCTTGCGAACAGACTTAAGGAAATTCCATGGTCGAAATTCAATGAGGAGACGACCGAAGCCTAGGGCGTTTCTCTTCTCGAATCAACGCACGTATCGGAGAAGTAATCCAGTGGTATGTACATCACCGTCCGACAAAAGGCGCCAACGTGCGAGCTTCCGGAGAGTGTGCGTGACGCTGAATTACCAGCCGACTTCCGCGGATGATTAAACTCAGCGACGAAACTCAACATAATTACATTCTCCTATCCCCCTCTCCCTGCTCTTTCGTCACCTTTGGGCACTCCGACTCCGCGCAATCCCATAAGTACTGCAAAGGCGCTCTCCTAGGCTGTTTCATCTTAAGAGGCAAACTCAGAACACCGGAGATCTCGGAATCAAGGTTTTCTTTGATCAGCCCTAGTGGGCGCGGTGACTTCCATCTGGCGATTATCTTAAGATGCTGTTGGCAGAAGTCTCCTGCTCGAATGTTCGAGCCGGCCTGAAGCGCTTCCGTGTCCCACCCGAATGGATATAGGTCAGCCCAAGTGCAAATTTCTGATTGTGAAAACATGAGGTGAAATCTCGAAAAGTGCATTATGGATTTTCCTCGAGCGGCAATGTTTTGATACCTCAGCTTGCGGCCAACAATTCCGTCAGCGAAGTGGCAAGCATCGCCGGTTTTGTAATGTCGATTGTGGCAATTGTCAGACGGCCACCATGTGATTGAAGCGTCCAAGACGATTGCAAGCCTGGCTGCCTAGATGTTTCCTGTATATGCGGATACAGGAGAACGGTATTCTGGCTCGAATAGATGTGCGCGTAACCGTACATTTGGTAGACATCCGCTTGCAGTATGTCGAAGTTACTTTGCCTTGGATTTATATGTTTCCATTTTGTGTCGAACACCACCACTTGCCCATCGCGCTCCACATGCAAATCGGGTCTGGTGTGAAACAGATTTTTACCTTTTTCGTCTTTCACCATGCACCGCATCGGACATTGAGCTCGGACCTTGTAACCGAGTGGAGTGAATACCTTGCGAGCGAACGCTGCTACATAGGACTCAAACAGAAGATTCATGTCGAAGAGTAAGGCAACACCGTCGCGCATTCCGCCGTGGGTAGTCTGACATGTGGCGGAAAGCAACAGACGGGCCAACCTTGCAGGAATCTCCCAGTCCCGATTGCCCCGATCTATGACGAAGGACTCGTTCAAGACATCCGAGACCGTTGCAGAACGAACGTCCTCAAAATGGGCTGCGATCTCATTCAGTAATCGCTGCGTGCCGGCGCGAATAGATCGGCGCCTCAAGAAGGTAACAGCACATAAAAGTAGCCGATTGAGAACAGTGTCCGCTGTGAATTCATCGTATCGGCAAGCAAGCCTATGCGGGCTTGCAGCCAGAATTGAAAATTGACGCGTGACAGCCAGCTTGCCACGCAAATAGCTGAGATCGCTTTCGTGCTGAGAGTAAGCTCTAGATAGGCCGGCTCGAATTTTCTCCCTGAGTCTACGTGCGAACAGATCTATTAGCAGTTCAAGAAGATCGCAATTCTGATACTCATGGCCAGTTACGTCGCCGTCGCGGACCGGCACATCGAGAGCTATGCCGAGCATGCCGATCAACACCCGCCTGGTATCACCCTCTCCGAGCCCGTGAATTTTGGGAAGGATTTCCAATCTGACATCGGTAGCCGCAATCATACCGACGAATTGGGCAACCTTGATCTGGTTTCGTGAAATCCATCGGAAGGCTTGGACGCCAAGAGAGCGCTGAGCGCGATCGAGTGCCTCACACTCACACACCGTCAGATGCGGGCCATCCATCACCCCTCCAACTGCGATCGTCTGATGCTCTCGAATACTTATGGTTTTCACGTCTACTCCGATGCCGTGACGTATCCTTCAGACGGAATCTCTCCCATATGGATTGAATAGTGCGACCGGTCCTCCCCATCAGATTGAAGCATCTTTGGTGGACCGAGTTTGGTCACTTTAATGAACGCCTCGTTCGTATCATTGAGAGCTGCACGCACCTTCTCCCAGTCCTCGTAGAAATACTCCGCCAACTGCGGGATTACCTTCGCCTGCATTACGTGATCGAGGTCTGCTTTGCTCTCGACATCCGTGAAATAGCTGTGTCCTATTTGATGATCACGATCGAATAGCCATTCAACCCGCCGATTGATCGCGGCCAAGAGTTTGCCAAGGTGAATCTCTTCTACCTGCCTGTTGAGACAGCTGTAGTCGGGCATCATTTCGGTGAAGTGGAAGCGGCGACGAAGCGCTGTGTCAAGAAGTGCAATTGAACGATCCGCCGTGTTCATCGTGCCGACTATGTATAGGTTGTTAGGAACTCCAAAGTCGTCGTTGGAATACGGCATCGTTACAGTGATCTCATTTTGCCCTCCGAGCCGCTTATCTGGTTCGATTAGGGTTATCAATTCTCCCAAGACCTTGGATATGTTTGCGCGGTTAATCTCGTCAATAATTAAGACGTATGGCTCAGCGCTCGATGACATAGGTTGAGCATCTGCAGTGACCAGACCAGCTAAGGCCTCGAGCTTCATACGGCTCTTTACCAACCGATAGCATGTAACCTGCGAGAGATTGCCGTCATAAATGGTCTCAATTGGCAAGGAGTCTTTGATTACGGCGAGCCATTTCACGACGCGGCGATGATTGCCGCCCTCTCCTTGTGGCACGAATTCGTAATCACCTAAGATCTCACCAACCGCACGAAAGCGGCGGTTACCGTTTGAGACAATCACAATATCGCCCTTCTTCATAAGCGATCGAAAACACCACGTCTGTGCGATATTGCCGCTGTTTCCGCTTGTGCCTGGTTCTTTCTCTTGCCACCGATCGAACACGGCTTGAAAGTCGTCGTACTTTGTGTCCGACCAATCAAGGTCTCCACCCCAACCTAGGACGATATAGTTTCCCGCGATTGCCGCCTGATAAATATGACTCTCGGTACTCGCACGCCCCAAGGACATCTTGAAGAATTGCCGTTTTGTGAAATCGAATGCGGCCGCTTTTCCGCCTCGTTTTCGTGCCTGTTCAGCGAGGGTGCAGATGTTACGAAAAATGCCGTGGCGGGTCTCTAGATGGAAACCAGCAGGAGCCTGATCTTCTTCATCTTCATTTTCGGTGACTGGACGGAGACCCTCGACGAACTCCTCGTAACCAATCGATTGATGGAACGTGGTGAAGGTAATTCGATTAGCTCTCCTCAGTTCGTCGTACTCTTTCCTTAGTTGCTTTCGGTCATCCGGAGCAGTCCCGTTGCATATTTCGACTGCGAGCCGGGCTGTCGCCCACGTCTTGCCGGTTCCCGGGGGCCCAAAGAGTATCTGATTCAGCGGAATGAATTGTTTTCCAGTCATTCGATCATCATCCTCATCGTCTTCGATTAAGGCGCCACCTTCGGCCAGAACGGGCGCTTTGCCATAATTTGTCGCAACCCAAAGGAAACCCTGTACATCCCAAAGATCGCGCGGCTTCCAGTTCCACTCGACCATTCTGTCGCTGATACGAAGGGCAATCTGGAGGATCGCTTCATACTCATGGGCACTGATTACCGCTGACTTTATAATCGTGTCCCCGGTCAATTCCTTAATTGCCGCCTGCATTGAAAGAGTTTTGACGCTGATCGCATCTTTGGGCTTGGCTAATGCAATTGCCGAAGTCACAAGGGACCGAACAAGGCCAATGGCAGGATTGTTGTCCGAGCGGAGTATCGGGTGGATCCTGAGAGCGGCAGTCTCGATTACGGCAGGCAAGCTCTCTTTTGACAACAACATTTCGCCCAGAGCTTGTGCAGTTTCTTTCCTCGCGTCAGCTCCACCTTTCGCTATTGCATCGAAAGCTCGCCATCCGACGAAATTAGACTTCTTCACTAGGTCGAGGAATTGGCCTCCGAGTTTCTCTGGTTGTTCCTCGTGATGGCCGCTTAAAATCGATTGAGCTTGGCCAATCAAGTCATCCTTATAGGCTCTCTCCTGTTCAAAATAAAAGCCCTTCCTCTGCTCGAAATCGATGAAGTCGGGACAAATAGCAAGGAACCGTGTACGCATCCTCTCCAGCTGCGGCCAGTCTTCAACCCCCTTCTTGGCGTCCAAGTGAGCGCGAAATCGACGATAGTAATTGAGCGCCGTTCGAAGGTGAGCGAGGTTTTCGTAGAGCCTATTTCCCTGAATGGGTATGCGCGAGGGGTTAGGTTTCTCGGCTTTCTTGTCGAGGGAAGAGTATGCCAACTCTGCGAGCATTGAGTCGAAATCATCACGATCAAAGTTCTCGTCAAGGTCACCATACGCATCCTCGAGTCGACGCGCTTCGGCGAGTTGAGTTGACACTGTTCCGGCTTCGAATCTATCGCGAAGCCAGTCTCCATACGATGTATTCATATACCGCCGCCTTGCCAAGCGCCGCACTCTCATTCTTGGCTTCGCGAAATCTCACGATCAAGGGGAAGGGCGAGTATATCGCACGACCACGATCGGGCAAATACAGCTTTCGTCGCTCTAATGATGCTGGACCGTAGTCGATTGTTATCAGCGATGTGGAAATAGAATGTCTGCGACTGATCCATCACTGACAACTTGGGAGGGATCGAATGCTCTCTGCGACTATTTGATCTCGTGACCTCAAGGGGCCTTTCTCGTGATGTAAACTTGCGGGCGATGCTGCATGCGCTTCTACATGGGAAGCTTGACGAGTCCAATCCCGAACCGCAGAGACTCGAGGACACCCTGACATCTACTGTGTTTGGGGCGATCTTCTGGGCAGAGGACTGGAAGCTTTTGGAGAATTGGTTAGGCGTTCCTCAAAGATCCTGGCTCAACATTCCCCTCCTTGAGTATTGGTTTTGGCCGCGCTTAGCTTTCGCAGAACCCGACGTCGTCTTTCGATTAGGAGATGCTCTGGTCATTGTCGAAGCTAAATTTCGGTCAGATCGGCATGACTTAGCTCTCAAACCAGAGGTTGACGAACGGACCAGCGATCAGCTGGTTCGCCAGTATCAGTCCATCGTGCGGCCCGTTTCGGAGCGCATCCAGTATGCTGAGCCAATAGAATGCGCAATTCGTGAGTGCCAGGTTATTCAGGTCTTTCTTGTCGATGCTCGACGCCAACGTCGCGCTCTCCGCGAGATTGAAGAGTCAAAACAGTTTCTTCCCGCAAATGCCACGTTAAACCTCAGAACCTGGCAATCGTTGTTTAGAGACTTAAAAGTCAAGCCCGCCGCGAGTCGAGGTTGGAAGATAGATCTTAAAGAGTACCTTCGACTCTGCGGGTTAGATACGTTCAGCGGGTTCTCACAGTGGCATTCGCCGGGGACTGATTTGTTCCGGATTTGTAGTTGGCGTGTACGCGCTGCGCATGTTGGTTTGCGCTTCCAGAGTGCGTTTAAGCCGGCGCCCGTTCAGCCAGCAAAGCTGCTTTGCTGGGGCTTGGCAAGAAACGTGGTGGGGCAGGGATTTCGTCATATCTTTAGTCCGGAGGTTCTGGTAGGGATTGCCCGACAAACACCTCTCTCTTGGCGCCTCCGTGGTTGGAGTGTACGAGCTGCCCAACTTGGGTTGCGCTTTCAGAGTGCGTTTAAGACCGCGCCGGTTCAGCCAGAAAGGCTACTTTGCTGGGGCATGCCTAGGAGCGTGGCAGGACGAGATTTTCGCTATATCTTTAGTCCCCAGATTTTAGCTGGGACTGCCCAACAAGCAATTCTTTCCTGGCGCTCTTCAGAAAGAGCGTAAGAAAGTGTGCTGGACATGAGCAACACGATAACACGTGAAGAATTCGCATCAGCAGTTGCTTCTACGATCGCAAGTACCCATCATCTCTACCGCGAGGTTGACCGGCTTATCACCGGACTGCGCGATCGACTGGCTGAGGAGCCAAATTCCTTGGCGTTTTTGGCTGGTGTGTTTGGCAAAGCAGGTCGGGACCAGACACGTCGGATTATTCGGAACGAGTATGGCGCACTCTTCTCACCTGCAATAGGTGAAGACGACGAGGGTGATGAAGATGAGGATGAGATAGAGGATGAGGGAGATGAGCCAGAGGAAGAGCTGGATCACAAACCACTGAAAGGAATCCCAGCCCAGATCGGAGCTAACCAACCTCTGCTCGCGGTGAGAATCGTTATGTACGACCCACAAATGCGCGATTCCTTTGAGCCGCAGGTTCAATACGCGGTTATGAATCACTGGACAGTCGCGAACAAATCTTGGGACGCCAAAGAGGTATTTATAGTGCGCAAATCCCTTCTGAAGAGGATTCCTAGAGCACTCGGAGGATCCAACCTTACCAGAGGCTCTAAGCTGACGACGAAGGCAACGGTGAAGAGCAATGTCGGCGCTAAAAGGACCGATGGCCGCCAGCTTTGCTGCGTACTACCCGCTGGAGTCGAAACGTTTCCGCTCTACAACTTGGACACCCCCGAAGCATTGGAGCATCTTGGTGCCAAAATGAAGCTAATGTGGAGCTCGGATCTACAAACTGAGAACTGATCGCGATCAGATTGCATCGAGTGTGATCGTATACCAAACGCGTCGGCATCTGGTCTCTGAAGGGCTGGAGAGTTGTTCGCGGATCTTTCACCGTCCTCTGCGTATCCCAACCCACACCTTTTGATACGGCCGGATCGTGAGATCCGGCCATTGATTTGATGGGATTTACGAGGCGGGTTTTTCGAAGCCTTTTGTCACAGCGGCGACGCGTTTGTGGATGTCGTTGATGACGCGGCGCTGCTGAGCGAGTGCTTGTTGCACCGTTGGATCGCAAGGCGGCTGAGCCCTGCGAAGCTGATCGCGAAGATCTGCGTTAGCCTGCTCGAGATATTTCCGAAGACGAGTCTGGCCGCCGCAAGCCTCGCCGGCCAGGAAGCCGAAGGCAGCCGACAGTACCATCCATACCGGCAAGAAGTCTGTTGCTTGTTCGATCATGCGACCTGCTCCTGCGTGGTGAGAGCGTGCCGATGAAGCACGCGCTGTATCGTGGCTGTCGAGACACGGTGCTCTTTGGCGATCTGCCTCAGGCTTTGTCCACGTTCGCGGTCCTGCTTGATCGCAACGGTATCGAGGACCAGAGGAGTTCGGCCGATGCGTTGGCCGTCCAGCCGTGCCCGCCGCATGCCGGCACGCACTCGCTCGACGATTAGCGAGCGTTCCAGTTCAGCGATGGCTCCGATGATTACGACGATCGCGCGGCCCAGCGGGCCGCCGGTATCGATATTTTCCCGGAAGCTGACGTATTCGACCCCTATCCGGTTCAACTCATCGAGCACTTCCAGGAAGTGCTTCACTGAACGAGCGATGCGATCACTCGCCCAGGTCATCACTACATCGAAGCGGCCGCGGCGGGCATCGGCCATCATCTGATCAAGCCCGGGCCGCTTAGCCTTGGTGCCGCTGATCCTGTCTGTGTATTCGTTAACGATGGCATAGCCGCGCTGTGCTGCCATCTGCCGAAGGTCATGCAACTGACTCTCCGGACGCTGATCGAGGGTCGACACCCTCATATAAAGAGCGGCGCGTTTCACCGACGCCGCCCCTTGGGAGAGTGCTTGGCGACGTAGTTCGTGATGAACTCCATCAGCACGGTGGTCATGTCCTGGCCCTTGGCAGCTGTGACCGACTTGAAGCTGTTATGGAGTTCGACGGGTACATTCAAGTTCATTCTTTTCACCTTCAGTTCTGTTGGCTTCTTAATCTGACTCACCTCCTTCTCAGGAGATGAGGCTATATGGTTATGAGTATGAAGGCCAGAGTCTCGGAAGACCCCGGCCCCCGAAAGTTACTAGCCCCAGGCCTCGTGGCAGAACAGAACGAGCGGGATTAGCCAACTGCGATCGATCCCCAGACCGTCGGCCATGCGGTGGACCTGCTCCCAGTTCTCGGGAACCTGGCCGGCTTCTACGGCCTCCCACTGCGTTACTTCCATCCCGGCCGCCTGGGCCGCATTTTCGAGGGAGCAGCCTCTTTCCTCCCGGGCATCACGAAGAAGGCCACCGAACAGATGGCCCCAGGCTTGGCGGTAGAAGGGGGTGCTACGACGGGACCGGGAAGACGACTTACGAATATCACTCATTTACTCATTACTCCTGATAAGGCGGCCCGTCAAGTGAGAGGGGCTCGCCTGGATTTACCTACGAGCTCAGTATGAGGTGCGGGAAGAGTCCAACCAAAGAGGCTGCAACTCATCCCTGACCCACGAGTACTACCAGAAGCTGCTCGATCTGCTGAACACCGCGATCGCCACGGGAGACCTGTCCGGCGGATCAGCATTCGACAAGACCGCCCTGCTTAATCTCGAACAGCAGGCCCAGAGCTTTGCTTCCCTGCCCACTGCAACCGCCGGCATAAGGGTGATGGATGATTCGTTCAACTATCCCCTCAGCCTGCTGCTGGCACGGCTTCGGGCTCTCGAAGGTGAGGCGGGCAACTTCACCACCGTGTCCGGACGCCTGCTGGACATCCTGGCGAATGAGACCAGGTCCCTTCCTCCCCGCGCACAACATATTTTTCGCGCGCGCGGGAGGGACCCAAGCCTATGCTCACCATCAGGTCATCCGGACATCAGCCTTGCCGGCGATTCCGCACCATATATATTGTCCGGCCTCTGTTCCCTGTGACCCTGAGCTATACGGAATCGTCCCGGTTGTCCCTGCTCTCCGTTCAGCTCGTCTGGGATCAGGGTCAGGTTGATCACCGGTGTCTTCCGGATCGAAAACGACCTGTTCTCCGTATCGGGGTCAGGGTCAGGAGAATGATCCGGATCACGGTTCCTAGAGGAGAAAGAACGACCCTGTTGTTGAGCCGGGGCGGCCAAAATCAGCTTCAACAATCTGCCGGACAAAATCACACAAAAAGCAGGGGGGAACATGTTCCCCCACGGGAGCACTGGGAGTTCAGGACCAGTTTCGATAAAACACAAGGGCTTATTTACCACCTGCAGGATCCTCAAAAAGCGACACAAGGAGTTATTTACCAGCTCGCAACGCGGTCGGCTCCACGGCAAGGACACCAACAGGCGGTTATTTACCTTTAAGACGCAAGACGTCGGCAACCGAGCGAGTCGGGTGCGGGGCAAAGAAAGGCCTGGGTGGAAGGACGATCCGGTTCTTCCGTCGCATCATTAATGCCCATGATGGATCAATAACGATCCGTTTCGCGCCCGGCGGCGATCCTGGCTTGGGCGGCAGCACGATCGGCACGAAATTGATGCATCGGTCGGCTTTAGGACTCACCTTGTGAACAACCTTAAAGGGCTTCTTGTAGATGGTCATCTTCTTCCGGTTTAGAAACCGGCCGGTCTGCGTGGGATGCTTGTGCCGTGCAACTTTGAGCTTCCCCAGCGGGAACTCCACTTCTTCACCACGCGCCAACGCCGCGCTCATCTCCTTGAAGATTGCGTCCAGAATAGGCACCGACACACGACGGGAATAACCTTCCTTCTTCAATTGCTTCTCGAGATACTTCCGACCCAGACTCGGCGGCTCTTTCTTCTTCGACGGAGACTTGCTCACTCGACAAGAATCTGCAAGCGAACTCGATTAAGGCTGTGAGAACCATCACGTATATGGCACTCGCACCTCTAGCCGGGGATCGTTCATCTTCGACTTTCAGAATGAACCTGCATGGTCATGAGATGACCGTGCCGTGCGATTGTTCGTTCACTTTGACCTGACCGCCTGCCTCATATCCGGAAAAGGACCGGTAGCACTGTTGACCAGCTTCCAGTGCCCGTCCTGCTTCGCCCAAACCTCCAATAGGTAGCCCTTAAATGGAACTGCAGAGGAGCCTTTGTTCTTCTTGTAAAAAACGCCATCGACTACCGCGACATCGGGAAATAGGCGAAATTTCAGGTCCTCAACCCTCTCTTCGGCGGCCACATCAGACGGATTGGTTTTAATGTACTCGTCTCGTCCACCGCGACCCCCCGGCCACGCCCATCTCAAATCGCTCGATATGTGGTCCTGCACAAATTGAGGGCTATAGCTTCCCTGCTTGTCCATTTGCACCAATTCCTGAATAAGTGCAGTGATTTCCTTCTTGTCCGCATTCTGTGTGTCCGACGCAGCCAGCAGAGATGATGCTCCACACAGCAACATCAAATAGACCAACACTCTCATTGACAACCTCCTAAGGGTAACTTTGTGCAACGCAAGTGTGAAACAAAGCGCATTAGGCCCCTGCATTCCTGCTCACTTCTTTTCGGATGTTAGATCTATTCTTTCCAGGTGCCGCGCTCTGAAACCCCCGCCTAACATAGGGCGCAAGGTTGGGAGACGCAACGATCAACACATGTAGCTCTTTCGATTTCGTCACCAAACCAGCCGGATCGCCATGCCCGAGACAGTAGCTGCCGCAGCCTTTCTTACCTCCCATGTCATTTCCCAAGAAGCAGGAAAATTAGCCAATCTCCTCCTTATCGATGGCAAGCCTGATCAGGACATACGTGACACGCATAGGATTACTGAAATCATCTACAAGGGAAAGATACTCGACCGCGAAAAACTCAAATTCGCGCACGAGTCTACGGACTTCGTTGTGGTTGGGACCGCTCTATCTCAATGATTCAGAGTGCGGGCACTCTCGTTACTGCCTCACGAACTGTCCTGAACACTGCGGTGCTATCTGGTAGGTCGCATCGCCAGCTTGCATTGTGACCGTGTAGGTTCCCGATGCAGAGAATGGGGTTGAGGCCAGATTAAACGACCATGTCTGGGTGGCCTCATCGAAGCTGAACTGATTGCCAGAACTTGACGACCTAACGGGTCAAGCAATGACGTTTCGTTGACTGCCGGGCTCGTGCCAGACTGGTAGGAAACGCTGACTACGGGTGGCGCTGACGTTCCGAGCGTGGCAGGGGTCACGAGATTGTTACTGGTGTCGAATATCTGCGCCTTGAGTGGAATCGCTCGATTGGTCTTGTGCGTCAATGCGAGGGCGACATTGAACGGGGACTGGAATCCAGTGCAGGAGTAGGTTGGGCTCGAAGTAGTGAAGGAAAAGTTGTCAACCGTATACTGCCCGCCTCCACCCTGAATATTCACATAGGCGATAGGGTTGCCTGACGTAGTGACCGACAGGAAGGCATCGGTACCGTCGGTCGAAAGGGCCGACGACCCGAGCAGGTTGTTTGAGGAATCATAAGCGTTAATACTCACGGGAGGTTCGCCTAGGCTCACATAGACCGTAACAAATGCCGAAACTGTCTTGACGCCCCCCACGCTGAACGAAAATGTCATCAACCCGGAAGGCGGAAAGACGACGTTCGGGTAGGATACTGGCGGGTAAGTGCTGTTGGTTTGTATAACTTGAGCGCCAGAAATCGTCACCCCAACGTTTTGATACTGAGTTGTCAACGTCGTGCCATTCACAAACTCGTCAAAGGTCAGCGTTGTAGTTCCCGCCCACGCGCACTGGGTAAAGCTGCCAAGCACCGCAGCAAACGTAACGCCAAGTAAGAGAGAGAGGATTCCCCGCTTGACTGTAAGCAAACCCACTACGGTTGGCAGAATGACAAACGGCAATTTGGAACCTGCGAAGGAGATCGTGGAACAAACGCTGGTTTTCATCTGAATCCTTTCGCACCTTAACGACCGGGCATAATGCCACAACATGTGTCAGTTGGTTATTCAGTGAGGAGCGACGACAGCCTGGACCGTCTAACATCGACGGTCCCGCATAATCCATCCCAGAAAGACTTGCTTATTGCCTCAGGAACCCGTGATACACCCCATTTCCGTCTACATAGAATCCGACAATCGCGTTGCCTGGGTTGTTGCAGGTAGGAGTTGTTCCCTGACCGCTGCTCGTACCTGCTCCTGGAGCATCGAACGTGGATATGGAGCCATGCTTCAAGCGTAGGAAACCATGGCCGGCGCCATTACCGTCAATGTAGGTTCCGGTGATGTCACCCGCCGCGTTGATGTTGAGTCCCTCCGTCCCTTGTCCGGCTGCTGCCCCTGCACCGTTGACGTCAAACGACGTGAGTTCGCCATCGGGAGAGTGCACAAAACCGTGGTAAGATCCTGTCGCTCCTACATAAAGGCCCATGGTTACACCTCGAGAGTTGATACCGGCAGTCTGGGGAAAAGCGCTGCCGAATGGATCGAACGTAGTTATGGCGCCGTCAGGCGAGCGCACGAAATCGTGAAAAGAACCATCTGGGAGCTGGTATCCCCCAACGACCGCGCCGGACATACTTATACCGTCACCGAACACAACATAGGTACCTTGGCCAAAACCTGTCCCAGCTCCCGGAACATCGAAAGTGGTGATCGTGCCATCGGGAGAGCGCACAAATCCATGGAATACGCCACCGGCGTCGAGGTACTGTCCTGTAATTACGCCGGCTGCGTTGATGGCACCGCCTTGTGTGCCATTGGAACAAATCACTGGGGGAGTGCAGGGGATTCCGGCAGGTTTCGCTGCGCCCGGCGCGTCGAAGGTCGTTAAGGACCCGTGCGCGGTGCGCAGAAATCCGTGCGTTAAGCCCGTCGCGTCGGTGTACCAGCCGGTGATGTCTCCAGTTGGATTGATGCTCCACGGCTCCGTGCCCTCGCCTGGGCCTGTGCCTGCTCCGGGAGCGTCGAAGCTCGTGATCGTGCCATCAACTGTTCGCACAAACCCATGGCTCGCGCCATTCCAGTCGGTGTACAGGCCGGTAATCACGCCAGCCGGGTTGATGAAGATCGCCTGTGTCGCCGCTGCACCGGACACATCGATGGAAATGATTTTGGGTAACCTCTGTGAACGCACTTGCGAACACGCAGCGAAAACAAAGCAGGTGAGAACAGCTGATTTCAGAACGTCATTGCACCTCATTTTGACCTCCATAACCCCCTAATCTGAGCCGGCAGATCACTTTGTAGAGTCGAGCGAAGGGAGTTCGTCTGCCTTTATAGGCGTAAAGCGACTTCCAAAAGGGACATTTATGTATTCATATTTAATGGATAGTCAGAATGAAGGTGCAGAGGGCTGGTGGACTATTTTCGCTCAAGCGCTCGCAAGTCCAACGCTATCGATAATTACGGACTGCAACCTTGCCCATAGCCTACTTATGTCATCGCGAGCGAGTCTGATAGCAGCAATGATTGATGCTGCGATGACCACGGTAAAATGGCGCTCAAAAGGGGACAAGGTCTCGCAGAGATTCTTTCTGGAGCTGACGTTGCATTTCTATAGGCTTCGGTTTTCTACTTGAACTCTATTTGCAGGGAGTAGATGTCAGAGGTCCCTATTTCTCGAGTCAAGAGTGGGGTATTTGACGGATCGAGACTGAAGGAGGGGCCCCACAAGCTAGCTAATGGCCAAGTGTTCAACTCCGCTATACGCTCTGGTCTGCCTCCGGTCACCTTGATCCGATAAATGACGTTCTCCTGTTGCATGAAGGAGACGTAATACAGATACTTGCCATCCCGGGAAAACGTGGGATACCCGATATTTCCATCAGTTGCCAGCGCCGACCATTTCTGCGACTCGAGGTCGAATACTCTCAATGCCGGCTGTTCCCGGGAAAGAGCAGCGATATAACGGCCATCCGGAGACCACCGGGGAGACCATAAGCCTGTTGATTGCGCAATCGTCGTTAACCGGTTTGTGGCACCGTCCAGAATACGGAGGTACTGCTTCGTGACGTTCGCAGAATCGCCGCCGGTTAGGACAATTCTCTTTCCGTCTGGGGACCAGTTTGGATCTGCCTGTTCCTGCTCGTCCCCCGGGAGCAACCGTTGAGGGGTTCCACCTTCAGCCGACACCGTATAAGCTACCGCTCGCGTCCGAAGAGGAGCGTTCATAAAGAGAATCCGTTTCCCATCTGGAGACCACTGAGGATTCATTACAGAGTTAATCTGGTCGTCTGTCAGTTGAACAGCGTGAGTTCCGTCGCGATTGGCCTTCCATAGAACACGAATGGGATAGGCGGTGTAGGTGACGAATTTCCCATCCGGAGAAAACGCCACGTGTTCAGCGGGAATCCCTCCGAGAAAAGGCTGCAGCTGCCCAGTTTGGAGGTCGATGCGCGAAAGTTCACCGCGCCAGCTATTCCCCATGGCATAAACTTCTGTTCCATCCTTGCCCGGTACCGGTCTATTCCAATCTATCGGTCCGCTGGTCAATTGAACTGCCTCGAGCGAGGAACGTCGAAAGAGCCCACGACGTTCATCGAGTGCCCACAATTGATCGCTTCCCCCTTCCACGACCTGCCAGAAAGCATAGAGACTCCCATCATGGCTCCATCGTCCGCACACAAGGACGCCCGGCTCATGCCATTTCGGGAGCAAGTTGTGGAACCCCGATCCGTTTGCAAACATCTCCCAAATTTGGCCGTCCTTAAATACTCGAATCACCTTGCCATCTGGGGACATGCGAACGTCGCTTACACCAGGCCCTAACGATGCGAGTTTGCGCGTTCCGGTTCCATCGGTTCGGACCTGGTAAATGTTTCCTTCGCCAGTGAAATAGGTGACCGAATCTCCCGCGGGAGTAAATGCGCCGGTGAGATTGACACCGGTCGCTAACTTTGTCGGCGACTTGCCATTGATTGGAACGCTCCACAAGGACATGTATGGCCCTTTCTCCGGCCCATCGACAGCGACGAGGATCTTGGAGCCATCCTGAGAAACGTCCCAGTCCCCCATCGGGATTTTGGCCGGAAGCGCCTCAGGTTCTCCTCCTTCCACGGAAACACGCGAAAGAGACTCTGGCCCCGGACCGCTCGTCACATAGAGCCACTTTCCATCCGTACCCGCGACCAATTTGAGCCGTCCGTCGTGCGTGAGTTGCTTGTAGCTCGATACTCGAATGTGCGGCAGTGGGCGGTAGAAATACCAGACCGGGATGAGGGCTAGAAGCGGAACGATGAGCCACACAACCTTCCTAGTCCAACCACTCTTGAATCGCTTCGAGGGCACGGATGGCAAACGGTCGCCGTCAAGGATCTCGACAACCTCTGCCGCCGAAGACGGCCGTTCGAAGGGGTTTGTACGCAGGCAGGATTCGATCGCTGCGTACCATATAGCAGGCAGATTCTCCATATTTTGCATTAGAGAAGGAGACAATCCTGCAATCCGCTCTGAGATCCCTTCCAGGAAGTTCTCAGCAGGAAACGCGCGTCTGCCCGCCACCATTTCAAACAGAACCAACCCGAACGCGTACAGGTCGGTTGCCCCACTTACCGAACTGTTCTGCAATTGCTCTGGGGACATGTAGGCGATAGTCCCCACTGGCCACCCGAAGGATTGATTGCTGCTGGATGGATCGGATCCCTGTGGGAGAGAAGCAAATCGAGCCAAGCCAAAGTCAGTAATGACAGCACGCAACTCCTCGTCAGAATCAAAATGTCCAGACGGGACAAGCATAATGTTGCCCGGCTTCAGATCGCGGTGAATGATTCCAAGAGCATGCGCGGCATCAATGGCGCTCGAAATCTGACGAGCGAGTGGCAGGGCCAGATCGTTGGGGATGGCGCCTTTTCGCGAGATGCGCGCGGCCAATGTTTCTCCGGGTAGGAATTCCATCGTCAGGAACACCACATCCCGTTTTTCGCCGGGGCCGGTTTGCGAAGACAGCGTGTCACGCTGGATATCAAACATGCGGCAGACGTTTGGATGGGAAACCTGGCGAGCTAATCGAACTTCCTGGCGAAAGCGAGCGAGGGCCCGCGGATCATGAGCAATCTCTGGCCGAATCACCTTGAGCGCAACGCTGATCCCCAGTTCGGAATCGAAGGCTTCGAATACTTTACCCATTCCGCCTTCGGCGATTTCCCGCAGGATGCGAAAGCGTCCACAAAGCTCATCACCGGGACAAACGGTGATCGGATCAGTCGAAGACTTGTTCGGCAATATTAGAGGGGTTGACAGATAGCTTCCCGCATCTTGATCTGCCTGAAGCAGGAGTTCGACCTCCGCACGCACCTCGGGATTACCATTTGAAGCGGTGAGAACAAACTGGTGTCTTTCGCTGACGGGCACGTCCAGCGCTGCGTGAAAGATTCTGTTTACTTCCTTCCAGCGGTCCTGGTCGATCATCTTCTAATGCCCACAAATGGTTACCGCGAAGCTTGATACTCAGCAACTCAGCTCTTTGAACAGCCAAGCCCTGGCGATGCGCCAGTCCCTTTTAATGGTCCGGGAAGAAACGCCTAGAGCGTTTGCAGTCTCTTCATCGTTCATCCCCGCGAAGAATCGCAGCTCTACGACCTTGGATTGACGTTGATCCAGTTTTGCCAATCGTGTTAGCGCCTCGTCAAGCGCAAGTATCTCGGATGCACGATCGGGTGCGGGCAAAATGGCATCATTCAGGCTCACGGCATCCCATCTATCGCCACGCTTTTGCGCGCCGGCATTTCGTGCATGGTCAACGAGTATGCGCCGCATAATGGTTGCTGAAACAGCAAAGAAATGCGATCGATTTTGCCAATCAACCTGCCGATTCGCAGTCAGCCGAATGTAGGCCTCATTCACCAGAGCAGTCGGCTGCAGTGAATGATGGGGAACCTCTTTGCGGAGCTGGATGCTGGCGATGCGGTGCAACTCGCTATACACCAGTGGAATCAGCTGGGTTTCTGCCTCTCTGTTCCCACGCTTCAGCTCTAGCAGAAGATCTGTGACCTCACCTCGGTCGCCGCCCACACAAAAGCCTCCAGGTGTGAATTTCGAGGGATGGACTGAGTTATATCACTGAAAGAGGTTAGGAAAGCAGCAAAAGAAAGGATGATGTACCTGACCCGGTCAGGGAGACTTCGAATAAACCTATAAGTTTTGGCAGGGCCGGGTCGGGCTGATTAGTCCATTGATTTTGTTTGGTTTAGGAACAGCGTCTTTCAACCGGCTCTTGTCACAGCCATGATTGTTTGTGTATGTCGTTGACGATCCCTCTCTCCCCCCGTGGTTCACACCCGTGATTGCTCCGTCTTACACGTTTTTGTACTTCTACGCTGGGTAAGTAGTTGGAGGTGCAGGTTGTTGTGATGAAGTTTTTGGGAGCGGGGTTTTTGTGGCTTGGGGCAGGTTGATCATCTTCGCAATCTTCGGCCAGCGATGGCTAGCGCGCAACTGCTTGCAGGCCACGAAGCGGATGTAAACCGTCCTCATGGCGAGGTCGCCTTCATGAATCGCCCGCTCGACCCAGTCGGCGCCTTCATCGACTTCATCGCGGAGCAGGTGAAAGAGCGCCAGGGCCCGCGCATCTCCGGGCATCCCGCCTGAACCAAGTGTTTTGGCGACCGATTGCGACTCGGCATAGTACTCGCTACGGTAGAGGAGCGCAGCAAGAACGGCGGTTGTTTCGGGCGCCCATTGTCCGATAGAATACGCGCGCCACGCCGTCTCCACCGCTTCTTGAAGCTTGCCCTGATCTGCGAGGATCATGGCCCTGGATACGATGGCCAACGCCTGGTTGGGGTCCAGTTCCAGCACCTTCTCCAGTTGCCCAAGGGCCTCCTGCTCACGATCTGCAGCCTGCAGATACGCATGGAAATTCATCCGTGACCATACATCGAATGGGTCTTGTTCGATGGCACGCTCGACGAGCGCGATGGCCTCGGCGACATTGCCGCGCAAATACTGAAACCATCCATAAAGGGGCTGGGTGATCGAGTTGCCGACCTGCTTTGCTCCCGGAAAGGCGAAACACTTTTCAGCCTTGGTCCAATCCAGCTCGAAGACCGCGGCCAGGTATCCCAACAGAGCATGCGCGTCAGGCAGGGACGGATCAATCTGAAGCGCTCGCTCGGCCTCTGCACGCGCTGCCAGCGAGGCCTTATCCGACGGATATCTGCCGAACATTGCCATTGCGACCCAGTAAAATCCCACCTCAGTTCGAGCGAGAGCAAACGCAGGATCGAGCTGAATCGCCCGCTCATGGTATTGCTTCGCTAGCTCCAGCGACTCCGGCGTAGCCTTGCCTTGCTGATACTTGGCCTTCAGATAAGCCTCATAAGCATTGAGGTTCGGCTCATAGCGGCTTGGAATGTCCTCTGGCGAAAGCTTCACCCGCAATGCTCGGGCGATTGCCGTAGCGATCTCATCCTGCAGGGCGAATATGTCGCTCATCTCGCGGTCGTAGCGGTCTGACCAGAGATGGGTGCCGTCGGCTGCATCAATCAACTGCCCGGTAACGCGGAGGCGGGTTTCTGTACGGCGCACGCTTCCCTCGAGTACATGCGTGACGCCTAGCGCTTCCGCAATTCGTCGAATGTCGATTTCTTTGCTACGGAATGCGAAGGCAGACGTGCGCGCAATGATTTTCAGGCCGGGAATCTTTGCGAGCAGATTGATGATCTCTTCTGCGAGGCCGTCGGAAAAGTATTCCTGATCTTTGTCCGCGCTCATGTTGGCAAATGGCAGCACGGCGATGAACGGAGTTTTGGAACCGGCGCTACGGACGGCTCCGCTGCCGGTCTTGGCTGTTGCAGTGGACTGCGTGTCGGCTATGTCGAGGCCGGCTTTGCGAAGGCCGTCGATCAAACTCTCGACAATGTCCGGTCCCCAGAAGATCGCGAGATCCTTACGCGCGTCGGCTGGGAAGTTCGGGCGCCGAGTCAACAAAGTCTGCAGCGGAATGCGCGCCGATTCGATCTCACCAAGCTGTCCGTAGGCTGCCGCCATGACTGCGCATGTGCGCCAGAGGCTGGGCATGTTCACTTTGCGCGCGAACTCAAGAGAAAGGCGGTAATCGCCATTGCGGTAGGCGTCGAAGCAGGGAACAAACCAATACCATCCCGGGTGGTTCGGATTGAGACCGCGAGCCTTGGCCGACAGCTTGCAGCCATTCTCCCAGTCGCCGTCATATGCGACAAAAGAACCCAAAAACGCGAGGGAGAATCCGTCCATGGGATTGAGTTCCAGCGAACGCTGTGCTGCGATTCTGAAGGCAGGCCGATCCCCGAGGAAATACTGCGCCATCGCAAGAGCGTGAAATGCGAGGTGATTGGAAGGGGCTGCCTCAACCGCGCGCAATGCAGCTGCCATCGCTCGGCCGAGCGGATCGGGCCGGAGATTGAGTTCATGCGTGAACTCTTCCTTGCAGATGAGCGACAGCATGGCCCAGGCATCGCCGTAGCCTGGCTGGGCTTCCACCGCGCGCTCCAGGGCCGCGCGCGACGCGGCGTGCTCTTCAGCGTTGACTCGCTGGAAGTGCGCGAAGCTGCGCAGCACCGCCTCGTAAGGACTCAGATCATATGGATTCCTGGTCCGGAGGATGTCCGACATGCTGCGGGGTAAAACGCCCTGTGTGTCGGCGACCGTTGAAACGATGCGAGGAACGAGATCGTCTTGGAGATCGAAGAGTAATTCGGGGCTGAAGGTGCGCTCGTAATTCTCGGCCCAAAGATGAGCACCCGTGACGGCATCCACAAGCTGCACGGATAGGCGCAGCTTCGGACCTGCCTGGCGCAAGCTGCCCTCCATCACGTATCGCGCGCCGAGTTCGCGGCCGACAGAGCGAACATCGACTCCGCTTTGTGCGTACCGCGACGTCGAGCTCCGTGCAATGACGCGCAGGTAAGAGAAGCGGGAAAGCCCGGTAACGATGTCTTCGGTGAGTCCCTCGGCGAGTGCTGCGACATCGGGGCTTGCGCCTTGCGCTTTGAACTGCAGGACGGCGACCCAGAAGCCTTCGTCTGCGCGTGCTGCGCCCGAGTCGGCTGCAGAGATGTTGCGCGAGGGTGTGCCTGGGTTTCGAGCCGGGCTTGAGGCCGCAGCTTGGGGCGAGATTTGGGGCGCAGCTTTCTGGGGCGACTGGCGGGCCATGTCGCGAAACTCGTTGGAGACGTCGCGGGCGGTCTGGATACGGTGGCGCGGGTCCTTCTCCAGGCAGCGCCGGACGATTCGCGACAGATCGCCGGGCAGGTCCGGACGGCTCGCGCTAATCGACGCGGGCGTGTCCCGTAAGATAGACGAAATCAACTCCGCAGAAGAGCTGCCCGTAAACGGCTTCTTGCCGGTGGACATCTCGTGTAGCACTACACCCAGCGAGAAGATGTCCGTGCGGTGATCGAGCGGTCGCGCCGAAATCTGTTCCGGAGACATGTACGAGGGTGTTCCCATCACCATGCCAGCCTGTGTATTGCCCAACGAAGTACGTGTTTCGTCATCGGGGCTGGCGCCACCAACATCCTTGGCCAGCCCGAAGTCCAGCACCTTGACGCGACCATCGTGTGTGACCATGACGTTGGCGGGCTTCAAGTCGCGATGCACGATGCCCTTGTCGTGCGCGGCAGCCAGTGCGTCGGACAGCGCTTCGGCGATCTCCACAATCTGATTGGCAGGCAGTCCGTCTATGCCGATCAACCGATCCAGGGGCAGCCCTTCTACGAGTTCCATGGTGAGAAAGTGGATCCCGTCGGCTTGCCCTACGGAAAAGATGGTGACAATGTTGGGATGACTGAGAGCCGCCACGGTACGCGCTTCGCGCTGAAAGCGGGCCAGGCGTTCCGGATCGTGCGCCATCGTTGCTGGCAGCACCTTGATAGCGACATCTCGGCCCAGGCGTGGATCCCGTGCGCGAAACACCTCTCCCATTCCGCCGGCACCAATGGGCGCGAGAATTTCATACTGACCGAGTTTGTCACCTAAGGAAAAGGGCATGGAAGTGGCTTACCAAGTCTACTCGACGAAGAACTAAGTCTGTCGAGATGACTCGCCCAGCGGGAGGTTGCACCTCAGGTGGAGTCAACATTTCACCCAGCGAGCAATTTCTCTCGATCCTGCTTTTTGAGTGCAGGATCGCGCATCAAATGGAAAGATGTATCCGTTGGTCCATCTTGAGTCTAGTGGGGGTCGCTCGCTGGTCACTGAGCCGCGACGAATTCGAATCGCAGCTGGCCGGTTCTCCATGGGATCCGAGACCGGTCAGACGGTGGAAAGCCCCATTCATCGCGTCTGGCTAGATTCCTATGCGATGGCGGCAACCCAAGTCACCGTCGAGGAGTATGCGCGGTTCTTGGACGCGACCGGGAACGTGCGGCCCCCGAACTGGGGCGATCCTAACTTTTCTCATCCTCAGCAGCCTGTGGTCGCTGTTTCGTGGTTTGACGCTGTGGCGTATTGCGCGTGGCTTTCTTCAATGACCGGTTTGCACTATCGGCTTCCTACAGAAGCCGAGTGGGAGCGAGCTGCGCGAGGTGGTGCCGAGCAGATGCTATTTCCCTGGGGCAATGATCCGCCGGTATCACGTCCCGGCTACCACAGTCATTGGAAGACTGGCCCTGAGCCCGTCGGGCAATCACAGCCGAACGCCTACGGCCTATTCGACATTTGCGAGAACGTGCATGAATGGTGCAGCGATTGGTACGAAGCCAACTACTATGCCATATCACCAGATCAAAATCCGCAAGGACCGAAAGAGGGCGAGAGGAGAGTTTCGCGCGGAGGTGCCTGGCGACACCAAATCAAGATTTCACGATGCTCTGCACGTTCTAGTATCCCGCCAGACTTCAGTTACGCCGATTATGGCTTTCGGGTCGTTTGCGACGGGGCTTATTAAAGCGTAGCGCCGCAGAAGTTCGAGTCAGGCAGCTCTTAATTCTCCTTCGAAGACGGTAGGATGGGCCCTCGAAGAGTACGCGCAGAGCAGAAAATGCTTTGCGCCCAAGTCGTCATCGATGATTTCCCGTCGAAACATGCACCGGAATTGAGTTACGGAAGGATTGACCTTGATCTGAGCGTTACACTTCCGTGCTGTCGCAGACTCAGGCCAGCACAGGCTCAATCACCGGAGTTCGATTGACCGAGATAACACTAGTGTCGTCTTCCTGGCCGAAGAATTGGGCAGCTATGGCAACCGCAGCCGCAGGTGACTTGCAGACGACAGCGTTGAGAATCGTAGTTGACGCCGTGAGCATCGAGGGCTAAGTTGATTGCGTACGGGGAAGGGGGACAACCCAAAAGATGCAGCAATACTCTTTGAGCAGTACGTCACATGAGGCATCGGATTCTAAGCGATCGTGCCCTGACCCCAATTGGTCGCCCCGACGTGAAGCTTCACCCGCTGGGACGTGACCGCATTCTTTCACGTTGTAGTGCGTCCATCGACCTGATGTGTAGCGTAGCAGTTCTTCAAATGGAGCGACGACATCATCGCCCAAGAAAACCCGTTAACGGGTATCGCCACTCAGCAGTCGGGGCTTGGAAGCATAAGTGGAAAATGACTGGGCAATCGCGAAGGCGCGATGTGCTTAGTTCTACAATCAATCCCATCACAGTGGTCGAGGTCAATGCCTCGGCCACTGTTGCTTTGAGTGCGTGATTGGCGATTGCTGCATAGAAATCTTGCCCAACGCTTTTCGACTGCCTTGGAATTTGTTGAGTTTCCCTAGGAAGGAACAGTTCTGAGGCGTGACCCTCGTCACATCCGTCTTCACGTCGTGCTGGGCATGATCTCCAAACGTTAGCGGCAAGAAATCTGTTTGCTACTACAGGGAATCGTGAGGCCAACATGTACATACCTACAGTAGGGGAACGGGTTTACGTGGACGAACACAGGGGGATCTTCGTCGTCGCTTGGGTAGACGGTGAGACTCAAACAGTAGATTTAATCCCTTCCACCGGGAGTGCGGAGAGGGAAGAATATGTGCCTTGGCAAAAGCTACTCGGTTTTTGGAACCCGCGCACCGAAACAGTTAACGCGGCTCCGGGACTGAAGCGATGAATATCGCCACAACCCGAATTCCGACTGGAAAACACAAAACCATCGAATCAGTCGAATTAGCAAAATATGACCCGAAAACGTGGCCGGCTCTGAGAGTCACTTGTGCGACATGCAAGGTTCCACCCGTCGTCCCTTGCTTCAGGAATGCGAACAATGGAGCGAAGATTGAGCTTCTGCAACCGCACGCAAAGCGATTCTCTACTGCCCGGCTTAGCCAGTAAGACTCCAGCCACCTTCTTCCCCGATTCGATGTCAGGCCGACCCGTGGTCAGCGTGCTTAAGGCAGTTCACTCCTTCCGCCTGCGGACCCTTTTGCCCCTTGACAATGTCAAACTCTACTTCGTCACCTTCTTTGAGCATTCTGTACCCGGACGACTGAATACCTGAATAGTGAACGAAGACATCTGGGCCGTCTTCCCGCCCGATGAATCCAAAACCTTTGGCGCTGTTAAACCACTTCACTACTCCTTTGTACTGAGCCATAGGCTCCTACCCTCCTTGGATATGGGCTGTCGGCGAACCGGGCAATGGGGTGCACACACCGTTTTTGTGGATGCGATTGAATGAAGAAGTGATGTCCGAGGTCAAAAAGACGGAGGTCTGCAGCCTACCAAATGAATTCGCACATCTTCAGGATTTCTTCTGACGTTCCACGACGCCGACATTCCGACTTGCAAGCTTTGTGAATTGCCAGTTTTGGGAGTCCTCAACGGCTTCAGAAGACGGCGGCTTCGTACCGTCAAATCGTTCAACCAAAACTGGGTCGCAAATATGGCGTTGTTCGTATCTGAGGAGTTCGCCCTTATCATAGACAGTTGCCACAGTCGCAATGCATCGGAAACATATGGAATCCGTCGTTCCATCCAAATTCGAGCGATGAGTGAATTTCGAAGAATCTGCCATTTGAGGTTGCCCCAAGTGAAAGCGGAAGCCCCCCAATGTCGTTAGCTATTCACCACGCAGCTACGCAGCCACAATATGGGGTGCTTTTCGTCTGTTCGTAAAACACGTTCTGCACATTACAGGTCTGCCTTGCGTCGGCTTGAATGGGACAGTTGTGCTCCTTCCGCATTCAGAGCAGTTCACAGCAGTTTCGGCCCTAACTCTTCTCGTACCTGGCCCTTTGCATTGCTTGCACCGCTTGGGATCGTTCTTGAATTCCTTCTCTCGGTAGAACTCCTGTTCTCCAGCGGTAAACACGAACATCTCGCCGCAATCAGCGCATTTCAACTCCCTGTCAGTGAAATTCATAGTCGCTCCAGTCGCGTTAGAGGAGACTCAGAGTGTGCGCCCGTTCTCAGGAAAGGTCAATTTAATCGAACTCAAGCGATTACTGGAAGTAGGTCGCATTTGTTCAAGAAGCCCGGTATCTGCAGCGAGTCGTGAAACAGTCAATTGCTTCTGACTTCGAATTGTTCGCGGCTTCAGACCTAGATAATACGTCTCCAGAAATTCCGGCTTCATTCTTAAATTCTAGAAGGAGTCTGACGATTCTGTTCGCCTGAATAAACCGGCTCTAGATTCTCACTTCGTTCGATTTCATGCGTGAGCATTGATTTGAATTCACAGATTCCCAAACAGCATTGGTCAATGTCTTGATTCTGTTCTACATATTCGAGCGTTGCGCGAAGCATATTCAATTGAAGTGGAGTGCTGAATTCTCTCATCGTATTACTCCCAGCCATGCCGAAGAAGGATCTCTGATACACGGTGTAGAAGAGTCGCACTTTCTATAGTTATTGGGCGTGGTGCGGTGGCTGCAATATTTCGGAGTTCATTGACACGTTGCAAAGCAGGCCGAAGCACCATCAGCCGATAACAGAGAAGCCAACTCAACTCCGATACGTCATCATCGGAATCATCTGATCCCTTAGTGAAATGAGTTCGGATAGTGACGGTAAGCGGAATCCGGAGATAGGAGTGATTGGTTCTCTGAGAAGACTGGTTCACAAGGCACATCCGTTCGGGGCACAACCCGCTAGAATCAGCAGCCCAAAACGGGTGCTTTAAGGAATAGTCAGATTTCTGCAATGCCGGAGATGTGATTAGCATCACGGGTTAGTTTGTCCATATTGCCGCCGGTTAATGACGGCTCGGGCGTCCTTCAGCCCTGAAACTCAGTGTGCTGTTGCTCACTGGTTTCTTGTGATGGATTTCCTATCATTCTGGCATGTTCTCGACGCCGTTGGGCCGCAAAAGCTTCGTGGTCACGTGCAAAGGATGCCGCCGCAACGTGCCATCCGGGGCCAAAGAGTTCCCGTTCCAATCCATTACCGTCAAGTGCCCCCTTTGCGTGGAGTGGCGGCGGTACTTGCCATCGGAGGTTTTTCTCGGGCGACCTGACCAACTGGTGGTTCAGCAGCAGAGGGACGCAAGTCGATGAGTGCCTTGGCCTGAAGTTAATAGAGAAATTCCGTGTAGCCGGTTGTCCATTTCGCAGTCGGGGCCGTGCGCTATAGCAAGCCAAGGTGGTCGGGATACTTGGCCCGCGACGAGCCCACCAGGGTCTCAAATTCAGGCAGGCTTCAACTGGAGAATGATTGCGGCAACTGAATTTTCCCATTGCATTCGCGCACCCACGCGATCTGCATATGGAGATAACAGCGTCTACGGCTGGCTGGACCGTTCAGGGCCAGCCTCGATAAGCAAGCTTCGCTGGCTAAGTCCCGGGTTTACAGCTAAAAACGGGTGACAGATACACATAATTCCGAAGTTGCCATCAGGCAACTCATCGACCGTGAATGCACAGCGATGGTGCCCACTGCACACGACGAACCTATTCAGAACGGAACAATCAGCTTCCGCTGAAGGTCGAGAATTATACCGGCACTCGGACGATGGTTGCGCACCAAATTGGATATCGAGGAGCCAGCCTTCGACCTGGTCAGTCTTTTGACTGGTCACATAGGCCTTCATAGCTCGCAAATTTTAGCGCGAATACAATCCAAAGCAAGTGTGAAAAGATCGAGTTGGGTGCGTGAAATTGAAAGATCGATTGATAGATCGAAACTATTTCTCGAGACGAAAATGGACCGATCGACCACCGTCTGACGGATTAAGACACACGCTCTCAGCAGGTCGATTCGGCCGAGAGCGTGGCCTAATCTGAGGCTGGCGTTTGGTAGCACCCTACGGGTTCTTAATTATTGCAGCCCTGGAACTGGGGTAATGCCAAACCGCTGGGTACGGACGCAGGAATTGTGGAGCACGTCTTGGTTGCGCGCACGTCGAGCAGCCCGTCCCTAATGAAGTGAACCAAATCCTTGAACTCAGTTGGGGTCAAATGCACTGGCCGCATCAACGGGTCAATGCGGTCGAGAACCGGCTCGATGGGCCCGAGACTAAATGTGAGGTCGGGGTCGAGGCCGGCTCTTGTCGGATCGTATGAAGGTGCGTACGCCTTCGGGTCGAGATGAAATGCAATAGCATCATCCAACCTGGCGAACGCGCCGTTGTGGAAGAAGCCTGCAGCGACCGCCAGGTTGCGGAGCGGAGCCGTGCGGAACTTGTAGCGATCGTCGGAGTTGCCGGAGACCTGCTCCAAACCGAAATCCTCATTGTTGCCAGCGCCATCGAAGTGGACGTTGCCGAGGCCCGGGCCGAACAGCGGAGATACTTGCGGAACGCCGATGACGCGGTTCCTGAAGTCGCTGAACATCTCGTTCGAGGCTCCGGTGACGGCGTGACAAGCGACACATTTCGCCTTGCCAAAGAAGAGAAGTGCCCCGCGCTTTTCGGATGTATCTAAAGCATTCACATCGCCCCGGGCGAACTGATCGATGGGGGCGTTAGCGAAGACCATGCTGAATTCGAACTCCGCGATGGCGCGACCAAACATGCTGAAATCGATCTTGCCTCCATTGGCTGCCATTTCGGTTGGGAACACGGCCCGGAAGAGTCTAATGTAAGTGGGATTGTCATTCAGGCGATTGGCAAGCAGGAATCGCCGGATTGGGTCGTTGAACGTGAGGAATGTGGTCGTGGGGTCTGAATAAAGAACGGGAGGTGGCAGAGGATCACCCTTTCCGTCGTCGAAGGCCCAGAAACTCGGGTCGACCCACCACAACCCGCTGGCTGTGTCGAACTTCCCCGTGGTGCCAGTAAAGCCCGCGACCTCGGTCAACTCCGTTGGAGGCATCTGGCCCTGTGCCGAGGCGAGATTCGGGATGCGCGGATCGTTCGCCGGGAACTCGGTTGTGCCTTCCGGAGGCGGAAAGACGAATCCCCGTGACGTGTCGAACGGATTTCCCGATGCAGATGCAAACCGCCCGTTCCACATGAGCTTCGGGTAAAACACCGTGTTCACAATGGATGGCGTACGGCGCTGATTCCGCGGCCCCGTTCGATTCGGACCAACGATATCGTTGTTCTGAATACCAATGGCCATAGTTTGTGAATCGCCCATACCGTTAGAGGGTGCATGGCAGCCGGCACACATGTTGTCTTTATGGACGGCGCCCGCCTTGTCGAAGAAGAGCAAGCGGCCTAGTTCCGCCAATGCGGGGTTGACGGAGCGACCCAGCCTCGATTCCAGTGTGGACTCGATTCTTCCTGTGAAGCCAGCCCGCTGCAACACCCTTCGCAGCTGAGCGTCCAAAGGTTGTTCATTCGAAGCTGTGCACTTCGACCCGAGAAGTAATAGTGCCAGCATGCCGTAGTGAATGACCTTTCCAATTCGCATGCTTTTCTCCTTTTTCCCACGCGCCTGATACACGGTCCCCTTTTGTCTTTCGGTATATTCCCACGAAACAGTCCGTAAGTTAAGCCCCAGCGCACCAGAGCGGCATATTTTTCCTTGACATGAACTCTGCTTTTTCATACACTCGCCCGCGAACTTGGCAGAGCGAATCTACCAGTTCTCAGTGCTACGAAATGTACCGGTAGCCTCCGGCAATCTTGTGCTTGGAGTTTCAAGGGTCCTTTCGGGTGAAGAGAGCTTCCCATCTTCTCATCTTCCGGCTACATCGCATCGGGGTCGCTGGGGCGCGCTCACAGTATCCACGAACGAATTGAATTGCGGCTGTTGCAGCCGAGAAGAGGAGACCAGAATCATGTTCCCAAAGAGAAGTGCCGTCGCAGCTTGCGCTGCGTTTATCTGCTGCACGATGGGGCCCCGCATTCTTCACGCTGCCAGCGCCCAACAGTTTTACATCCCGATCGTCAATGCAACCTTCAGTCCGGCCTGCTCCAGTGTCAGCGGATTGCAAGTCACGCTGAACGGTCAGTATCACTTTGTTGTTCACACTTCGAAGAACCACGACGGCACCTTCACAACCAAGATTCAATCGAACGCGACCGGAACGGCAACGGATAATAACGGCGGCAAGTATGTGTTCAACTACGTTAACCACGAGCAGGATCTGTCCTCCACTCCTGCGGATGTGCCGCCGATACTCGGTATATACAGTGACCGTTTTCAATTAGTCTCGAAGGGCGGCGATCCGAACGTGAAAGTTCAGTACCAGATCGCGTTCATGATTGATGGGTCGGGGACGTTTACGCCTATCAGCGTTATGGTGTTCAAGGGAGACCCGAACTGCGATCCCATCTAGCGTCTAGCTGGGTATGCGACAGATCGCAATCAAGGATTGTTCAAATGCACTCGGTAGGCGGGCTGAAGTTTTCAGACTTCAGCCCATCTCTTGATCTCATGACGGTTTAAAAAGACGGCAGACTTCAGCCCTTGTTCGCGCTTTCTTCCACCCTGAATCTCCACTCGTGATTGGTGCGTCTTATGCGTATTACCACGTATTTCAGCATGCTCCTACGTCGTATAGGTAGCTTATTTACGCCCTGAAAAGGCCGGGGTCAGATCTCCAATCTCCGAGCGCCTCAACCGTATAGATGACCTAGAACAGAATGGCTCGGGATGGCGGATGGTCTTTTAATCACGAGCGTATAATCGCGACCGAATTCAATCAGCAAATTCAGATTCCTCTAGGAGATCTTCCGCAATGTCCTTCAAAAAGCGGCGCATGCTGTTCCTTCCCGAGATCACTCCAAACTCATTCGTGTTTTTCTTTGAACGCGGGAACAGCGGATCGAGCTGGAGTATCCGAGATTACTCGATTCGAAATAGGGTCAAGGAATACAGTCCCCGCGACTTTCGGTGGACTGCTGATGAGATCCATGAGAAAGCCCAATACTCTCTCGATGCCCCGACCCATCCAACCGGAGACTTGGCTTTCTGGCATGACCACACTCAAGAATGCAACAGGATTCATCACATTCAGGAAATTCAATCTGAACCAGGCCTTGGGAACAAAACGGCGGATCCGCAGGTGATAGTTGTGCCACCGATTCGAGCAATTCCACCGGCAGTTCAATCCATTGTTCCTCAGTCAAGCGCGGCATTTCCCATCTTGAATCTTCAGAAATTGCTCGACCTGCCCAAAGGCCGAAAGGCCGGAGACATGGACCGAATTCTGCATTCTCCCAACAGCGAGGACTGGGTTACATGGAACTTCTTCCAGATTCTGCTTGCTCAATTCCCTGCGGGATGGTGGGGGCATCTGGTCAGCGCAGCGCGACGGCGTAATAGAGAACTGAACTTTCCATTTGATGATCGATCCCTTCCAACTCCAAAACTGTGGACAGCGGTCCGAGCGCCGTCGGACTACGAAGCTCGCAGTCGAAAAAGAATGCTGGAATCGGGGAATCCCGAGTGGATAACTCGAGCGCGAATGCCCGATCCAGTAGAAGGCTCATCAGAGATCGACATTGTCATCGAGCACGAGCAGTTTCTGGCGTACATCGAGGCCAAGCTGGGTTCAGATTTGTCAATGAAAACGAGCTACGATCCACAGCGGAACCAAATTATTCGGAATATCGATTGTCTAATCGAGAGCGCTGGTACGAGGCTTCCCATCTTTTGGCTTCTGGTGAAGGACGTAGACGCTGCTCGGTCATACGTGCAACTGGTGGACAATTACAAAAATGATCCGGGCCTATTGGCTCACGACCTACCTCACCGAGATTCGGATTTGTTAAAGCGGATCTCACAGAACCTGACAATCATTCTATGGAGCGACTTTAGCGAGCTTGTCTGCGGGCCAGGAGCCGATCAAGAAAGCAACGCCGTCAAGCGAGAATTGGAGCGCAGAATTCTCGGACAACAGACAATTGCATAGGATTGCGCTTAACTGCACTATATGAAGCAATACTGTCACCTGAGCAATGAAGAGATGAAGCTGAGCGTATCTGTTGAGGAGGCCACCAGGCAGTTGACTCTCCATTCCACACGGTACGTGTGCCAAGGCTATCGACGACCACTGGAAGGTGAGCCCCGACGGAACAGTCCGCGCACAGAGGTGTCCTCTGGCTGTTTTGCTGGGCCAATACTGGCATGAACAGCAGACCGGCACGCGAAGCTTCCGTCCGCGTATTCAACAACATCCTTCCGGTGAGGTTCGCGGACCTTGACGCTGTTCTTGACCACAAATATGCGCGAGAAGCGATGTACACGCCTCGTAATATCGAGCATGTGTTAGATCTTCTACTTGAGAAGATGGCGACTCATACTCGATAAAGTGCAACAAGACCGCAACATGTAATAAATATGGCTAGGATCGATTAGGAGTTCGCTTCAAACTGGAACCATCCCACGGGAGAGCGATGCGCTCAATATAGTCAATCATTACCTCGACTTCTTCTCGTTCAGCGCGCTTACCCAGTGGGTGAATGACTTTGTTCCGCGTCTCCCAGACTCGATCCAAATCCGTCCGGTCTTCTACGCGAATGTACTTTTTGTCTGCGAGTTCCTGGACAAGAGCCGGCGCGGCGCCCTTTTGAAAGGTCAGGGGTCTTTTGTGCAGGCGGATCGAAACACAATTCAGCAGTCGCTCGTACTCTTCAGCCGCGATCTTCCCGGATAAAATCCAGTCTTCATCCAGCAAGACTCTTGCAAGCTGAAGGCGACCAAATCGGCGAAAGAACGGGCGGATCACTTGAGCAGCCCGCTCGCGCTGGATCCACATGTCCTCGTCGAATTCACGGAGTGCAGATGCAGCATGGGAATCGCCGTCTGCGAGCTTTGCATACTCCGCGAATGCCCACAATGCTGTTTCAGTTTGCGCAACAGATGCCATCTTGAAATGGTCGCGCCATTTTTCCAACTCATCGCAATAGGCAAGATAAAGACTAATTGCAGAAGGTCGCGTCACCAGAAGGAGATGAATCACCGGAGAGCTGAAAATCCCGAATTGCCGAGGATGAACAAACCGCAATAGTAACGACACTGTTGCGATGTTGTGGAACACTGAAAGAAGATTCTCAATCAACGCTTGTCGATCCGTGCCAGTTAACTTCAGGTTGATACGCTTCTCCCGAAGCGCCTCTTCCAGCGTCTTCATGTGGGGCCGTGACCAATATTTCCCGTAAGGCGTGGTCTCTGCGTTGAAAAGCTTGCCAACGTCCTTTGCCGTCAGATGACGCTTGCCGCTCGCGAGATCGCAAAAAACCGATTCAAGGGCAATGAGATCGTATGTCCGCCCATATTTCTGTAGGCATACCTGGTCAAATTCGGGTACGAAACTTGCTAGATGGAATGGCACAGGTCCCTCGTTCCACACATCACTTATCCATCCGAGCTTCTTACAGGCTGCAGGGCGCTGGTTACGTCTTGAATGCCCACACTACCCAAAGCGCGCTCGTACATGTTGAGCTGCGCCTGGTAGGAAGCCCCCAGATTAGTCGAATCGAGATCGGTCTTGTAGTCGATGATCCGCCAGTGTCCATCGTGGCCGAACAACAAATCGATAACCCCGTTGAGAATCACCCTGGGGCTCTCGGCGAAAGCAAACGGAGCCTCCACGGAGCATTCTGACTTCTTGGCTTCATCCCAGAAGTCAAGCTTTGACACAGCAAGGACCGTGTTCACGGCCGGGGCAAGCACTTGACGCAGCTGGGGCTCTTCAACGGTCAGCCACATTCCCAGACGTTTCAAGTCTTCCGATGTAGCGTTCTTATGGCGCATTGCATGCTCAAGAAGTCCGTGAATCAGTGTGCCCCATGCCAGGCCGGCATCGGCTCGATGGGACGGCGAGTCGACTGCTAACACCTTCGACGGGTCGTCAGCGGAGACGACCAGCGAAGGAGTAATGTTGGCGATGTGTCGCGCCTCGTTCGTGACAGAGGTCGCGTGCCAGGACGGCTGTGACGAAAGCGAATGCGCTGCGGCCTGGTTGGCTGCGGCGGCCGCCACGAGGTCATCGCTGCAATCGAGCGGCCCGACGGCAGGCACGCTGGCGGTCAATGGAAGAGACAGCTCCGACGCCAGCGACAGCGAATCGTTTAGAACGCCCCAGGCCGGAGACTTTATGCGTCCTCCTGTCCAACGGCTTACAACCAAAGCCTCCCGGCCACGAGTAGCGGCAACATAGAGGAGCCGATCTTCTTCGGCTTGCAGATAAGGCATTTCCGCGGCTTCGTGGACCGGCCAATCCTCGTGCTCGCCAAGCAACTTGGTCGAGAACGATCTTTCATTCCTTCGGACAATCTTCAACCAACCAAGCGCTTTCAGCTCGGTCCTTTCAATATGAACATCGACGTGAGCCGCGACACCGCCAGCCGGATCTGCCAGGAAGACAACTGCCGCTTCAAGGCCTTTTGCCTTGTGAAGATTCATCAGCCTTACAACGTCGGTACGCCCCGGCTCAAGAGGAAGAGATTCAACCTCGCTTGCCGCTTCGCTGTCTGCCTCCAAGGAATCGGCCGCGTCGGCGAGACTTCCTCCTGCCTCTGTTACCCGACGCACGCGGTCGACTGCGTGCAAGACATCCCCTGCATTTGCGCCGCCCGGCGTGGTTCCCGCTAGTGCGAGGTACCCGGTGTCCTCGAGGATGCGATCCAATGCCGCTGCAGCTGGGAGGATCGAAGTCCACCGGTAGTATTGCCGCAACGCACGCAGCGCGGTGTGTGTCCGTGAATGCGGCATTGCTTCAGCTGCGTCGCCAGGATCGTAGAACAGGCTGAACCATCCACCCGCTTGCTTGAACGCGAACAGTTCCGGGTCACTCAGCCCGAACAACGGCCCGCGAAGAACTGCGATAAGCGATACGGCATCCTGCGGATCGGCAAGGGCACGTAGTAGAACCGTCAACGCTTCAACTTCGGTCGACTCGCCAAAGGCACCCGCTCCGCTCACCTCGACGGGGATGTTTAGCGATGTCAGCGCGTCGGCATAAGGCGCAATCCGATCTCGCTTCTTCCTGGTGAGAATCAGAAAGTCTCTGAACCGACGGCGCCCGGCATCTACTTCCGCGCGAATATGTGTCGCAATCTTAGCGGCGTCTTGTGCCTGGACATCCTGAGCCTTGCAACTATGAGTGATGGTGTAAACGCCGCCGGATAACAAGTTGCTAGTATCTGCATCGAGTGGAGCAAAGCGAGGAGCATAGAGCGTTGGTTCAGCGGGGAAACGGCCTATGAACACCTCATTTGCCCAGTTGCACAACTGCGGCACCGACCGAAAGTTCAGGGTGAGTGGAACGACACGACCAACTGTTGGATCACTGAAGCGCCGCCGAACAACGTTGTAGATGTCGATGTCAGCCCTTCGGAACCGATAGATGGATTGCTTGGGGTCGCCTACGACGAACAGCGCCCCCGGCCGGACCGGGAGCGTCCGCCAGTCCAACGGGCTTTTGTGCTCCATGGCGGACGAAGACGCAATGTCCTCCGCCAACCAAAAGAGAATCTCTGCCTGCACAGGGTCGGTGTCCTGAAATTCATCTACCAAGAGAAATTTATACTTCTGTTGGAGTGTCCTCCGTACGGGTTCGTTTTCACGGAGCACACGAGCCGTCAGATTAAGCAGGTCACCGTAGTTCAGGGAGTTGATGCGGCGGCGCTCCGCACCAGCAGATTCTCGCGCTTGAATGAGAAGCGTCACCGACAATCGATAAACATACTGACGCCACTGCGCCAGGTAAGGCACCACGACGTTGGTGTGGAAGTCGCCATGAAGCCCTTCTATCAGGTCGCGCAGGCGTTTCTTCTCGGCCGGAGCATCCGCCCAACACTTCTGGACGATCTTGGATTCGCAATCCCAAATCTCCAGCAAAGATGCAACGACCGAAGGACGCTCCAGGCGGTGTTGCGAGACGCGAAAAAGTCCCTGGAACTGTCGTGCCTTGTCCTGAATCTTGCAGGTTGTTTTGGGATCGATGACGGTGGGCAGCTCTTGTCGCAGTTCCACCCAGAATTGTTCAAGCGCCTCACGAGCAGGTTTCGGATCGGGACAAGCGCCTTCACCGGCTGGAAACTCGACGTCGTCATTTGCGCAAATTGTCGCAAAGGCTGAATCCAAGTCCCGCGGACGTAAATCGGCTTCTAACAAGGCGATCATTACTGGATCGCCGCATTCGCGTCTGCTCGCAATGAAATCCCGCCACACTCGCCGGCGCAATTCAATGTCCTGGACCTCGTCGAGTTCTGTGAAGCCGGGAGAAACACCAGACTCAACCGGCCGCTCGCGCAGCAGACGAGCACAGAAGGAGTGAATGGTCCCCCCGAAAAAGCGTTCCATATTGGAGAGAGCCGACTGAATGCGGTTTATGCGCTCAGCATCCGTATCGCCGACAGAAGTCTCACGCGCTTTAGAAAGCTGGCTTTCGAGGGCGAGGTGAAAGCGACCGCGCAGCTCCGAAGCTGCCTTGCGCGTGAATGTGACCGCCGCCATTTGCTCGACTTTGTAGACACCGGCAGCCACGCCTGCGGCCATGCGCTCTGCAAGCATCTGTGTCTTACCGGAGCCTGCGCCCGCTTCGAGCAGGATGTTTGTCACCAACTCCTCGCGAACTATACGGCGTGATTCCTGGTCGATGGCGCGCGAGTCAGACA
The DNA here is from genome assembly GCF_039994875.1 of Telmatobacter sp. DSM 110680. GTDB lineage: Bacteria > Acidobacteriota > Terriglobia > Terriglobales > Acidobacteriaceae > Telmatobacter. The sequence goes on along the minus strand of NZ_CP121196.1, from coordinate 386,046 downwards.
TGGGCGGTCAGCTTTCTATAAACCTCGAGTTTTGAATCCAACTGCTTGTTTTTAGCCTGAAGGTTATTCTTTTCGCCGCAGGCTGCGGCGTAGTCACAATACGTGCAGTTGTCTTGGTCTGGCGTGCGAACGAATTCTCCCTTGATGATCAGATCTCGCAGGTCGCCAATGACGGCTGCGATGGCAGCTTTCGTCGGTGCAGGGATCCTCACGCGTTCCTGGTGTCCTCGGTGACTCGAGAAGTAATAGATGCCAGCCGTGATCTTCGGATTTGTATAAGACGCCTTGAGCAGTTCGGCTGCGGCAAGTCCATACAGCGCGTGCTGGAGACGGCGTCCTCCATCGAAGACTCCGCGCCATTTGTCTCGCCAGAAGCCGCCGGTCTTGTAGTCGAGTATTTCGAACGAAGCCTCACCGACTTTGTCAATGCGATCGATGCGACCAGCAAACCGGAATGTAAGTCCTTCTCCTAAATCAATCTCAACAGCTTCTGGCCGAGCCAGAGGCTCATTGTCGTCATCGAGTGGTCGTCCAAATGACACTTCTAATCCGATTGGCATTGCCGGCGAGACGGCGCATTCAGCATCCAGAAATAGCGCCACATCCGCCAGAAAGTCCCGTGACTCCCGCTCCAGTATCTCCGCCGTCGCGGCGGGCATCTCCTCGTTCAACCTCTTTAGTCGGTCTTTCGCGAGCGCCATGAACCATTCGCCATCACCATTGTTCGCGCGGCGGTTTTCGCTACGGGCGCGACGTAGCAGCGCGGCATAAAGCTCGTGCAGCTCCGAACCACGAGTCAGCGGATCGAGCCATACGTCCTTGTCCCGCTCGCTTTCGTCGATGGGTCGCACTCCCAATCCGCGTTTAAGGAAGAACCGAAACGGGCACTCGGCGGCCTTTTCCAGTTCTGTCACAGAGAAAGCGGCTTCGGGTGCACAAGGATCGAGCACTTGCCCCGCACCGGGCACGAATCCATCGAATTCCGTGAACTCGTTTGACTGCCGCTTGCCTTCTGCAATCAGCCCATTCGCAACGCCTGTGAATGTCTGACCCAAAACGCTAATTCCGGTCTCGCCTGTGCCGACAACGCTGCGCAGCCACCATGCGCCGGGGGAGAGTGCACTCTGACGGTCATCCGGAACAGCAGATTTCGGCTCTCCAAGCGCTGCCTTCAGTTCGTGGTAGGAGAGCGAGGGGTCGCCTCGCTGCAGTCGAAAAGCTTGCAGCATCAGCCATGAGGCATAAGTCTCGCGAAATTCTCTTGTGTCGCGGCACGAATATGAGAATGTGACCGAGGCACCGGATGCAGCCAGCCGCGTCAGAACGACATAAACGGCTTCGTCGATCCTGTCGGTCGACAATCGCAGATCGGCCGTAATTCCAGCGCGTTCGGTATCGAGCAGAATCGCATCTTCGGTCGACGACGAAAAGACGCGCCCCTCCTCTAAGCCAACAACAAAGAGGTGGGATCGCCCTGCATACCCCAATTGTGCGAGTCTGCATGCATATAGGTGCCCGGGGCGAGGGCGCTCTGGAGCTACGTTCAGTGAGGTCACCCGTTCGCGCACAAACCGCAGTGACTCCGACAAAGAGCATGAGAATGCCTCGAGCGCGCGCAGGTCACTGACATAATCCTGCAAAGCCATCGCCGCGCGGTGATCGAGTGCGCTGTTCCGTGTTGCAGTGCGCTCAAGAAAACCTAGAACGCCATTTACCACGGCCTGCAGCGGGACCTTGCCGTCCGACGTCGGCTCCGGTAGTGATGCCAGCAATGCCGTGACCCAAACCAGAACTCTTGATGTACGGTCAGCCTTTTTCCGCGCCTCAGCTCGATCTTCTTCCGGTCCATCCGGGTCCGCGGAGCGAGATTCATAACTCTTGTGAAGTCGCTCCAGCGCGAGCTTGTATGTTGCACGGCCCCAGCCGGCATCGGCACGTGCGAGCAAACCTGCAGCTTGTCCTGCCGTGAAGCCTTCCGTCTCTAGTTCAAAAGTCAAATCTCCAGATTCAAGCAGGCGACGCAGATGGCCGGCAGAAAAGTCCGTCTCGATCCAGTCGCAGAATCCGATCAACGCTCTGCCCGGACGTGTAAGCGTCGCGGGAATGCCGGGACCCAGTGTCACCGGCCAATTGTGACGAAGCGCCTTCTCCCAGATCAGCGCAACGTGTGCATCCGACGCGCAGGCGATTTCGAACTGATCTAAAGACGCGCCGCTAGCGAGAATCCGGCGGAAGACCTCTTCGATTTCCGCTTCGTGGCCGCCTGCGTGGAACAACGCGATCTTCGCCTCAGCTGTGATCCTCGCCGGCACACTTGGCGGACTCATCAAATAGGCCAACTCATTGGTCCCGAGGTCCGCAGCCAGGCGTTGGGCATGGCGCGATTTCAGCCGTCGCGGCACAGACACACCGACAAGGTTGAACGCTTGCGGATCGAGCCGCTCTCCTGGCATCGAATCCATAAGCAAGCGCTGAAGTGGACTCCAGACGACATCGGGGAGTTCAGTCCAGCAATCTTTAGACTGAATGGGACACCAATCCTGGTGCTTTGCTGCTTCCTCGTACACCGCGGCCATGTCGCCGCGGTCGTTCTGCTTGAGAAAGCGATCGTATGCATCGAGCAGCGCAACGAGTTCGCCATGCTTGGCGGGGGATGAGAACACTTCAGTCTTCAGGTCCTTTGACCGGATGCCAGCCATACTCAACTCGTGCATTGTCGTCCAGAGCGCTTGTGCCATTGTCGGTTGGTCAGCGAGTGGTCGAAAGTAGCCACCCTTTTGGGGAAGCTCGAGCAATAGTCGCATCATGAGCGCGGGACCAAGTCCCTCTTCGGAGGGATCAATGCCGCGTTCGACGAGGAACGGGGCTCCCATGCGCAATGCAATGTCGGGCGGCGTAACGAATCGCAGATTGAGCCAGTTCGTACCTTGGAGGACGATCCGTTCGCCCAAAGTGAGACCGATTGAGTGGTTCGGGACAAACACCCACTTCGACCGGGTGGGATACGCGACACAGAGGTGCTTTAATTGATCGACGAAGGGGTCCACTTTTATCTCAATTCGCTAACTTATTGCAATCTAGATCTAACCCTGGTCTTCTATCGGATCTTTGGCAGGCGAAACCAAGCTAACGGCCACCTGCCTTCGTCGAGCCAGCATATATCAAGATGGCAGAAACGATAGCAGAACGATTGGAGTTTGTCTGTTACCTGTCCCTCTTGATCGACGCGTCATTGTGCTCGGACACTTGCAGCCCGTGCATCACACCCCAGATTTCATGCAGAGCATCCACATAACGACTGCTTAGATTGTGAACGCGCTGAAAGAGACCGGCCTCGTTCTTGAAGTTTCGCCACGTCTGTTCCGTTGCCATCTCCGATAGTGCTGACACCCACTCGGATTTAGGCATTACGATCCTGTACTTGTAGTCGGTCCCGGCAGAAGAGTCTATTGCCAGCTTTGCAATCTTCGTGTCTTTAAACCTTTCTTGCAGATTCTGCAAGTGCTTCTTCAGCCTGGCACGAACCATCACTACGCTCGGGTCGATTTCCCTACTTTCAGCCTTGTTGGCACAAGCTATAGAAAAGAAGCCGTACTTGGTAAAGATCCACATTGACACTTCCTCCTGAACTCTGATCGTCCCGATGCGGGCGCGAAGTCTAAGCCTGTTCCTCATCCTTCGATATCACTTCCAGCTCGTTGATCACATGTTTCAGTTCTTCAACAATCCGGCTCCCTCCGGCAAACGTGTAGACATTGAGGAGTTCATTGAAATACCGAAGCTGGTCCTGTCGGCCTCGTTTGAATCGTTCCCAGATCCGTGGTCCAATCTCCCGGTAGTCTTCAAGTATTGCTCTCGCGTTATAGAGTTTGTCGGCCGCCGAGATGAGCTTGACATCGGGTGGTTCATCGCGAAGCCTTTGGATATAAGTCTGTTTGCGCTCAAGCCACGGTTGTTTATAGCCGGGATCCTCGGAAAGACTGTCTGACAGTCCCTCGACCATGCGCGCCACATTTGAACCGAAGTTCTGCTCGATGTCTTTTAGCCGCGGCAATCCTCCTTGATCTTCGACAGCGTCATGAAGGAGGGCGGCGATCACCATTTCTTCCGTGACCGGAAACCCGGCATGCCCTGACTCTCCCATGACCAGGGATGCCACTCCCAGAAGATGCGCCATATAAGGAATGTCGGTTCCCTTCCGTCGCTCGATGTGGATGTGACGCGCATAGTCGACGGCACTCGTGAATCTGCTGGTCAGGTGGAGTTGTTCAGTCTCTTTGTTATTCATAGTCATGTTTTCAGGTCTCCTTGCGACTCCTTGCACAGCGTCTTCTCGATTTGTTGGATTGGTACCACTAAGGTGTCCCTGCCGGTTGCCAGGATGCAGTGACGTGATTGTGGCGAAGATCAAGTCCGATCGCTCCCTGGCGGAGCAAATCCGTGCCAATAACCCACTCGATGCCTGTCGCTTTGCCCACAAGGGAAGCAAGTGCTTCTGGAAGCACGCCGCAATTGGCGATGAAGGAGTGTTGGGCAATCTTGACGTCTACTTCATAAACGTCCGTTTCAAAAGGTCCGCCCATCACGTGAAAATCCCTCACGTGATTGACTGGAAACAGGTCCGCCACGGCGCTCCTGGGCATGTAGCAAAGCTTGGCGCCCGTGTCGAACAACGCTTTGCACTTGCCGGCCGTTGTGCGGAGCTTGAGCACGGGGGTCCCCATCAATTGTTCTACCGGCAAGTCTTCACCCAGCAGCTTGCTCCCTTGCGGCGAGAAGGTTACAGTGCTGTTCCACCAATCGAGTGCGACCACAAACTTGGAGAGCACATCAGTCCCGAGCAGGGCGTCGATCTGCGTGTTCATCCACTGCGACAATTTGTCGGTAGTGACTCCCAACTGACCCTGGAACCGGAACGGCTGCCCGGCGATTTCAAACCGGTCACCGTTGCCCACGCTGAACGGCGAACCGGTATCCAGCAAAACTCGCTTGCCATCGATCAGGGCAACCGGATAGTTGTCGAAAAGTTCAAGCTGATACTTTTCCCCCTCGAGCGGCTGGCCATAATGTCCGCTGGCACCCTGGCGGACCTTTCTCTGCAGGTAGCTTGGCACGGCGCTGTCGGCGAAGTTGGCGGCGAACTCTGTCTTAGAGCGGAGTCTCGAACCCATGCTGCGCGCCCCGTATTGCGCTTCCTTACTAAACAGCACGTCATTCTGCTGCGCCGCCAGCGTTTCAAGGTTTGCTACGATCTCGGCGAGCCATGGGCTGTGCGCAGCCATTTCCCTCGCCGTCGCCAAGAGTCGGTTCACCTGGCCCCAATCACGCCGCTTCGCAGCTTTGCTCGCGAACTCCTGCAGTTGTGCGGCCTCCGCCTCTGTTGCGCGGCGGATGACATCGCCGTTCTTGGGGGTCGCGTGGAACTTCTCTTCGGTGAGAACCGGCAGCGTCAGCCAAGTCTCAGGGATCTGGCACTCAGCCCCGTCGAGATCGAGATAAACCACGGATGCCTGCAGCAGCGCCAACATCTCGCCGACAACAGGCAAGCTCTTCGCGTCTATATGCAACCGCACCGCGGCCCAGGCTTCGCCGTCATAGACAAGGTCGGGCAGTCGCCAGGATCCATCTTTTCCAGCCTCGTAAAGGTTCAGCATTTCGCAGCGGATTCCAGGCAATGGAGTCAGAAGCAAGCGGACATTGCGTGCACAAAGCGACGAGAGCAACGAGAATTCCTCATGAAAACGCTCCAGCAGTGATTCCGCAGCCTCGCTGTAGTAGTTGTTTCCCCGCCCAGACCGTGCCATGGCCACCATGAGCTCCTCGTTAAAGGAGTGCCCCAGCCCGTAGGTCGAAGTGGTGACCCCGTTGTCAGCCAGCTTCGCGCACTGCGTGGCGATCTCATCGACATTCGTCTCGCCGTGATTGGCTTGGCCATCGGAGAGCAGAAGTACACGGCTGTTGCATTCCGGATCCAGATGCCCCGCAGCCTCCTCCGCGCCTTTCAGCCAGCCGCCGTGCAGGTTCGTTGAGCCACCCGATTGGATTTGGGAAACCGCGTTCTTGAAGTACGCTTTGTTTTCCACGTGTCGGCTCTCGGCGACGACCCGCACGGTGTCGTCATAAGACACCACGGATGCGCGGTCAGTAGCCTTCAGGCTATCGATGATGAATCCGGCCGCCCGCTTGGCTTCATGCAGAGGTTCACCCTGCATCGAACCGGAGCGATCGATCACAATGGCTAGATTCAGGCGCGGGCGGTCCGGAAGCCCGCTCTTCGGCGCGTCTGGAGCCTGAACGCGGATCAGCACATCAACGGTATTGTCCCGATCAGCCAGCAACGCGGGCCGTGCGGCAGTCAAGCTGAGATCAAAGCCATTCGACATAAACTTACGCTCCCTTCAGCGCGCCGTCTCGTCACGCAGACGGCTCTTCAGTGCCTCTCCAAGGCGTTCAACTTCTTCCCGCGTCAGCGACTTCATCCGCTGAGCATCAATCACAACTTCGCACCAGGGCTCGAGTTCGACGTGCATCTTTCTGCTGATGTCGCTCGTTCGTTGGGTCGCCATCCCTGAAGGCGACGGAATTGCACGCGATGCCCTGCTAAAAAGCGGCATATCCAAAGCCTTGGCTTGAGGTCGCTTTGGTTTTTTAAATTGCTCAATGAGCAACTGGGCAGCATTCAACTCGGGCGTTCGTGCTGTTTCGGTGACGCCTCGAGACCGACTTTGTACCTGCACCGTGGTCTTCCGAAATTCGGATTCAATTCGCGACCTTACTGGCGCGAGCAATCCGTTTAGTAGGTCTTCTGAACTAGTCGTCGTAAAGCTAGCCTTGATCGCAGGCAGTGACCACTTCTGGCTACGCAAGAGCAGTCGCACCGCGAGGAGTTGCACAAGGTGATCGAGGCCAAACCGAGCCTCCCTTCCCACCCGCTCCGGGCGCGGAATGAATTCCCGGACAACGTAATCCCTGATCAGCCGGACATTAAGTTCCTTGTTGCTATCGAACAGCTTTGGATCAGACGACATGATCTGCTCGGCGGTCGCGATCAACTCATCGACCGTCCAACCTGGTCCGGTTAGCTTGTTTTCTTCTGGAACGACCATACAAGTATTATTGTTACAGTGACAATCCTAATTGTCAATATAATTAATCTTTCCGCGGCCAAACTTGCGACGAGACTCTATTGGACCGACGCCTGCCTAGCCAGCAACCACGTTCCATCAAGCGCTAGGGTGTAGCATTCCTCTTCCTGCATTACAGCCTCATCTCAAGTTGCTGTCGGAGGGAAAGGCAAGGAAGTGCGCCATGAGTAAGAGCATCGAAAACCGCGCCGTCTCTCGCAATCGAGATTCTCTCAAAACCCTATCCCGCGCCTGGACCTATTTTTCCAAGAAGCTCGCCCTTGCGCTCTCGAAGCTGAAAGAAGATCAATACCTAATCATTAACGCCAAGCGCTGCGATCGGTATGTTCAGTTCGCTTGCGATGGTGAGAAGGGAATGCGAGTTGAGGTCTCCAGCAACCATTTCCTGAAGGGCAAGGATCGACTGAACCGCCGCCAGACATCATGGTTGCGCGAGAACGGGTGGAACGCTCCGACCGGTAAAGTAAACAAAGCGACACCGGAAAAGGAACCGAACGGATCTCCCAACTACTTCGTCGGCCTACCAGTATCCGTTCCCGCCGGCGACATCGCCCACCTCGCGACTGAAGCTTTAGTGCATGGATTGGAAATCCCGGGACCCACTTCGCTGTCGTATCAGACCTTCCCTGCCAGGGGCACGACGGTTGAGTTTGAGGATCTTAGCCAATTCGAGGGAGAGGAGCCGAGACCAAGAGAGATGTTCGACGACCCGGAACCTCATGATGAGGATGATCCCGCCTACAGGGAGGAGATTTTCGAAACCATGAAAGCCATAGGGTGCGTGCCAGAGAGCCTGACCGATTCTGAAGAAGCGGAAGAATACCGGCTGTGGCTTGAGAAGAATCCCTAAAACTGAACGCTAATTCATTGGGCAGTGGAGGTTTTCCTCATTGTTATCAGCTAGATAATCCCAGGAGTTAACGCGCGGCGTAGACTTTGGGCATGACAAAGACGACACGAATAGTTCGGGACACTACCTTTGTTGCAGAATCGCTTGAAGAACTTGCCGACTCGCTTCCTCTCGGCGAGACGACGAAAGCGAAGATATTGAGAGACGCCGCGGCCGTTTACAGGCAACTTCCGATGAGACGGCTAGTTCAAGTCGAAGAAGAAAAAGAGGAAGTGAATCAGGTCACCGCGCGCGGTCCTGAATGAGCCCGCGAAAGGTTAGGCAATTCAAGCTGTTTTGCTGCGCCTATAAGTGGATCAGTCAAACTGCACCACTACTGCCGGCTCGCACTTTCCTGCTCAATCTCGCTTGAACGCGGTCCCAAAGCCGTGGTACGTTTTATGCAACATCAAGAGTTGGGTCAACGCCCATGCCAACCTGCCGACCCGGGCAAGGTGGACGCGAAAGAAGATGTGGTTCCCAACGGGGAACAAAGAAGCGGGTAAGAGTTGACCCTCCGCTCTGGAGGGTTTTGTGTTTTCTGGCTTCAAACTCGAACATGCTTCGGTCCCGGCCTCGCACCGCAGCGAGTGCGTGAACGCGTTGTGCCCGGCTGACCGCTCCCGCTGGAGTAGTCGATTGCTTTCAGACGCAGGACCACACGTGGTTTCGTCGCTTCGTGTGGTTCACAGGCTGGTCCGCCTGCCATCGTGGAAAAGGACTTCGGGGGATTTGATTCCAGCTTGCCGCCCCGGACACTCTGTCGAATGCGACTAAAAGGAGAATTCTCATGACGAAGTCTAATTCGCAGCAGCCCCAGAGCCAATTGAAGATCCATGACCCGAAACGGACTGAAAACCTAAACGGCGATTGTCTTTCGGAGACAGAATCGAAGGCAACCACGTCCAGTCCGTCTCGTCCGACGCGAGCGCGACAATCCCGAACGGGTTGCGATTCGTTGAGAAATCAAATCAGATCCCAGTCAGCAAGTGCAAACAGCGAAGAATAGGCAAGAGATGCTCGAAGCACTTCGCCGAGGTGGGATTGTCTGTCTCCTCCCTGAGGTTATCCAGCCGCACTGGCGTGGACCGGCCGCTCTTTTGGCCGGCTTTCCGATAGTCATTCACTTCATCGGTCTGCCATCGGTTGCGAATCCCGGAGCCGCGCAATTTCTAATTGCATCGTGCTACTGGTTCGACCTCGCAACATATCGTGAGGATGATGAACGCCGAACGATGCTGTATACCTCCAGGCCGCAAGACGACATCTACCTCGAGCTCACGTACTGGAAGCGTAAGCAGGCCTGGGAAGGATTCAAGTACAGGGGAAACGAGTGGATCCTCTCAGCAAAGGGAACAGATCTTAACAGTTTCATCGTGCAGCTAACCTGCTGCGGGATTGCAGAGGGCGAACTTGTCCAGCCAATCCTGAACCTCGCTGACACGGCGAGTTCGGGTGTATACATATTCGAGCCAAGCGTTGGATCAGCAGGAGGTATTCAATGAACGGGAGCCAAGAGGGCCATCAGGCTCTTTCTACGCTATGCATGCCCAACGCCACCGGATTGGCTCTCTGGCCTGGTGCATCGGGAACAACAGAGGAAGCGATCAAGTGGGGTGTTTGCTGCTTGATCGCAACACTCTGCAAGATAGGGAGGCTTTAAATGAAAACTTCAGGAGCAGAGGCCAAGGTAATTCACCCATGGAGCACCGTTTCATCAGTGGACATTCAAAGAGCGCTAGACTCTGAAATCGCTCGAACCATTGGCAAGAGAAAGTCAAAACGCAAGATCGCTCCGGAGTCTCTGCCCAGCATTAGAGAAGCACTAATCCAAGTGCTTCGTGATAATGATGCGCTTCAGAGCGAAGCCGAGGAGAAGCTTGAGGACGAGAATCCGGAAACGGTTCTCGTCTCCTTTTTAGGGGCTGAGCCGGAATGGGTAATTCGCTGCTCAGTAACAGACAGCATGGTGAGTGGCGTTTGGGGCTTTAAGTATTTTGTTCTCGGTTCGCGTGGTTATCTTTACTATCATCCCAACTTTGGCATCGATGATACAGGGGAATGCCTCCCGATTGTGGGTACATGGGCGCCAAGCACTGATGAGAGCGCAGCTTTGGATTCTCTGAAAGATGCCTATATAGCCTACTGGATGGATTTCGCTCTTCCCCCGCTTATGGGACAGTGGGCACGCGGGCCGAAAGACTTCTTAGCAACCGCTGTCGGTACAGTGCTCCAACAACGGCCAACTCTGTGGTCCGATGTTCTGGATCGCTTGCACCGCGACATCGAGGAGGACGACCGCCTAGTTCCCTTTCTTGTGGAGCAGGTATCCAGTCAAACAAGCGTGGAGGAATCTGCTGTTTCGGGCATTCTGAAGACCTTCCACACTGGACGCAAGATCCCGGCAAGCAAGCTGACGCTCAGTGAACTCGAATCTCGGGTCTTCGTCGCTGCCTTTGTCGCACGAATTGGGATGAATGGAATTTGATTCAGCAATCAGCGCGATTGAGAGGCCGGAGAATGAATAAGCAGATTGAAATCTACATCAAGAAAAGTGGCGATAGAAACCTCCTCATGTTTCACGTGCCCGGAGAGTTGAAGGAACAGCTTATTGAAGGCATCAGGAACGGTCGATTTGAAACTGAGGCTGCGAACATCAACTTTGAGATGTTTGTTCTTCCTCAATGGCAGAGCAAGGACAACCCAAACCACGTCCGACTCAAGGTGAGTGAGATCACAGCTGGCTATGAGGGTTGAAATCACGGAGAACCTCTTATCAAGCCCGAGGGTAACCAACTCCGTCACCGACTGAGAGTCGTCGCGGAGGGTAGAATGGCCCGCGGAGCGCGCCCCAGTACCAGGCGCGACGCTTCGGGCCGGAGCGCCTTTGACTGGACATCCAATTCCAACACGGGGTGATCCTTAATGGCTTGCTGGGTGGCCACTATGGCGAGCGAAAGTCAGAACAATGGGAAACAACTCCCATGTGTCCTGCTTGCCGAAACTGGTCGGTGCCGCGATTGTCGCGGATTCGATCGGCTGGTCACGCAAGCACGTTTACGAGATGGCCCAGAAGGGCCAACTCCCCCACTACCGCTTTCAGGGGTCAGTCCGATTCGATCCGAAAGAGATCGCTGAATGGCTGGAATCCCACAAGATCGCGGCTTAACCTGGCTCGGCGCTTCGAGCGCCGGGTCAGCCCCATTTAGCTCCACTTCATCCGATTCACTAGCGCCTGGGTTTGCACCTTTTCTGCCGGTCGCAGATACCGCATGGTGCTGGCCAAATCCGAATGGCCCATCAGGCTTTGCAGAGTTCTAAGATCTATCTCTGGATTGCGGTGCATTTTGGTGCAGAACGTCGCCCTGAACTTGTGAAGAAACCAGCGCTCACATTCCCTGTACTTTCCCTGGCACCCATCGCACTTGCCACAATCTAGTTCTGCGCGCCGAACCTGCCGTTTGAGAGTGCGAAGCATGTGGCTGTCCGGTTTCCCGTCCCTCGAGAAGATCAACGTAGAGACACCAGCATGCTTTCGCTTGTAAGTCATCAACCTCGCAATTAGGTCATCAGACAACGGCAGTTCGCGCTCTTCAAAGTCCTTCAGCCTGAATCCCCACCGCTTGACCTTCGATCGCAGTCTCAGCACCTTCGTTTCACGATCAATGTCTTCCCATTCAAGAAACATCGCTTCCTGTTCTCGCACACCGGTCTGGAGCAGTAGCCGGTAAAGGAGGTTTTCCCTTGGACAGGTCACGGCTTTGAACAATGAGTTCAGCTCTTTGTCGGAATAGATTTCCGGCATGGTCTTGTCATACTTGGGGGGCTTGGGCAATTTCTTGGTGTCGTATTCCAAGAACTTCAGGAACGTCTTCACGTTCGTGTGGCGGTTGCTCACCGTTCGTGCGCTCATGCCGCGTTCGGCGAGTGCTTTCTGGAACTTCACGATGTCTTCCGGCTCAATCTCGTCAGCATACTGACGTCCGATCACCTTCAAGAACTCGCCACAAGCCAGCCGATAAGCTTCGAAAGCCTTCAGTGATCCACGGTCTGCGGTGTCCGTTAGGAATTGACTGAGCTGGGCAGCGAGAGTCTTACGCTTCAAAGGATCGGATGTCTTGATGGCGATTCCGGCTTCTCTTGCGACGATCAATGCCGATAGGCGCGATTCCTTCAACATGCGCTTGGCTTCGGCTCCGGCGGGAGTGGCTCCCTTGAGAGCCTCAAAGATGAGCCTCGTTCCCTGGTAGTACCGCAGCGCGTAGTGCCCAACCGTGTACTTGACTTCCTTATCATCGGCGATGACCAGTCCGGGTTGTACCTTACCGTTCGCGGCGTAAGCGGCCGGGTAATATCTCCAGCCTTTGTCCGTTTTGACTCTTCTCACCAGAGCCACTTTGCTGTTCGCCACGGCGCTTTTCCTTGCCAATTACATTAGCATGACCATAGCACGGGCTCTTGTGAATAATTAACTGTATGATTATATTGTGTTTAGTTATGCTTGGGTTTAAATCCCTTCTTCGGCACCAAGTCATTTGAAGATGAAACTCAAAACGGATCGCGAGATCCGTTTTTGCTGTTTGCACCTCTATATCCCCCTCCTTTGAAACTCTCCCAGTCAAACGACAGCATCAGATCGCCGTCAAAATAGCGCAAGATTTGTAGTCTCCTCGATTCGCTAAGTCAGTATTTTGTCCAGTGTGATTGGCAGCTCGCGAACCCGCTTGCCGCACGCGTTATAGACGGCATTCGCGATTGCCGCGCCGGTTCCCGTGATGCCAATTTCGCCTATTCCCCGCGCTCCCATGGGAGTGTGCGGATCAGGTATGTCGGTCCAGATGATGTCGATAGGTGGAACGTCCATGTGCACGGGCACATGGTATTCGGCGAGGCTGGGATTAGCGATGCGTCCGTTGCGCTCGTCGAACTGCGTCTCTTCCATCAGCGCCATCCCGATACCCATAATGATGCCGCCTCGAAACTGACTGCTGGCAGTCTTCGCATTGAGGATGCGCCCGCAGTCAAATGAACCCAGAAAGCGGCTGACGCGAGTTTCACCCGTGATCGCATTCACGAGAACTTCCGCAAACATGGCTCCGAATGAATGCATCGACCAGTGCATCATTTCAAGCGGCGGAGACGCACTTGCCTCCGCAGTGATTTCGTCGCGATTTGCACGGCGCAGAATGGCCGCATAGCTCTCGCAACGCGCAGGCTCATCGAGCTTGCAAAGTCCTCTATTCAAGCCGCCGACTTTGTCCGCGCTCAATCCGTGCAGCGGAGAGTCTTTGCCGGCCAGCTTCAGCAGTTGAGCTACCAATTCGCGCTGTGCCGTGATGACGGATGCTCCAATCGAAGCGGTCTGCGACGAGCCACCCGCAAGGAACTGTCCAGCCAGCGAGGAATCTCCGTATTTCACGCGCACGCATTCCATGGGAAGACCGAGCCGTTCCGCCGCAACCTGGGCTTGCGCGGTAGCTGTTCCCATTCCCATTTCATGAGCCGCAACTTCGATCGTAGCGGCACCATCCTTGGTGAGGGTGATGCGAGCCGCACCGCCGGGCATGCGGTAGTAAGGATAGGTCGCTGTCGCACAGCCCATGCCCACCAGCCATTCGCCTTCGCGATGCGAACTCGGTTTGGAATTCCGTTTATCCCAGCCGAAGCGCTCCGCGCCTGCGCGATATGCTTCCACGATATGTCGCGATGAAAATGGCTTGCCCGATGTTGGGTCCTTTTCTGGCTCGTTGCGAATTCGCAGCTCAATCGGATCGATTCCCATTTGCTCGGCAAGCTCATCAACGGTGCATTCCAGCGCAAACGTGCCGATCGACTCGCCCGGCGCGCGCATGAACGTGTTCGCCAGCATATCCATGTCCGCGACCTGCTGCACCATTTTGAAGTTTGCGGCGGAATAGAGGTGTCGCGCCGGAAAGGTGAACTGTTCTGGACAATCGTTGTGGGCTGTCATCGCGGCGGTTCCGGTGTGAATGAGAGCTTCGAACTTCCCCTCTGCGTTGGCGCCGATGGCAACGCGCTGCTCGGTAGTCGTACGCCCGCCCACGGTGCGGTAGACGCCTTCGCGCGAAAGCACGATTCGAACCGGACGCCCTGAGACCTTCGCCGCTGCAGCTCCGAGAACATGGTGATGCCAAAGTGTCTTGCCGCCAAATCCGCCGCCGACGTACGGCGACGTGATATGCACGTTCTCCTCTTTGATCCCGAATACCTGGGCAATCGTCCATGCCGACTGCACTACGGCCTGATTGGCGTCATGAATGAAGAGGTCGCCATCCTCATCCCAGAAGAGAGTTGCCGCGTGCAATTCAATCGCGTTGTGGTTGTAGCGCGGCGTCATGTAGCTGACGTCAACTTTGTATCGAGCGGCAGCAAGCGCCTTTTCGGCATCCCCACTTTCTATCTTTGCGGGCTCGCCCAGAACACTCTCCGGCAAGCGGGCATGCATCTTCGCCTGATCAAACGACACCATGCCGTGCTCGGCCTCATAGCTCACGCGAATGAGTGACTTTGCGTAATCCGCTTCTTCCTGCGTCTCCGCCAGAACTACCGCAATCGCTTCGCCATTCCAGTGAATCGAATCATCCTGCAGGATTGGCAGACTGGTAGGCCCAGCCGCCTTGGGACTCGTATTGAAGAGCGGTGTCGGCTTCATCTTCGGCGCATTCTTGTGCGTCATCACCAGCACGACGCCCGGGGCTGCTTCAGCTGCAGCCGTATCCAGCATCTTGATTCGGCCTTTCGGGATTGTGCTGTAAACCAGCGCGGCATAGACCATGCCCTCCACCGCAAATTCAGCCGCGAACGGAGCCGTCCCGGTAACTTTCAGCTGGCCGTCCACGCGCGATACCGGTGCGCCGATCAACCCATGCTTATGCTGAATGAGCGGATCAGGCTTGCCGCCCGGAAGCCAGCTGTCGGGCGCCACTTCCACCGCCTTCTTCATCACCGCCTGTACCGCATTCTTGATTGCGCTCATGCCTTCTCCGTGGCAAGTTCCATCAGAACCGCTGTTATGGTGCGTTTGGCGAGTTCGATCTTGAACGCGTTATCGCGCAGCGGCACTGCCGCGGACAACTCCGCTTCCGCTGCCGCGCGAAATGCAGTTTCCGTTACGGGTTGGCCCTTGAGCGCTGCCTCTGCCTTGAATGCGCGCCAGGGCTTGTGAGCAACGCCGCCGAGTGCCAGTCGCACATCCTTTACCTTCCCATCGTTTAACTCCAGCGCCGCGGCGACAGAGACCAGCGCAAAGGCATAGCTCGAACGGTCACGAACCTTGCGATAGGTTGACCGGACGGCAAACGACACCGGCAGCAGTTCGATCGCAGTGATCAGTTCACCGGGCTGTAGTGCTGTTTCAGTTTCGGGATGCCCTTCCGGCAGAAGGTGAAAATCGGTAATCGGTAAGGTCCGCTCGCCATTCGTCCCGCGAAGATGAACGATAGCTCCGAGCGCCGCCAAGGCGACGCACATGTCTGAGGAGTGCGTCGCGACACAGGCAGACGAAGCGCCAAGAATCGCATGAGTCCGATTGAAGCCCTCAATCGCGTCGCAGCCTTGCCCCGGCGTGCGTTTGTTGCACCGTGCTCCATCGTCGTCATAGAAGTAGGTGCATCGCGTTCGTTGCAGCACGTTGCCTCCCACCGTTGCCATGTTACGAATCTGTGCTGAGGCTCCGGCGAGAATCGCGCGTGCTAGAACGGGATAGCGAGTCCGAACGGCGTGATGCTCAGCGACCGCAGTATTGCGGACCCCGGCTCCAATCAACAATCCGCCTCCCTCGCGTTCTTCGATCGTGGTGGAAAGGCCGGTCACGTCAACCAGCGCGGCGGGCCGCTCCAGCGCCTCGCGCATCAAATCAACGAGATTCGTACCGCCACCGAGATACTTCGCCTCGATTGCGGACCCCAAACGGTGCGCTTCCGCTGCATCGCCCGGGCGTGCATAAGTAAAAGTGTTCATTCTGTAGTCTCCGCATAAACCTCGGTGATTGCGTCGACGATGCCGTTGTAAGCCCCGCAACGGCATAGATTGCCGCTCATGCGCTCGCGCAATTCGTCGTGGCTCAGCGCAATTGCATCCGCCGACAAATCAGCGGTCACGTGACTTGGCAGTCCGCGCTTGATCTCCTCGATCATGGCAACTGCAGAGCAGATCTGCCCCGGAGTGCAATACCCGCATTGGAATCCGTCGTGCTCAATGAAAGATTGCTGCAGAGGGTGCAGCCCGCTGTCGGCCAATCCTTCGATCGTGGTGATCGAGCGCCCTTGATATTGCACCGCGAGAGCGAGGCAGGAAAGAATGCGCTCACCATCCACCAGCACCGTGCAGGCGCCGCACGCTCCCTGGTTGCATCCCTTTTTGGATCCGGGTAAGCCGAGGTGATCGCGAAGCAGGTCGAGCAGCGAGGTTCGCACATCAAAATCGGCCTCGATCGATTTGCCGTTAATGAGGAATTGCATGGGTTCTCCCAGGTCTTGGGTGCGATTGAACTTTCGTCATTGCAGTGTATTCGGGTCGGGCGGAGATTGGAGATTACGCGCCCGCAATTGCACTGCACCTGAATGAGATAGCTACGAGAACAAGAGATGGCTCCCTTCTCTTAAGGGATGCCTGATCGCATGCAGAGGTTCGCGGGATAATTGAGTCGATCCGACTTCGCCTGTTCTCACTATCTGCACATGGTTTGCGCCGAGTCAAGCCTACGCGTAAACTTGCTCGTTCCATCGAATCCAGAATTCCCTTGCGCAGAGACGATCTCGCCTCGCATTGATGAGAGGCGTTGGCGCAAGTCGTTCATATCCGGAGCCATTCTTGAAACTGTTCTGTTTTGTTCTTGCATGTGTCAGTCTTGCTGTCCAGGCCCAGACTTATACGCGCGGTATTGGAGTGTATCCCGGCGATCCGAAGGAATACACCGGACCGACATTGGCGGCGGACACGCACACGTATCGCAACCTCGCACTCCATCGACCGGCGTACCAGTCGAGCGCCTACGACTACAACTTGACGGCGCAACTGATTACAGATGGCATCAAGGAAACTTCCGTGCCGCGGTGGATCGAGACATCGACCAGTGATGCGGGCATATTGCCGAAGAACAATCGGGAACTCCTGCTGGATGGCAACGTTGTTTCTTCTGTGAATGTGTCGGGCGAATCGCCGTGGGTTGAGTTTGACCTGAAGGGCGGCGGTGACGCACCGGAGATAGATCGAATCGATCTGTATCTGCGCAAAATCTACGACCACGCACCTACCGGAGGCTGGACCTTCAGGGTGTTGGGTTCTGATGACGGCGCGAATTGGAAGGAGGTCAGCGACGCCACCGGTACAGAATGGCCTGACATGCGTGGAGCCGGTCCGAGCTTTCTCCAAACGATTGCCTTCCCGGCGCCATCTAGGTTTCATTCGTATCGTGTGCAGCTTTCGGCGGCGAATGTGCATACGTGGGGAGTCGCCGAACTTGCGCTCTTTGACAAGGGGCAGCCCATTCGTGTGGCCGGGCCGGATGTGTTCTCGAGTGCATGGATGAGCGCGCGGTCCGCCGAGGAATGGGTCTATGTTGATCTCGGCGCAGTATGCACTTTCGATCGCGTCGCGCTCACGTGGATTCAGCGCGCCGCAGAGGGTTCGATCCAGGTGTCGAATGATGCAAAGCAATGGAATACATTACAACCGCTCACCGCGGGAGCCAACGCGAGTGATGATATTCATCTGGCACAGCCAACTCATGCGCGCTACGTGCGCGTAGCGATGACGAAGCCGGAAAAGCCCGGAGATCGTTACATCCTCAGTGAACTTGAAGTCTTTGGACGCGGCGGATTGGTAGTGATGCCGCATGCGCCGTCTCCCGCGCAGAACGATGGCACGCTGCCGCTCGCAGGAGGGAATTGGCGCGTACAACGGGCATCGCTCGTATCGGCTGCCGGCGAGCAACTTTCGACCCCAGGTTTCGCTGATAAGAGCTGGATGATCGCCACTGTTCCCGGAACGGTGTTGACCAGCTATCTGAATGATGGCGCAATACCCAATCCGGACTTCGGTGACAACCAGTACGCAATCTCCGATTCATTCTTCTGCGCCGACTTCTGGTATCGCGACGAGTTCAATGTGCCGGCCGAGCAGCGTCCCGGCGAGCACACATGGTTGAACTTCGACGGCATCAACTGGAAAGCCGACATCTATCTGAACGGTCATCGCGTAGGACGAGTCGACGGCGGCTTCATGCGTGGGCGATTCGACGTGACACCCTTTGTTCTTCATGGCGCGCTGAATGCCCTTGCAGTTCGCATAATTCGAGTGGCCAATCCGGGCAGCACAAAAGACAAGGCTGGTCCGACGATGAATGGCGGCGCGCTGGGCCGCGATAATCCTACGTATCATGCCTCGGTAGGGTGGGACTGGATCTCGACTGTTCGTGGTCGCGACACAGGTATCTGGGGTACCGTGTCGCTGACTACAAGCGGGCCAGTGACGATTGAAGATCCGCTGGTAACGACGACACTGCCTCTGCCCGATACAACACACGCGGATGTCACGATTCAAGCAACGCTGCGTAATCTCGATGCGACGAACGTAAGCGGAACCCTGCGAGCAAGCTTCGGCGATGTCAAGGTGGAGATACCGGTAACCGTTGAAGCACAATCTACGAAGTTGGTGGAGCTATCGCCTGCGACTCAAGCGGCGCTGCGACTCGCGAATCCGAAGTTATGGTGGCCCGTTGGCTATGGCGATCCCAACCTCTACCCGGTTTCGATCAGCTTTGTTGAGGGCGGCGAGGTTTCCGATCAGACTTCATTTCAAGCTGGTGTGCGGCAGTTCACCTATTCCGAAGACGGCGGCGTGCTGAAGATATGGATCAATGGCCGTAGACTTATCGCTCGTGGAGGCAACTGGGGATTTCCAGAATCGATGCTGCGTTATCGCGCGCGCGAGTACGAAACGGCGATGCGCTACCACCGCGACGAGCACTTCAACATGATTCGCAATTGGGTTGGGCAGACCGGCGATGAAGCATTCTATGACGCGGCTGATCGCAACGGTGTTGTGGTTTGGCAGGATTTCTGGCTCGCTAATCCCTGGGACGGGCCTGATCCAGATGACAACGATCTGTTTCTGGTGAATGCAAAAGACTACCTGCTGCGCATTCGCAATCATGCGTCTCTGGGAATCTTTTGCGGACGCAACGAGGGCTTTCCGCCGCAACCGATCGACGACGGACTGCGCAATCTGGTGGCTACGCTCGCGCCGGGATCGCATTACATTTCCAGTTCGGCGGATGGACCCGTCAGCGGACATGGGCCTTATCGCGTAGAACCTCTGCGCTATTACTTCGAAAATGCGCCGACAAAGCTGCACAGCGAGATGGGTTCACCCAACGTGGTGGAGATGGATGATCTGCGGCGGACGATGCCTGAATCGGCGATGTGGCCGCAGGGCTATCAGTGGCCTCTCCACGATTACCATGAGCAGAATCCATTTACCACTGCGGTAGATAAGCAATATGGCGGAGCAACGAATATTGATAAGTGGGTGAGTTTCGCGCAGTTTGTCGATTACGATGCGTATCGCGGGATGTTCGAAGGACAGAGCAAGAATCGACTCGGCCTGCTGATATGGATGAGTCATCCCGCGTGGCCCTCGCTCTTGTGGCAGACGTATGACTATTTTTTCGACACCGATGCGGGCTACTACGGCGCCAAGAAGGCTGCAGAGCCGTTGCACATCCAGTGGAATGCAGCAACGGATGCGGTAGAAGTTGTGAACTACAACGCCGGGGATCAGACCGGCTTGTCGGCACATGCACAGGTGATCGATCTTGATGGATCGGTGAAATGGGAAAAGAAGGTTACATTAGACAGTCACGAAGACACGACTGAATCTCCGATGAAATTGGAATTTCCTGGCGGGCTGGCGCGTACACACTTCATTCGCTTGACGCTGTCTCGCCGTGATGAGATCGTTTCGTCCAATTTTTATCTGCACGGACAAACGGAAGGCGACTACCAGGGGATATGTGACCTGTCCGCTGCAAAGGTCGAAATCAAGACGAAGATCAAGCAAAGCGGCGCACAGTGGCAGATCACAGTGGAACTGCACAATGCATCGAAGGTGCCTGCACTGATGGTGCGCGTGAAAGCCGTGCGCAGCAAAACAGGCGATCTGATATTACCGGCACTCTACACCGACAACTACATCGCGCTCATGCCGGGCGAGAAGCGAACAATATCCATATCACTCGAAGATGCGGACACACGAGGCGAGAGGCCAGGGGTGAGACTGGACGCCTACAACCTCGCAGATTTGAAGCAGCACTGATCTGCCAAATGAATCAGACGGGGTTACTCCTTTCCAGGCTGTCGCGGTCCCATTTTGCAGCCTTCGCTCCTGCCTCATACGTGCTCTGGCAGAAGTCGAGCAGGGCATCGCTCGGAGACGCAGCTGCGCGGATGTCGTCGTACATGACGAGGAATTCGCCCATGCCTGTGTCAAAATGAGCGGCTTCCGGAAGGACCTTCGCGTCGCGGAATCCCTCTGGCGTTGGCGCCATGTAGGAATAGAAGGCTGGCCCTGTGATGCCTGCACCGGGCCAGAATCCTACGCTGCTGACTTCATGCGAATAGGCTTCACGGGTGATCGAGTCCGCTCCTTCTCGTGGTGGAGCCTTACGCCCCGAAAATCGCGTGACGGCAAGATCAAAACTTCCCCAGAAGAAATGCACCGGACTGCATTTGCCGACAAATCTCGCCCGGAATTGCTGGAAGACGGCGTCTACCGAAAGCAGGATTCGCCAGAATCTGCCCACTGCCTCTGGGTCGTAGGAAGAATGTTCGTGATCCTGATCGAACCGGATGGGATTCGGAATCTCCACCGGCATCGGCCAGATCTTGACTTTGATTCCAGCCGATTCGAGCATCGCAAAACACTCCCTGTAAAAGTCGGCAACGCTGCGAGGCTCCAGTGGAAGCGTCTTGACAACATCGTCACTCGTTTCAAGAACCAGCCGATGGCGAATGAAATCGAATCGCATTTCAAACGATCTGTCTTCGTAGGGAATGCACGATGTAGTCAAACCCCGCGCAGTGACGTACAGGGGAACGTTCCACCAGTGATTCACGAGCGGTGTCAGGCGCATGCGGATCTTGCCCACAATCTGTGTCCACATGTGCAGCGTTGCGCAGGTGTCCCGCCACGAATCGAGCGGTAGCGCGGGCCAGCATTCCGGGCGATCGGTTATATTCACTGTCTCCGGACCTCAAACGGTCGGCAAAGGGAAGCCAATACCGTGAAAAAGATTATGCTCCCTCGGCGGTATTCCCGCGAAGACTCGTGCGGGAAATGTTAAGGATGTTCTTAGAGGCCTTTCCTCATACGATACTCGCGCACCACTTCGGCGGGGTCGCGGTGCTGGCCGTCAACAGCTTCATTCATTGCCCGCATGTCCTCCGCGCTGATCTTGTTTGCAAGTGCCTTAAGCGCAATCGCGATCTGCGGCCAGCGCCGAAGAGCGTCCTCTCGCACCAGAGGGACGGCATCGTAAGGAGGGAAGTAGTGACGGTCGTCCTGGAGAGCGACCAGTGCGAAGGCCTGAATAGGGCCGTCGGTTGAGTTGGCAGCGATCATATCGACCTGGTGTGCGTTCAGCGCTCGATAAAGCAACCCGAGGTCCATGGTCCGTGGTGATCCATCGAAATGCAGATTGTAGGCAGCGCTCAGTCCAGGCAGCCCATCGGGCCGCTGTTCAAACTCATATCCCACACCAAGACGCCATTGCGGCGCGAAGGGCGCGGCCTGACTGAGACTTGAGATGTGCAGCCGACGCGCATCATCGTTGCGAATCACCATTGCAAAAGTATTCTCAAATCCAAGAGGGTCGGCGACCCTGATGGCGTAGCGCGACGCGTACAAACGGCGAACAGTATCGAGAACGGACTGCGGATTGCGATCGACAGGCTGCTTCAGAATTGCTGTGAGCGCGGTGCCAGTGTATTCAACGTATGCATCGATGCGTCCCGCAACCAGTGCTTGGTTACAGATGTAGCTGCCGGCGAGATAGAAACGGCGCTCGACTTTGAGATTGGACCTCGCCTCAATTTCCTGCGCCAGCAACTCTCCGAGAATGACCTGCTCCGTAAAGTTTTTGGCGCCTATGACTGGGTGGTCGGGTCGAGGTGGCGAACAGCTCACCAGAGAAAAGCAGAGCGACAACAGGCATGCGATAAAGGCACGACGTCTCATCGGGTTGAGCCCTGAGCGTCGCGAATCTTGAAGCGGCGCTCCAGCAGCCCCAGCGCTCCATCGGCGGCGAGTGCGAGCAAGGCTGCAGGAACGGCTCCGGCGAGAACGAGGCGATTGTCCACCGACGCGACTCCACGAAAAATCAGCTCACCCAGCCCGCCCGCTCCCACTGCAGCTGCGATGGTCGCAATGCCGATGCAAGTTACCGTGGCTGTACGTAGCCCTGCAAAGATAAAAGAAGCAGCCAGCGGCAGTTCAATCTTGAGCAAGCGTTGTGTATCCGTCAGGCCGATGGCACGCGCAACTTCGATGAGAGTCGGATCGATGCCCCGAATTCCGGCATATGTATTGCGCAAAATGGGAAGAAGCGCGTAGGCAGTGAGAGCCACAATCGCGATGCGCGCAGCACGCTCGCCGAGCCATGGCAGCGGCAACAGAAATCCAAACATCGCAAGCGACGGAATAGTCTGCAGAATGTTTGTCAGGCCGATTACAGGTTTCGCCCAGCGCGGCGACCGCGTAAGCCAGATGCCTGTGGGAACGGCCAGCGCAGTTGCAGACAGCATGGCGGCCGCCGTCAGCCACAGATGTTCGATGGTGAGCGTGACGATCTGGTCGTCGTATTGCGCAAAGAACGAAGTGGTCATACGGATCCATCCTTTGCAATCGGGCGTGGCGAGCCATTCAAGTCTCCGCGATGAAACGCCCGGGCATAGGCAATGATCTCAGGCTGTTCAGACTTGAGGAATTGATCACGCGGAAGATTTGCAACCACTTTGCCCTCACCGAGCAAGACGATGCGATCCGCGAGGTAGAGCGCTTCGTCCAGATCATGCGTTACGAGCAATACAGTGGTCTTCAGCCTTCTCAAAAGGTCCCTAAGCATATCCTGCATCTCGGCGCGCGTCAGCGGGTCAAGCGCGCCAAATGGCTCATCCATCAGCAGAATTCTCGGCTGTGCCGCCAGTGCACGTGCCAGGCCAACTCGCTGCCGCTGGCCGCCAGAGAGCTGATGGGGAAAGCGCTGCGAGAAGGTTGCGGGATCGAGCCCAACGAGTTGAAGTAGTTCGTTGCTGCGAAGGACGCGCGATTCCAGAGACCGTCCTTCAGCTTCAAGAACGATGCCGACGTTGCGCTCTACATTGAAATGCGGAAAGAGACCGGTTTCTTGAATGACGTAACCTGTTTTCCGGCGCAGGTCCACAAGAGCGATGTCTTCAACGTTGGAATTCGCGAAAAAAATATGGCCACGGATAGGTTGAATCATTCGATTCGCAGTGCGCAGCAGCGTTGTCTTTCCTGAGCCGCTGCGTCCAAGGATAGCGGTGACGGTTCCCTCTTCGAGGACGAGCGAAACGTCGTCGAGCAGGCGCCGGCCTTCGCCGATCTCGACGGAGATACCTCGAAATTCGAGTGCCGCGCTCATCGCGCAACCATCCATTGCCGGGTGCCACGTGATCTGCAGGACTCAGTTGCGATTCGAGCGGCATCGCGCAGTGAATCTACAAAGCTTGAGCCAGTAGCCGTGAAGAAGCAGAATGCTCCGTGGAAGATGTCTCCTGCCCCCGAAGTGTCGACGACATCCACTCTCGGTACCTCAATGAAGCCTGATGCAACGTCTGCAAAATATCGAATAGGATCTGCGCCCTTCGTAATTGCGATTTGAGACACACCGGCTGCGCGCAGATACTCGATTACTTCATCCTCGCTGGAGCAATCGGGAGGCCGAAAATCGGAAGAGCAGATCGCGGTATCGACGAACCTAAGCAGTCCCTCGGTACCAGGCTTCCAGCTTCCACCATCGAAAACGACGGGAATCTGATCAGTCCGAGCAGTCCCGGCCCACGCCCGGCATGCTTCCGTTGCATGGCCATCGACCAGCACAATGCTCGCCTGGCGAAGCAGCGATCGATCAACTTGCGGAGCCTGCGGCTTATAACGCGTGGCGTTTAATGAAACAACACTGCGATCGCCTCGCTGATTAACCCATACGGAAGAAATGGGAGGCGGCAGATCGCATTCTGGCGCGAGATCAATGAGACCAATCTCGAGAGACTGAAGTTCTTCTTTTATAAGATGGGCGAGACTGTGCCGACCGACGGGCGCGAGTAGCGTGGCGCTTCCACCAAGATGACTGAAAGCGATGGCAGCGTTCGTTGCCGGGCCGCCAACAAGGATTTCCTGACTGCGCGCCACCGCTTTTGTATTAGCCGAGGGAAACTCATCGATCGTCTGGATGAGGTCGATCGTTGACAACCCCACAAAAAGTCCGGCGGTCATAATCAGGCCTCTCAAGTTTCCAATCGCTCATATTCTAAGCGGAGAAGCTACGCAAAGCAGCCAGAATCAAGTGCGAAATGCAATCTGAAGCGCAAAAAGCAGGATTCTTAGGATGCGTTCCCTGGCCTCTTCAAGGGGCCGCGACCGGCGTGTAGATATTTTGTCTCTCGCTTATGCGTGCGCAGATTCTCGTCAACACCAGCCTGTTATATCTCTGCACGATGATGAAAGGCAGATTCGCGACCACCGCGTATGCAACCATGACGAGACAAGCCCAGAGCGGGTTCCAGAGGAAGAAGACAGGGAAGCTACAGAGCATGCACCAGTGCGCAAACTCAGCCCGGCGCGTTTCGAGGATGAAGGTCTGAAGGTACGCTGGATCACGGCCCGCGACTTTCTTTTTAGAGAACCCACCGAACCACGGCCCTCCGTCGGGCAGAAGTGTCTTCCATCGTTTGATCGCAAAGATGTTGTAGAGTCGCCCACTGCGTTCCCACGATCGAATCGAATAGAACGGGCGATCGCCCGCAAAACTCTCCAGCGGCAGACTCAACGTAAATCGAGCGATGGAGATTTGTAGAATCGGCCAGCCAAGCAGATTCGCTGTCCAGACCGCCATCCTCATAGGGTCCTGCCCCGCCAGTTCACGCTGCGATGAAATAGTTTGCGATAGAGAGAGCGCGCGAAAAGACCAAAGTAGAAGAAAAGTGGAAGCGGATAAAAGAGGCAGACAACCGCACTGAAATTCCCAATTTGCCGGGCAAAATAGAGCAGCTGCAACGCGAACAAAATGTAAATGAGGCCGAAGGTGATCCTCCAGTGTCCATGCGCAAGCCAAATCGCTAGAAAGCACGTGCACATCGCGGTCAGCCAGAAGATGGACAGGCAAAGAATGGCCGCTCCAGATGCTGCCGCTCCATCGGCAAAGGCTTTTGTCCAACCCTCGCATAACTGGGCAAAGCCGTTGGGAAACATTCTTACGTTCAGCACGCCTCGTCCACCGTAGCAAATGCACCGGCCACCGGCTCTTTCGAAATGCGATGAGAGAGCAAGATTCTCGAGGATGTTTTTTGAAACTGATTCGTGACCTCCTCCTGCGTTATACAAATCGCGCGAGACGATCAGGGACTGTCCAAACAAACGGGGGCCACCAAGCCAGCCAAACCCGCCTGCCCCCATCGCCATCAGCAGGTTGAAAAACAGTGATAGCTCTTCATAGGGCTTTTTCACGACGTGATATGGCAAAACAGACATCGCGACCCCGCCATCTCCGCCAATGCAGTAGGCATTGGCAATATGCTCAAAACCCTGATGAGAGAACCATGCGTCAGCATCAAGGAATAGCAACACATCCGCACTTGCCTGTTGAGCTCCTTGAAAGCATGCCCAGTTTTTTCCGGTCCATCCTGCGGGAAGCGGATGCGAGCGGAGCACGACCGCGCCGTGCGCTTCGGCGACACTTGCTGTTGCATCCGTCGAGGCATCGTCAACCACGATAATTTCCGCCGGCTGGGCAGCAGATTCGCGAATCGAGCCGAGTAGGCCAGGGAGATTGCCTTCTTCATTTCGCGCCGGAATGATCAGCGATATTGCTTCATGTCCGCTGCAGATCTTCGAACGGCACGACGGGATGTGCCACAGCAACAGAAAGCCCGCTGGCAATCCAAGCAGGCAGAATGTCGCTAGCCATGCCATGGCTACTCCGGCTTGCCCTGGTTGATGATCATGCGTGCCACGTGCTGTCCGCAGAGCGAGACCATGGGCATACCGCCACCCGGATTAACGCTGCCGCCGACAAAGAAGAGGTTGCGGTATTTTGAACTTTGCTTAGGCGCCTTGAAAGAGAAATTCCGCATTCGATCTGAAACCACGCCGTAGATTGAGCCTCGATTGGAAGCATACTTTTCTTCGATGTCAAAGGGCGTCCAGAAATCTTCAACCACCACATGGCGGCGCAGATCCGTCAAACCCATGCGCTCCAGTTTGTCGAGGCACAGTTCCTTAAGCTCGACGCATTGCTCACGCGTATACGGGTTCTTATCGTTCAGGTAAGGAATGTGAGGAAGGATCTTGATGTTGTCGCACCCGGGTGGCGCCTGCGTAGGGTCACTGCGGGTGGGCGCAACAAGATAGATTGTCGGATCATCGGGGAGTTTCTTGTCGTGAAATACGCGGTCAAAGTGCGCGTGCTGATTGCGTGAATAGAAAAAGTTGTGATGTGCAAGTTGGGGATAGGTTCGATTCAGGCCCAGATGAACAATAATTCCCGAGCAGGACGGCTCGAATCGCCGGAACTTCCGCAGAGTTGCCGGCGACTCATTCATCAACTGCTGCAGCGCCGGAATGACCTCCATATTCGATACAACGTAGTCTGCTTCGTAGGTATTGCGGATGCCATCCGAGGACTCGACCTCAACGCCGGTTACTCGGTCGCCTCGCTGAAGAATGCGCGTCGCCTTCTGTCCGAGATATATCTGAACGCCAACCTCTCTGAGCTTTCTGAAGAATGCGACGGCGAGTTGATAAAGTCCGCCCTGAACATACCAGAGCCCGAATTCGAGCTGGATGTTCGGCATCAGGTTCATGAAGCCCGGAGCATCTTTCGCCGAGGAGCCAACATACTTGATGAAGTATTCAAACATGTCGCGGAGATAAGGATTCTCAACGCGTTTGCGGATGCCGCCGGACATTGTGTTCAGATAATCCATATCGCCGGCGCCTCCCAGACCATAAAACTTCATCATCTGGAAGAACGTATCGAGCCCTTCGTTCAGATATCCACGCTCAACCGCACGATATTGCGCGCGCGAGTAGTCGACGAAGCGCTCGTAATCCTCAAACGCTTTCGGGCCGAAGCGTGCGAGCTCCATCCGCATGCGCTCAGTCTTTTCGTAGAGATCGAGAACCGTTCCATCTTCGTAAAAGTTGCGCCATTGCGGGTCTACGCGCACCAGCGAAACATAATCCTCAAGACGCTTGCCGTCTCCCTCGAAAATTGGTCTGAAAATGTGAGGCAGCGTCAGGATTGAAGGGCCTAGATCGAATTGAAATCCTTTAGTCTCGAGCACATTCAGCTTGCCGCCGAGGTGGGAATTTTTCTCGAGAATCGTTACGTCGTACCCGCCGCGTGCAAGCATGATGGCCGTCGACATACCGCCGATTCCGGCGCCGATCACGACAACGCGAGACTTCTCACGATGCTCAGCCATTGTGTTCCACCAGCGAGATCGCAATTTTCTGATCTGAGTTACCCATGTTGAAGGCGCATTCATCAAAATGGGGAGGGCCGAAGTGCGGCGCGGGATTGTTGGACGCCCCGACCGGTTCCTTAGGAATACCCAGAAGGCCCATGTCGAGCTTCTGGTTCCCGTTCACGTCCTCGTAGACGCTGACTGCATAACGACCGGGAGCAAGTTCACCCGCATCAATCACGACAGGCGAGTTGTTTGGAGGAACCGGGACGAACCCTCTTTTCAGAGCCTTCGTCCTGTCGTTTGGAAATCCGCGAGGGGATGCAAACACGAGGTAAGCAATTTCGCCGTGGGCGTGCGCCGGCGCGCTGACGGAAATGATTAAGTGTCCAGGATGGTGAGCCGGCTGAGATTCAACGGCAAGTGAAAGTAGACCACAAATAAAGAGCGGAATGAACCGTCCAATCATCGCTCCAACCGCACCGGCAGAGTGGCGAAACTTAAGCAGGCGATTAAGGCCGGTGACCGTTTTGCTCGTAAACGGGAACCAATGTTGCTCGCTGTTCTTTCGTTCGTCTGCAGTCATCACGCTTTTGATGCGTGAGAAGGCAAAGAGCCCCTGCGGGCCGTGATAGCGCCCATGGCCGCTAATACCGTTGCCTCCAAAAGAAGCGTATGGATTAGCGATGTTGCGAATCACATCGTTAATGGCGCAGGATCCCGCATTGATTTGGTCGGCAACGGCGAGACCACGAGAACGATTGCCGGTCCAGACACTCGCAGAAAGCGCAAACGGAACCGCATTCACTTGGCCGATCACATCCTGCTCGTCACGAAACGGAAAGACACAGAGCACCGGACCAAATGTCTCTTCGCGCATCAGACGGCTGTCTGCAGGAACATCGGTCAGAATGATCGGGAACTCGCCGGAAGCAGGGCGATCCTTCGGCCAGGCGATGCTGGCGCCGGTGTGAACGGCCTCCTCGATCTGCGAAGCGAGCGCCTTGCAGGACGAAGCCGGCCCGAAAGAGGGCAGGTCCGCATCCTCGTGCTCTCCAATACGAAGCCTGGCAACGCGTTCAATAAGTTTGCGGAGATACACTTCGTAGATTGCCTGCTCTACATAAAGCCTTTTAATGCCGACGCACACTTGGCCAGCATGCGAGAAAGCCCCGTAGACCACGCCCTCTACCGTGCGCTCAAGATTACAGTCCGCGAAAACAATGCCGGGGTCTTTGCCCCCCAACTCCATGACCGTGGGAATCAAAAGCCCGGCGGCGCGCTTGGCGATGATCCCGCCAACGATACTGCTGCCGGTGAAGAAGACCATATCCGGATGAGCATCAAGCAGTTCAAGCGCGCGGTTCGGCGGATCGTCTACCACTTGCACGAGATCGGGCGGCAACTGCGCTGCCTTGCAAAGGTCCCCAATCAACCCAGCCACACCAGGTGTCTTCTCCGAACACTTCAGGATCACAGCATTC
Organism: Telmatobacter sp. DSM 110680; assembly: GCF_039994875.1. Lineage (GTDB taxonomy): Bacteria > Acidobacteriota > Terriglobia > Terriglobales > Acidobacteriaceae > Telmatobacter. Next base: position 356,801 of record NZ_CP121196.1, on the reverse strand, counting down.
CCTGCAATCAACGCCGTAATCAGCGGAACGACGGACAACTGAAACGGATAGTTATACGGACTGTAGATGAGAACAACACCATGCGGTTCGAAGGACTCGCGGAAGCTTGCTCCGCTGTAGAAGAAAGCTGGCTTTCCGACCTTGCGCGACTTGAGGATCTTCGCGGTTCGCCGTTCATAGAACCGCATTTGTTCAAGCGTGACCATGACGTCGCCGCCGAGCGCATCCAGAGCGACCTTACCAGTGTCTTTCCGGATGACGCGAACAATTTCCTCGCTCCGACGGGCGATCTCAACACGCAGCTTCGACAAGGCGCGGCAACGGGCGTTGACGGAAAGACGCGCCCAGAGCAACTGCGCAGTTTTGGCAGTGCGCACTCGCTCTGCGGCGCTCACAGGCGTCATGCAATCTTCATTTCTTTAAATGGTTTTGGACGAGGATAGTCGACATCGTACTTCTGGCAGATCAAGTTTGACGAGATGCGCGCCGACTCGAAGATGGTGGGCAGTCCGCTGCCGGGATGTGTGCCTCCGCCAACAAGGTAGGTATTTCCCACCTCTTCAAATTCATTGTGAGGGCGCATGTAGAGCATCTGATTCCAACCGTGACCCATGTTGAAAGTCGCGCCCATGAATACTGACTTGCCTGACTCCCAATCTTCCGGAGTGATGATCAGTTCCGTGCGAATGTGTTTCTCCAGATCGCGGAATTCCGTTCGCTGCTGCAAAATCTGCAATACGCGCGCTCGATAAGCGTGCTTCTCTTCGGACCAGCGAATACCGCTGCTGTTGTTGGGAACGGGAACGAGGATGTACAGCGCCGAATGACCTGCGGGAGCACTTGTAGGGTCGGTCACAGCAGAATTGCGAATGTAAACAGAGATGTCATTCGAGGTGACCTTACGCAGCGAGATGTCTTCGAGGTTCTTCTTATAGTCCTCTGCAAAGACGATGGAGTGGTGCTGAGTGTCAAATGTCCGATCAACGCCGAGATACATCATGAAAGTGGAGCAGGAGAATCGCTTCTTCTTCATTGCCTGCGGATTGTAGCGGCGAATCACACCCTCATCGAAAAGATGACTCATCGCGTAACCGAAGTCGGCATTGATGACGACGTCATCGCAGTCAAATTTCTCTCCGCTTTCGAGCTCAACGCCGCATGCCTTGCGGCCCTTCACGATGACCCGCTTCACCGGCGCCGAAGTATGAATCAATGCGCCTTCTTCGCGCGCCACCTTGGCGAACGCCTCGCTGATGCGGCAAAGACCGCCCTGCACGTGATACACGCCATGAGCATGCTCGGTGTAGGGAATCATGGTGAACAGCCCCGGGCAATCCCAGGGGGACATGCCCAGGTACTTCGACTGAAAAGTGAACGCGAGACGCAATTCCTCGGCGTTGAAGTATTTAGACAGGACGTCGTGGAGCGATCGGCCAGCTGAAATATGAGGAACCGCTGCAAGAAGAGTTGAGCTCAGCAGACTCGCCAGCGTGCCATACGGCTTCTGCAGGCATGGATAGAGCTTTTCAAATCTCTTGCTCTCGGCGGACAGAAACTTGTCGAGATTGCGGCCCTCTCCCGGGAAGGCTTTTTCAATCTCTGCCTTCATATCATCGGGACGCGACCGGGCAAGCATGGTCTTATCGCAAAAATTCAGCTGGTACATGGGGTCGAGCAGGCGGAAATCAAGGTAGCTGTTCGACGAGCGCCCAGTCTCCTCGAACAGTTCGTCGAGGAGAAACTTCATCATCAGAAAGGTAGGTCCCAGGTCGAATCGATAGTCACCCAGAACCACCTCGGCATTTCTGCCGCCGATTACAGGAGCTTTTTCAAAGACATGAACCTGAAAACCCCGCCGGGCAAGAAGCATCGCCGCAGCCAGCCCTCCTGGCCCCGCACCAATGATCGCGATACGCTTCTCAACCATACTTCTAATTCTTATTGATTGAACGATCGTTATTCGGCCATCCCGGGAATGGATTTGAACCAGCGGAAATCGCGCTCAGAGACGTTGATTTGATCAAAACAAAAGCATTGAAGGGATTTAAGTTGCCGGCAAACCGCTCGTCGGGGAACTGGCGCAGACACCCCTCGGTCCTTGGTGCCAAAGCATATGAACGGGTGGTACCATCATTGACCTTGGAGGAGCAGCCCAGCGTTCCGAAGCGAATCCGAGGAGTAGATTCAATTGGCGACGATCTGTCCAGCCCCTGCCAATATTAAAAAACTCGTTCCATCAAAATCAGCTCATGCTGCTTTAGCGGCCTCTTTGTGTCTTACGGGGGCGTGGCTGCTGGCCGGCTGCCATGGCAAACGGGACGACGGTCCGGGCCAGCGGGGCACGCGGCAAATCGATTTCAATCAGGACGTTCAGCCGATCCTGGCCAGCAATTGCTTCAGTTGCCACGGGCCAGATCCGGAGATGCGCAAAGCGGGCCTCAGGCTCGACCTGGGCGAATCAGCATTCAAGAAGCGCCCGGGGCATCCGGATGCGATCGTTCCCGGCCACCCGGAGAAGAGCGAGCTGATCAAACGCATCGAGTCGAAAGACCCGCACTACCTTATGCCCCAGTCTCCGCAGGGCGAAGCCAAACCAATGAAGCCCGCCGACGTTGCCACGCTCAAGCAGTGGATCAAAGAAGGCGCGGAATATCGGCCGCACTGGGCATTCAGCAAACCAATCCGGCCTCCGCTTCCAGCACTCGCGCCCAGCGATGGACCCGTGAAGACCCCGATCGACGCATTCGTCCTTGCGCGCCTCAAGAAGGAAGGCCTGCACCCCTCGCCCGAAGCCGACAAAGAGACGCTGATTCGGCGCGTGACCCTCGATCTGACTGGTTTGCTGCCTACGCCCGCAGAGGTACACGCTTTCGTCAACGACTCATCGCCGCAAGCGTATGAACATCTTGTCGATCGCCTCCTGGCAAAGCCAAGTTTTGGCGAACAGCGAGCCCGCTATTGGCTGGATTATGCGCGGTACGCCGACACCTACGGGCTGCACTACGACAATAGCCGCGATATCTGGCCGTTCCGCGACTATCTCATTCGCTCCTTCAACGCCAACAAGCCCTTCGATCAATTTGCCATGGAGCAGATCGCGGGCGACCTTCTGCCCGCAAAGAATCTTGATCCGCTGATTGCCAGCGGTTATGTGCGTCTCGGCGTAAGCAGCAACGAGGGCGGAACTATTCCCGAAGAGTTGCGTGTGAACATCGCGCGCGAGCGGACAGAGGCTTATGGCGCTGCATTCATGGGTCTGACTGTCGGTTGTGCCGTTTGCCACGATCACAAGTACGATCCCACTACGCAGAAGGACTTCTATTCGCTCAGCGCCTTCTTCAACAACCTTGAAGAGAAACCGTTCAACGACGACAGGCCGGTGTGGGCACCGGTTACGCGCATTCCCAAAACGCAAAATGAAAGCGAATACAACCGGGTGTGGGCTCAGAGATCCGAACTCGCCCAGAAACTTCGTTCCCTGCAACTCGAGCAGCGCGGACTGATCGAGCGTTGGCTCGTGTCACAAAAAACCCCGCCGCAGCCGGTCTCTGCCGAGAAACTCGTGCTCCGATTGCGACTCGATGAAGGCGGTGGCGATGCCTTGGGCAACAGCGCGCCGCACCCGCAACCAGCAAGTTTCCCGATCGGCAAGTCGAAGCCGCAATGGGGGGAGACTACCTGGCTCTGGCCCGACTTCCGCATGGATATCAGCTCTCATATCGTCCTGGGCCAAGCCGGCGATTACGACACGAATCATCCCTTCTCCACGGGTGGCTGGTTCATGCTGCGATCTGCCCCAAACTATAACCTCGGCAACGCGACCGGGACTCTGCTGTCGAAGATGGATGCAACGCAACATTACCGCGGATGGGACCTGGAGGCTGAAAGGGGAATCATCAGCGTCGAACTGGTGAATCAGGGACCGAAAGACCTGAAGCTCCCAAAAAAAGAAAAAGAGAAGAAGCCGGAAGCGAAGGATCCCAAAGAGATATTCCAGTTCCCCACTCCGGCCGATCTCACTGCGAAGGACCTTGCCCCCAACAAGCCCAAGGCAAAGAAGGAACCAAAAAAGAAGGAAGAGAAGCCCAAGGAGAAAAAGCCTGCGCCTCCGAAAGAGCCGCCGGATACCACCCCGCTCGTGGCGATCAGAGTTTCCACTGAGCAACCGTTGCCTGTCGATGGCCATTGGCGGCACATCTTCTTCAGCTATGACGGATCGGGCAAAGCATCCGGTGTAACAATCTTTGTTGACGGATCGCCGGTGAAGACCAAGACGGTGATCGACAATCTTGCGCAGTCCACGATTCGCACCCAAGCGCCCATGCAACTCGGATGGCGTTCTCCCGGTTCACATCCCCTGCGCGAAACCCGCTATCAGGACATCCGCCTCTATGGTCGCGCGCTCGCTGCAGAGGAAGTGCGACGCCTTCCTTTCGAGGACTATGTCGCCGAAATCACGGGCAAGCCTGTCAGTTCCTGGAACCCCGACGAGCTTCACGTAGTCAGCAATTTCTACTTCAACAACGTCGATCAGTCCGCGAAGACGATTGCCGCGCAGATTGCTCAGCTCGATGCCAGGCTCGACAAGCTTTCAGAAGGCGGCGACCTCACACTTGTCTCGTGGGAGAAGCCGTCCCTTGCTTACGCTGACGTGCTGACACGCGGCGTTTACTCTGCGCGCACCGAACGCGTGGAGGCGAATACGCCTCACTATCTGCCACCCCTGCCCGCGGGAGAACCACACGACCGGCTGGCTCTCGCGAGGTGGACGGTGAGCGCTGAGAATCCGCTCACCGCGCGGGTGACCGTGAACAGAATGTGGAGCGAACTCTTCGGTGCAGGGCTTGTTGAGACCACGGAAGACTTCGGCATCGTTGGCCAGAGGCCTTCAGATCCGGAACTGTTGGACTGGCTCGCAGTCGAGTTTCGTGAAAGCGGATGGAACATCAAGCACATCTACAAGCTGATGGTGATGTCCGCTGCTTACCGTCAAAGCGCCAAATCAACGCCTGATCAACTCGCCAAGGATCCCAAAAACCTGCTGCTGGCGCACGGCCCGCGCTTCCGCATGGATGCAGAGATGCTGCGCGATGTGGCTCTCCAATCCAGCGGCCTGCTCGTGAACAAGATTGGTGGCCCAAGTGTAAAGCCGTATCAGCCACCGAGCGTGTGGGAGCAAGTGGGCATCGGTGGCAGCGATACGCTCGTTTACGAGCAACAGAAGGGCGACGCGCTTTATCGCCGCAGTATGTATACCTACTGGAAGCGCATGGCGATGATGCCCGATATGGATGCCTTCGACGCGCCAATGCGCGATGTGGTGTGCACGCGCCGTCAGCGGACCGATACTCCGCTCCAGGCTCTCGTGACGATGAATGATATCCAGTGGGTTGAAGCGGCGCGTGCACTTGCCCAGCGCGTAATCAAAGAAGGCGGATCCAAGCCGGAGAAACGCATCGAACTCATGAGCGAGATTCTGCTTGCGCGTGATCCTGATCCGCGGATGCTATCGGTCTTGAAGGGATCGCTCGATAAGATGCAAAAGCATTATGCCGCCGATCCCAAAGCGGCCAGCGCCCTCATTGGCGCAGGCGAAAAGAAGAGCGATGCGTCCATCCCGGCGCCGGAACTGGCTGCGTGGACAATGGTGGCCAGCGAAATGTTGAATCTGGATGAGACAGTAACGAAGTAATGACGGGACAGTAACGAAGTAGTGAGGAAGATGGAATGAAACAACATCCGCTTTGTACGGACACAGAGCACGAACACGACGTTATGAGTCTCCCGGTTCCTTCCGAATTGAAAAGGGAGTGGGCAACGTTGCAGACGCGCCGGCATTTCCTCGGTCGCACTGGAAAGGTTTTGGGGTGGGCGGCCATCGCCAGCCTGCTCGGAGATCGCGCTCTGCGCGGAGATACTCATTCAGCGGCGAATGGTCAATCTGGATCGCAGTCCGTAGAACGTTTGAGGCTCCCGCACTTCGCTCCGAAAGCAAAGCGCGCGATCTATCTGTTTATGTCCGGAGGTCCATCGCAGGTTGATCTGCTCGATTACAAGCCGCATCTCAACGATCTTTACGACAAGGACATTCCCGACTCCGTGCGCGGCGCCCAGCAACTGACGGGCATGACCGCCGGTCAGGCACGCTTTCCCATCGCTCCTTCACATTGGAACTTCAAGCGCTACGGCAAGACCGGCACATGGGTGAGTGACCTGCTCCCTTATACGGGGCGCATCGTCGATGACATCGCGATTATCAAATCGACCAATACTGAAGCCATTAATCACGAGCCCGCCATCATGCTGATGAATACCGGCAACATGAATGCCGGAAAGCCGTGCATGGGATCGTGGCTGTCGTACGGGTTGGGCAGCATGAACGACAACCTTCCCACGTTCATGGTCCTGCAGACCAAGCTGAATACGAAAGAGAACAACCAGCCTGTTTCGTCGCGTCTGTGGAGCAGCGGCTTTCTTTCCTCGGAGTATGCGGGTGTTGGTCTGCGTTCTGCGGGCGATCCCGTTCTGTATCTTACCGATCCCAACGGAGTAGACCGCGAGGTTCGCCGCAATATGCTCGACGCGGTGAATGAGATTAATCGCCAGACGTTCGATGAACTCGGCGATCCTGAAACTCATGCGCGCATCGCCCAGTACGAAATGGCATATCGAATGCAGACATCCGTTCCAGAGCTCGCCGATCTGAGCAAGGAACCGAAGTCGACTTGGGATCTGTACGGAGAGGAAGCAAAAGATCCCGGTACCTTCGCCTACAACTGCCTCATGGCGCGCCGCATGGCCGAACGAGGCGTACGCTTTACGCAGGTATATAAGCGCGGTTGGGATATGCACGATAACGTGACCGGTATTCTTCCCATCATTAGCGCGGAGACAGATCGCGGATGCTACGCGCTCGTCACTGATCTCAAGCAGCGAGGAATGCTGGATGACACGCTGGTGATCTGGGCCGGAGAATTTGGCCGCACCGTTTACAGCCAGGGCGGCCTCTCCAAAGAAAACTACGGTCGCGATCATCATCCGCGCTGCTTCACTACCTGGATGACGGGCGGGGGCGTCCGCGCTGGCATCACCTATGGCGAAACCGACGATTACAGCTACAACGTGGTCAAAGATCCTGTGACTGTGCGTGACTTCAATGCGACGATTCTTCACTGTCTCGGCATCGACCACAACAAGCTGACGTACAACTTCCAAGGCCTCGACCAGAAGTTGACGGGACCGGTCCCGGCCGAAGTAGTTAAGGGCCTGCTTGCGTGAAAACTCAGGATCGGCCAGCGGTGACATCACGCAAGCTTTTGCCGGACAGAAAGACGACGCGAATCGCGTGGATGGCTTCGCTTGGATTCAGCGTGAGCCTCGCTTTGCTTCCGTGGCTCATCAAGCTTGATGGCAAACCACATGCGGACTGGCAGCAGTTTCTAGGCCGCTTTCATCCGCTTGCCGTACATCTGCCCATTGCACTGCTGTTGCTGGTTCCGGTGCTTGAAATTGCCGGGGCATTCCGTCCCGCCCTTCGCGAGGCCGCGGGTTTCGTGCTTGTGCTTGCATTTGCCAGCGCCATTCTCGCGCTCACTTTGGGAATGCTGCTTGCCTATGGCGGCGGCAACACAGGCACACTGGTGACGCGGCATATGACAGGCGGAATAGCTCTGACAATTGGTTTGCTCGCTTGTATTCTTGTGCGTCCCTGGTGGATCGGGCACGATGGTCCCGTCGTTTATCCAGCGCTGTTGGCATGCATGATCCCGCTTTTGCTCTGGACTGCAGATCAGGGCGGCTCCATCACGCACGGCAGCAACTACCTGACTGAGTACATGCCACCGACTCTTAAAAGACTCACTCTAGCGAGCACCACGATTTCCCCATCATCTTTCTACGCCATGCACATCAACCCAATCTTCGACTCGAACTGTGCCACCTGCCACGGCGCGGCAAAAAGCAACGGGGGGCTGCGGCTGGACTCGTTCGACCTTTTAATGAAGGGCGGGAAAGATGGTCCGGTAGTTATTGCGGGCGATCCGGAGAAGAGCATGCTGCTGCAGCGAATAACACTTGCGCCCGACCACAAGCAGTTCATGCCAGCTGAGGGCAGGACGCCACTACGCGCCGAAGAGATCGCCTTGATCAAGGCCTGGATTCAGCAAGGCGCTTCACCGACAGTTGGCACTCTAGCCGGGATCTCGACCACCGACGATCGCCCGGCGTTGCCGCCGCAGCCTGTAGCGGACTACAGCGCGCTGATGCCTGAGATTCGACAGATGCAACAGGCACAGGGTGCGAAGCTTATCCCGGTATCCAGCAAACCCGAGGACGGATTGATTCTGTTCACCGTCGACGCTGCGAGTAGTTTCGACGATGCAAAGTTAGCGCAGTTTAAGAAATTCGCCCCATATATCGTTGAGGCAGAGCTAGGGCGCACGGCAATTACGAACGCCAGCTTCGATACGTTGAAGCAATTCATGCATCTGCGTGCGCTGCACCTTGAAGAAACTCACATCAATGGCGACGGCCTGGGCAAGCTGGCCTCGCTTTCGCAGCTCACTTATCTCAATCTGAGCGGGACCCAGGTTACGGCAGAGTCTGTGCAGACGCTGACTTCGATGAAGAGCCTGCGACACCTTTACCTCTACAACACGCCCGCCCAGCCCACCGCAACTCCGCCACCAGCGCAGCCCATTGCGAGGAGTACGCCATGAACCAATTTCCCAAGGCCGGAAAACTCAGCAGACGAAAGTTTTTCGCCGTCACAGGAGCTGCAGTGCTCGCGACGCTGGACGCTCCACGCGCGGTTGCCGCAATTTCAGAGAATTTTGAGAATGCAACGGATACAAGGTTCCAAACCGGCAACGGCGAATGGAAATATGAAGTTGCTTCCGGTTGGGGACACTTGCCTGCGGGTCTCAGTTTCGGAGGCACGCACGGCGCCATCGCCACTGACAGCACTGGTCAGGTGTACGTGAGCACGCAGAGCGAGACTGGCATTCTGATCTACACCCCCGAAGGTGTCTTCAAAAAAAGCATCGCGACTGAATATCCAGAAGTCCATTCAATCTTTCATGCGCAAGAAGGTGGCGAAGAGTATCTCTACACGACCGTGCAGAAGGGGACTCCGAAAGAGAACTGGCTCTTCGTCAAGATGAAAACCGACGGAACAGTGGTGCAGAAAATTACCGCACCGCTACAAGCCGGCTTCAAATCGCCCAACGAATGGCGCTTGACTGCTGCAGTGTCGGGGCCCGATGGCGGCATCCTCATCGCTAACGGTTACGGCGATTCGCGCATCTTCCATTTCGACAAGAACGGTGAGTACCGCGGGGCGTTTGGCGGGAAAGGCGCAACCGATGGCTTATTCGACTGCTGTCATGGCCTCGCCGTCGACACACGCTACGATCAGCCGCTTCTGTTGGTATGCGATCGCGAGAATCGGCGCCTTTGCCACCTCGATTTTGATGGGAAGTTCGTGAGAACGATAACGCAGCATCTGCGCCGACCCTGCCAGGTAAGCTTCCACGGAGATTTCGCCGTAGTCTCCGAATTAGAAGGCCGCGTCACGATCCTCGACAAGGACAATGCGCCGGTCGCATTTCTCGGGGACAACCCTCGAAAGGCGCAGTGGGCAAACTATCAACTTCAACCGAGCGCAATTGATGCAGCCTGCTTCAGCGCTGCTCACGGATGCCACATCGATCAGCAAACCAACATCTATGTCTCCGACTGGAATCAGACCGGCCGCGTCACGAAACTCGTTCGACAAAATGCCTGAGCCTCTTCAGTATCATTTGGAAAATGTGTACGGCCTTTGGGCCAAGGGGCAACAGATTGGAAAAGATGCTCGACGCGCTGAAACAGGTTGGCGTAAAAGAAATTTCTATTGAGCAGGATGGCACAGCAAGCGGCGACGAACTAGGCGCAGTCCGGCAGCCATATCAATTCCTTCTGAAAGTCTGAACGACCACAACGGACTTTGCTCGTGGCTCAGGCGAGAAACTTCGGTTTTGACTTCTTGAGAAATGCATCGCACTCTGCGAGCCTGGGCATCGAGGTCTGCGCGCCAGCGCGAGTGACAGATATGGCCGCAACAGCACACGCGAAGTGCGCCGCATCGCGGGGAGCCATTCCCTTCTCGCAGACAGCAAAGGCAAATGCTCCATTGAATGCATCGCCCGCAGCCGTTGTGTCGACCACCTGTACTTTGAAGCCATCAACGTACGTGTTCTCAACATCTGCGCCCGCCATGTATACGCCCCTGGCTCCGAGCTTGAGAATTACGTTTCTGACCCCCAGCTTCAGCAGTTGATCGGCTACTTCCGGCGGCGAACTTAGTTGCCGTCCTGGGTAGTGAGCGTCCAGCAATAACTGGGCTTCCGTTTCGTTGGGAGTCAACCAGGTAACGCTCCGCAATAGGTCTTGCGAAAGTGAATACGCCGGAGCGGGGTCCAGAATGAAGGGTACGCCCGCGGCTTGCGTAAGCCGTCCAAGGCACTCGGTCGTTGCTGCTTGAATTTCCAACTGGCCAAGCACCATCGCGGCCTGTTCAATCTGTTCGCGATGGCGCTCCAAATCCTCTGGCAGCAATGCGCCGTTCGCTCCCGGAATTACCACGATCGTGTTCTCGCCATCCTCGGCAGTCGTGATGAGGGCCGTTCCCGATGAGCCCGTTGTGTATTGAAGAAGGCTGGTGTCTACGCCGGCATCATTAAGTCCATCATTTAGCTGTTTTGCAAAACCATCGCTGCCGAGTTTGCCGATCATCTTTACCGGCGCACCGAGCCGTGCCAGTGCGACTGCCTGGTTGGCCCCTTTTCCGCCACCGTATGTATTAAAGTCCTTTCCGATGATCGTCTCGCCCGGATTTGGAAGTCGCTTCACGCGCGCCACAAGATCAAGATTCAGGCTTCCTACTACCACAATCGATTTCCGCATAGATAGCACCTGGCATTAGAAAATGGGCGCAACGGCAATCGCCGTCAACCCGATCAGGAAAAATGCAAACATGAACGGAATCAACCTGCGCGAACTGGATGGCGCACTCGCAAATTCACGCCAGATAAATACGCCCCAAGCCGCGGAAATCATCGTGGCGCCTTGGCCAATCGCATACGAGATTGCCGGACCGACAATATGGGCGTGAGATGCGACGAAATTCGCGAGCGCACCAGTGCTCCAGATCATGCCACCAATGATGCCCCACAAATGCCAGTTCTTGCGGGCCTTCCAATACTGCGAAAGGAACACCGGTCCATCGCCTGCGATCGGTTTGTGCATAAGCCACAGGTTCACTGGAATGGCGCATGCGGCAACGCCCAGTGAGAACACGAATGCGACTGTGCATGGGCCGAGCGGATGATCCACGACGGCAGACTTCGCGACAAACGGGTAGAACAAGCCCATAAGAATGCCGCTTGCAATGCTGAGCCGCACACCTCGGGCACTGGTTGACCGATTGCCCTCGCGCCGCTTGTAGGCGATCGCATCCACAATGATGGCGGCAACCACAAATGCCATTCCGCCAAAGAGCAAAACTGGATTGCCGCGCGGGTCAATGATGTAATTCACAATCACGCCAACCACAAGGGCTAGTCCAATGCCGACAGGAAATGCCACTGCCATTCCCGCAATCGCGATAGATGCAACCAGCAGAATATTCGCGATGTTGAAGATGACTCCGCCGACTAGTGCGTACAAGACGCTGGTATGGCTTGCCTGTGAGAGGTTTGGCAGAAACGCAGTTTCCCCTCCATTTAAACTCCCAAGAGAAAACCCCCACACCAGTGTCGCGAGAATCATCCCAATCACATAGTCCCAGTAAAACAACTGAAAGGAATAGCCGGCAGTCAGTTTTTGCGTATTAGCCCACGATCCCCAGCAAATCATGCTCACGGCCATCAGCATCAGCGCAATTCCATACGCCTCGGGCTGAAACATCATTCCTCCTCACGCAGACCAGTCCAAACGAATTCGGATCTCAAAACAGGCGCTGCGTAGTGTGTCTGAATTATCAGGTACGACGCCGGTCCCTTAGTGGACATTCTGCACTCACCGCATTCAGTCGCAGGAACGGCGAGTTCATAAAAGATTCCAAATCATGTCGCAGCGGGTACTAGAATCTTGCTTTCGGACATTGTCAATAATTTTCTTCCGTCAGGCTTCAGGAGGATCGATCGTGAAACGCGTTCGCTGTTTGCTTTGCCTTGGTAGTATGTTGCTCGGCCTGATCTTGTTAGCTGCAGCGCAGGACACGCTGGTCGAGCCCGCAGGCGAGCAGATCCCTGGGCCGACCTGTGCGGGCATCCCTCAATGGAATTCCTACGGACCGCCATCCACATGCACCAGCTTTCAAGTGAGCCAATGGCTGCGTGAGATAACGCACTGGCGTGCTGAGAGGCTTATCCGCGTGGGATATGAGGACACTCTCTATCGCGACCCCTCGCTCCTCTGGACGCAGTCCAGCTTTGTGCAGCCACAGATGATGATCCATGACCGCAAGTTCTATGACCCTGCAACGCATAAGTACACCGTCGATCAATATCTCGACGACGTAAATCAGCGCTATGGCGGAATTGACAGCGTGCTCATCTGGCACACCTACTCCAATATCGGCATCGACAGCCGCAGCCAGTACGATCTGTTCCGCGATCTTCCCGGTGGAACTGCGGCGGTCAAGCAGATGATCGACGATTTTCACAAGCACAATGTTCGCGTCTTTTTCCCGATCATGCTGTGGGACCAGGGGACGCACGCTGAAGATGTACCCGATGCAGAAGCAATCTCGCGTGAACTTACAGCGGTGGGTGCCGATGGCATCAACGGCGACACGCTCGACGGAATGCCGCGCAACTTCCACACCGCCTCTGACAATCTCCATCATCCTCTGGCTCTTGAACCCGAGACCGGACTCGGCTCAGACGAAATGCTTGCGTACAACAGCATGACCTGGGGATATTGGAATTACACCTTTGTCCCCTCAGTGAGCCGATACAAATGGCTGGAACCCCGGCATATGGTAAACATTTCCAACCGCTGGGCTCACGATCACGCTGACGATCTGCAGGAAGCATTCTTCAACGGCATTGGGTTTGAAAGCTGGGAGAACATCTGGGGCATTTGGAACCAGATGACGCCGCGCGATGCAGAAGCTCTGCGTCGAACGGCAATGATTGATCGTGCGTTCGCATCGTTGCTGTCGAGCCCCAGGTGGCAACCGCATTTCCCCATGCAACAGTTTGGAGTATTCGCGAGCCAGTGGCCGGGCGAGACAGAGACGCTATGGACAATCGTTAATCGTAACGGATACACCTCCGCGGGCCGTCAGATGCTGATCCCGTACAAGGCAAACACTCGCTACTTCGATCTCTGGCATGGAGTCGAGATACATCCTGAGCACGAAGGCAGCCAGTCGGTCATTTCTTTCGAAATCGAGAAGAATGGATTCGGCGCCATTCTCGAGGTGAACGCTCCGGATCAAAAGCTGGAGAAGTTGCTTGCCGCAATGCAGGCTTTGAGTCAGAAACCGCTTAGCGAGCTCTCGCATGAATGGCATTCCATTCCTCAGCAAATAGTTCCGATCGACGAAACGAAACACGTTTCCGCGGCTCCCGAAGGAATGGTGAAAATTCCGGAGGCAGATTTTCTCTTTCGCGTGAATGGCATCGAGATCGAAGGGATGAACGACGATGGCGTCGACTTTCAATATCCGTGGGAAAGCTCAGCCCGTCGCTACCATGACCACAAGATCCACATCCCCGCCTTCTGGATCGATAAATATCCAGTTACAAATGCGGAGTACAAAAAGTTTCTCGATGCAACGCACTACCATCCCGTCGACGATCACAATTTTCTAAAAGACTGGACCAACGGAACATTTCCCGATGGATGGGCAAAGAAACCCGTCACTTGGATTTCGATCGAAGATGCGCGCGCATATGCGAAGTGGGCAGGGAAGCGTCTGCCCCATGAATGGGAGTGGCAATATGCCGCGCAAAGCACAGATGGCCGCCTATACCCGTGGGGCAATCTTTGGCCATTCCTGCCCATAACTCCGCCAGACGCGAACCCGCCCCTCCGTTCTAGTGAGGGATATTTTCCGCTTCCCGATAGAGGACGAGATGCGCTCGCTGCAAGCGATGTGGACTCTCATCCGGCCGGCGCCAGCCCCTTTGGCGTAATGGATATGGTCGGCAACGTGTGGCAGTGGACGGATGAGTATATCGACGATCACACCCGCGCCGCTGTCTTGCGTGGCGGCAGTCACTATCAGCCCCAGGGATCGCGCTGGTATTTTCCCCAGGCCTATCAACTCTCGCAACATGGCAAGTATCTTTTGATGGCGCCGAGTATTGACCGCTCGGGGACCGTGGGCTTTCGGTGCGTTATCGACAGCCAATGAGTTCGGGGTCTATGGGGCCGGCTGAGCGAGCAGGTGTCTCGAGAGAAACTGAACAGTAGCTTCATCCGCGCGCAACCAGTTTGCCCAGCGAAGAAATCCGTGAATTTCATTTGGAATCACGAGTTCCTCAAATGGCGTCTTTTGCTGCTCAAGGCGATGCGCTAACTCCACGGTTTGATCGAACGGTACGTTCCTGTCATCGTCCCCTTGAATCAACAGGACCGGTGATTTCCACGTCGCAATATCTGCGTCGGGTGATGCAGCGAAGGCCGTGGCGACCGCTTTCTTCCAAGCATCGTCGGCTGCATACCATTCAGCAGGCACAGCTCCATCCTTCGGCAGAGTCAGAACCCAATTCGATAAACCATGAAAGTCCACACCTGCTTTGAACACATCAGAATTGCGGGCCAGAGCAAGTCCTGTGAGATAGCCTCCATAGGACCCGCCCCAAATTCCGATGTGTGCAGCATCTACACCGTCGAGCTTTTGCAGATATCGTGCCCCGGCAAGAACGTCCTGATACTCGGCCGCACCTGCGGGCCCTGCATGCTCAGGATGTTGGAACGCCCGGCCATATCCGATGCCCAGACGGTAGTTGACTGAGAGCACAGTGAAGCCATGCATCGCCAGATACTGATTCACGGCATACGCATTGCTGTAGTAATCCATGTAGTGCCAACCCAGCAGCATCTGACGCGGTGGCCCGCCGTGCACAAAAATTACGCCTGGCTGCCGACTCGTCGCATTCGGATCGCGAAACAGCTGCCCTTGAATCGTGAGTCCATCAGGCGATTGGAAGCTGACTAACTTGGGAACAATCAACGCACTCGTCTGATAGTCCTTTTCACTTCCAGTATCGAGAACCTGGCTCTGTCCAGCCTGCGCCAGAACGCCCACGGTTGCGGGACGCTGTGCACCTGCCCCGATATAAGCAACTTTGTCGTCCGCCAACGCAATTGGTGACCACTCAAGGTCTGCACCGCTGGTCAGAGTCTCTGCAGCTGCCCCGTCAGTTCGCACACGAAATAGATGCCGTCGATCATCATCGTCTGCAGTCTTCCCAGTGTTGGCGCTGTAAACCAGCGCGCGCCGGTCGGGACTCATTGCGATGTTCTCAACCATGAAGTTGCCCGGCGTGAGGAGCCGCGCTTCTGCTCCCTTGGTATCGACTTCGTATAAGTGCGGCCAGTTGTCCAACTCGGCCATGAAGACGAGATGATTGTCCGCCATCCAGAAAAGTGGCTCGTCTTCGCCAAGATCCGGCAGCGAGCCCGCAAGAGTATCCGGCGATCGCCAAACCTCACGGCCTTCCCCCGAGCTGGCGTCAGCAGTCCACAGCGCAAACGGATGCGGCTTTAAATCGAGAAAATTTTCAGGTGCGTCTCCACTGCTGGGCTGCCGCACAAACGCGATGGAACGCCCATCGGGTGACCAGACCGGTTCCTCATCTTTATTGGTCGATGGTGAGAGATAAACCAGCGGTCCTCCAGATAACGTGAATACGCCGATAAAACTGTGATCATCGCGTCGGGAGACAAAGGCAAGGTGTGTGCCATCGGGCGACCACACCGGCGTGTCATCCTTGCCACGATCGAAAAACAGCCTCTGTCCCTTGCCTGCATTGTCTGGACCGTGGGGAAGTTGCACTGTCCAAATCTGCCCGTCGTTTACATAGGCAATCTGCCCCTTCGAGGAAAGCGCAGGGCTATCGCCCTCGATCACCTTCACCGGGGCTTGCCCAGACCCAGACCTCCCAGCCGTTGCGACCGACCAGATTGTAATTTTGGGCTCAGACGGATTGCCGTCTGGATCGGGCGCCAGATTCCCTTTAGCCGGCCAATTCGCGTCGTGATCGCCACCACGGACATAGAACAGCTGAGATCCATCCGCAGAGAATTTGAGCTGCGTCAGCTCCTGACCATCATCTGCGGTAAAGTGCGTCAGTTGGTGCGGAACAGTGTCTGCTGAACGCGCGAACCAGATGTTCCGGACACCCCGCACATTTTCTACCCAGGCGAAACAGTCTCCCTTTTCAGGAGAGACGAGTCCGTTCACGTAGCGGTAGCTAAGTATCTGTTCCAACGTGGGTGCGGAAGCCGCAAAAACGGCCGAATCGCAGAGGCCAAAGTTAAAGGCGGCTAGGAGGACAGCGAAAACACCAATACGCGGGGGAACAGGGAAGCGTGGCATAGTCACTAACCTAAATCAGGACGCTACGGATTCGAAAAGTTACTGGATTGTGAATGGTGGGACAAGCCGCCCCTCCCCTACATCTTGCCGGGAGCACACCCCAACCCCAACAAATGGCCGAAGTTGTAATCCGAAAGATGGCGGACTACCAACCGACAGGTTAAGTCATGCATCTAATTTCGCCAGAAGCTTAAGCAAATCATTCCGCAATGAAACGTCCCCCGGCGCGGAGCGATAGCGAAGATAAACCTTGCGGGCTCTTTACCGTTTCGCTGTTTCACTGTCTTCGTCCTTGGCTACATACGCTTAACTCCGAGCAGAATGAAGCCTGAAGAAGTCACTATGACGCGAAACGCGATCCAGCCAGGCACCGCCCAAAATCGTGCGGGCAATCGTGTGGGCGGTTTGTTGCTTGCCACAGTTCTTCTCCTCGCTGTCACCCTGACTGGCTGCCTTGTCGCAGGTGTACGCGTTGAGCCGCGAAGCCTTGTGTGGGGCAGCGTTGCTCTCGGTTCGACAGGAACCCCCATGGCTGTCACCTTCAGTAACATCGGCAGTTCACCAATCTCCATCAGCAGCATCGGAATATCGGGAGCCAATGCCGGAGATTTTGCCATCGCAAGTAAAACCTGCGGTGCCACTCTCGCGTCCTCTTCAAATTGCACTGTCACCGTAAACTTCACTCCCACGGAACCAGGGAATCGCGAGGCCACCCTTACCTTCAATCATTCTGGATTCGGCTCGTCGCAGACCGTGTCGCTCTCTGGTACCGCGACCGGAAAAATCAGCACGCTGACGGTGACTCCGCAGACGCTTTCTTTCGGCACCATGAACGTAGGCTCGGCAAGCGCAGTTCAATCAGTGCTGCTGCAAAGCGACGGCACCACCACAATATCGTTCGCCAGCATAGCAATCACCGGAGCGAATCCAGCAGATTTTTCCATTGCTTCGAATACCTGCGGATCAAGTCTCACTGGTTCGAGCAACTGCACCATCGGCATTGCTTTCAATCCCACTGCTGCGGGATCGCGAACAGCAACACTGGTGATTACGGACTCGGCGAGCGGCAGTCCACATCAGGTCGCGCTTTCCGGAACAGGCAATGTGCCCGTCACAGGCAGTGTCACCGTGAGCCCCACATCCATCGCGTTTCCGGATACAAGTGACGGAACTTCGAGCGCGGCCCAGACTGTCACACTGAGCAACAGCAGCGCCTCCACTGTATCGCTGGGCCCGGTTGGGCTTTCGGGTCCAAATGCGGGTGACTTCGTAATCGCCAGCAATGCGTGCGGCGCAAATCTCGCTGCCGCTGCCAACTGCACAATCGGCGTTCAGTTCAAGCCGACATCGTCCGGCTCTCGCACGGCGACTCTGGGCGTCTCAGCCAACGGCACGTCACTGCAGGTTTCTCTGTCGGGGACTGGAACAAATTCGAGCACGAGCGGTGTGTCGGTAGCGCCGACCAGCATAACCTTTGCGAGCGTGGCGATTGGTTCAACAAGCTCTCCGAAGTCGGTGACATTGAGCAACGGAGGAACGTCCGCCCTCACCATCAGCAGTATCGCCATTACCGGTGCCAACGCATCCGACTTTGCAATCACCAGTAAAACGTGCGGCTCGACGTTAATCGCCGCGTCGAGTTGTTCCGTGACCATGACCTTCACGCCATCGGCTTCAGGAACGCGCACGGCGGATCTTGTATTTACCGATTCAGCCGGCAACAGTCCGCAGACCGCGACTCTAACCGGAACGGCCAGCACATCAACCACTCTGTCCATTGCACCAACCAACCCCACGGTGCTGGTCAATGCGACGCTGCAATTCTCGGCGAACGCGAGCGTGACCTGGACGGCGACCTGCGGCACCATCACCAAGGCCGGCCTGTATACGGCACCCTCCACTGCGGAAACCTGCACAGTGACGGCTACCGGAACAGGAACCACTCCTCCCTCAGTCTCAACTTCGGTGAACGTGACCAGCGGCTCAACCAGCGGAACGTTGACCGTCTATCCAAGTTCGGCGGCAGTTTTTGTCGGTACGGATCAAGCATTCCAGGCACAACTTTCCCTGGTCCCCGACGCAAATCCCGTGACCTTCAGCGTAGATGGCGTAGCCGGCGGCAATGCGACCACAGGCACAATCACGGCACAGGGCGTGTATACCGCGCCCAGCATCGCAGGTACGCACGTGCTGACGGTACAGGACTCCACGCTCGGCACCGCCGCAACTGCGAGGATCACCGTGTTTACCGATGTGAATGTGGATTTTGGTTCGCGCTCCACCACCCTTCCCCCAATCTCGCCGGACATATTCGGTACCGAGCGTATGGACTCGCTGCATAACACCGCCGACCTCGACCTGGTGAAAGCAGCCGGGATGCAATACGCGCGCATCTATGCTCAGATTCCATTTGTGTTCCCGACCAACAGCACAGCCAACTGGCCGGCAATCGATTCCATTGTGCAGAGAGTCAGTGCGAACGGTGTGCATGTGATGTTGCAGATGGTGCAAACTCCGCCATGGCTTCAGCCAGCTTCCAATCCCTGCGGAGCAGGAAATCCCGCCGCGATGCCCACCGACGTAAATGCGTGGGCTTCGCTCGCCACGCAATATGTGAAGCACATGGACGAAAATTTTCCCGGCGTGGTCACCGATTACGAGATATGGAATGAGCCCAATACCGTTGCGCTCTGTGACGCGGTCGCATCGCGGCAACCCGACTACATGAAACTCTTCGCCGCTGCCGCGCCAATGATGCGCGCGCAAGCCGCAGCTGATGCCCAGGCATCCGGTTTGCCGG
Organism: Telmatobacter sp. DSM 110680; assembly: GCF_039994875.1. Taxonomy (GTDB): domain Bacteria; phylum Acidobacteriota; class Terriglobia; order Terriglobales; family Acidobacteriaceae; genus Telmatobacter. Next base: position 337,404 of record NZ_CP121196.1, on the reverse strand, counting down.
CCGCGCGCGTTGGTGGCCCCGCGACAGCCGGAGTGCAGTCGGGATGGGTCTCGGCGATGCTCAGCGATCCTGTAATTTCGCAGAACATCGACTTTCTCAGCTACCACGACTACCTGTTCAGCAATCACCAGACCGCTGCGCAGTGGGACACATACAACGGAGTTGATTCTGTCTATCAGAGGACGCAGGATTCCGGCGCTGGCCCGATGCATTCCTATGTCTTTACCGAGAGGCTGATCGCCGCCGGCCAACAGCCTCAAGGAAAAAACCTCCCTCTCTACGCCACCGAATACAACTTGAATTGGTCCTTCTTAAAAAATTGCTGCGCGAACGATCCGACGTTTTCGCCCGTATGGAACACCATGTACGCAGCAGACATGCTCAACTCCGTCTACAACGGAGCGCCGAACACGCCGGGGCACATGGTCTACTTCGCTGCGACTGCAGTTCCGTACTTCTGCCTTGTCGGCGAGATTGACGCGAACATGGATTGCGCATATCCCACTGGCTCCGTGCCTCAACCCTATCCCCAATACTTCGCTTACCAGTTGCTGGGCGCGGCAAACTACCTCGATCTTCAAGACGGTGGGTACATGGCGAAAACCGTCGCTCCTCCGACGCTTGGAAACGGGCTCGTTGTGACCGCGTTCAACACCAAAAGCCAGGACGCAATCGTCATCGTCAATCCAAATCAAAATACATTGAGCAATGTGACCGTGAATCTCAACAACACCGGGCTCTCGTCGGCCCAGGGGACTCTCTATCAGATTGTGAATGGGCAATCGATTCAGAGTTCGTCCGTCACTCTGCAGAATCAGTCGGGCACGTCGTATACGACCACCGTGACGATCGGCCCGTATTCAGTTCAGGCCATCTCAATTCACAACTAAATCTGCGAAGTTGTCTCAGGTTCGGTAGAATCCGACGCCTATTCTCGAATACCTAATCCATGCAGCCTCAGCCGCGCAGGCATCTGGTCGTTCTCGAGCTCATGTCCGCACCGGGTACAGAACTGGTCTGTTGCACGCACCGTGCGGAAGCAATTCCCACAACTCGCCGTCAACTGATAATTGCATTGCGGACAAAAGTGGAAGTCGCCCTGGACATGCGTCCCGCACGCCGGACACTTCGATGCCAATGGCGCCCTGAGCAGGAAATAAAGCACAGCTCCTATACCGCCCGGCATGACAAAGCAGATTAGCATCCAGAACCGCGAACTCATCGCACGTCGTGGCGCATCCTTGCTGACGTATCCCACCATGAGGAAGTAGAGTGCTGCCAGCAATCCCCATGAAACATTCATGTAGATGCGCAGCCCCAGCGGGGGAACATGGTGCTGCGTCGTCGGAAAAACCAGCCAGAAGTAGTACTCCACCAGCACAAATACCGCTGCCGCCAGCACCATCGACCACACTGGCACCAGCCGCGTATCTTCGTTCGTATTGATCAGTTCTGGATCACGCATAAGAATTCGCCCCTCGCCTTGAGGGTCCCGCAGCAATTCGCCATTGCCGATTGCTATTCAATGGACGAGGACAATCGCAGTGAAGTTGCGACTGAGTATAGAGGAATTGCACATGGCCCGCGAATGACCCAAGTTACCGCCCCGGCATGGGCTGTGGTGTCATTCTGAGTGAAAGGGGCCCCAAGCGTCTTTCAGTTTGGGGGTGGTGAGCGAAGAATCTGCTTCTTGGCCTTCCTGGGTTCGGCTTCCGTGCCCTTCGATTCTCTAAAAGCCGAAACCTTACGACCTGCGCCGCAGCCAGCCCGCAAGTAATGCCGAGCCCAGCAATGCCGTAACCGAGAAGAATCCCCACACCGCCAGCTCGCTCACCAGGCTGGTCAAATGCTCTTCCTCAATCAGTGTGTCGGCTACCCACCATACCGGCGGGCCCACTACGAAAAACACCACCAGCGTAGCCGCCAGTGCCATTGCGCGAATCCGCTTTCGGCCTGCGCGCTGATCTTGCATCACCCCAGCCGACGCCATCACCACGCGCCGTGTCTTGTCTGCTGTTGCCCGCTCGCGATCACCGCCGAATCCTGCCATGGCTCCCACCAGATCCTCACGCGTGGTTGCATTCTGCTTCTGCACCACTCGGATGACCGGCCCCGACGTAGTCATCGTCAAACAGCCTCAATGCCACGAGCCTGCGCCCGTTCCAGCCGCGGCTTGATCGATGCCATGCCGCGATAAAGACGCGATTTCACCGTTGATAATGGCGCCCGCGTCACCTTGGCGATCTCTTCGAGCGACAAATCCTCGTGGAACCGCAGAACCAGCACTTCGCGATACAGAGTGTCCAGTTGCAGCAGCGCCGCCGAGATCTGTTCCCGGTCTTCCACGTTCGACATCCGGTCAAAGGGCCCCGGCTCGTGATCGGCTACTTCAAAGGCCATTGGCCGGTCGTCTTCGCCGCCAGCTTCGAAAAGCTCATCCAGACTGCTCATCGTTCGCTTCCGCCGCTGGTCGATTACCAGGTTGCGTGCAATCGTAAACAGCCAGGTTTCAAATCGTGCCTTGCCGTTGAATTGCCCGCCGCGCGTCAGCACGCGCATCCAAACCTCCTGAAAGAGGTCCTCCGCCATCTCGCGGTTTCCGGTCAAAAACAGGAGATACCGCAACAGACGGTGCTGGAAACGCACGATAAGCTCGTCCAGAAGCCCCGGATCCTGCCGCTTAAGTCCTTCCGCAACAGCAAGATTCTCCTGCCGAACCTGCTCCTCGGCAGCGGATACAGCGCCCGGTACAAACAACGATCGTATGGCCGAAACGGTACTCATCTTGCTCAATTAGACGACATCTCCCACCCCAAGGCCGCAAAAAAGAAAGCGTTTGCACAAAAAATACAGCGATTTACCTACGCCCTGCCGCAAATGTCCTAGCAAACATCAAAAAGTAGTTGTCATCCCGACCGCAGTGGTGGGATCTGCAGGTGCTCTTCAACCTAGATTCGATTCGAATGATGTTCTTCCGGTCCTCTAGGAGCCTCCCATTTCAGCGTCTCTGTCCGTAGAACTCCAAAACAAGCTCCAGAGCGACACCCTCTTCCTCGCATAAGCTTTCTCCATGCAATTCACCAAGCGCCTCCGCGACGGTGTCCGTAGCGGCGACATCACCGTTAGCGTCCGCATCTGGCAAAGCCCACGCGTCAAAGTCGGCGGACGCTACGCCATGGAAGAAGGTCAGATCGAAATCGATTCCATCGAACCCATCGGCTTCCCCGACATCACCCCGGAACTAGCCCGCGCATCCGGCTTTCTCGGCGTTCTCGATCTGCTCAAAGTAGCCAAACATGGCGGCGGCGAAAAAATCTATCTGGTCCGCTTTCACTACATCCCACCCTCCAAAACCAGGGCGCTCAAACCGCCGACATTGGGTGCCCCATCCTTGCGAAGCAAGGGTGGGAAAACAAGAACTCCGGTAGGGCACTGACCCGCCTCCCCGCTGTTACCCTGAACGCAGTCTGACCACCAATCCCCAACCCGAACTTCTTCGCGGCAAAGCGCATCAGCCTCATCCCTCCGATCTCGCCGCGATCCTCTCCGCCATCGGCGGATTCACCTGCTGGGTATTCGCCGACAGCATCATGAAAATGGTGGGCCGCTCCGCCCTCCCGGCCTACCAGGTCATCGGATTCCTCGGCCTCTTCATCACCGGCTTTCTCGTCGCCTACACGCTTGCCCGCCGCGACACGTCGGCCCTCTGGCCGCAACGCCCGCGCCGCCAGCTCGTCCGCTCCAGCCTCGATCTAATCAACAATCTCTGCGTCGTTGTCGCACTGCGTCATGTGCCGCTCACGCTGTTCTACATCCTCGTCTTCATGTCCCCGGGCGTCATCACCATCCTTGCGGCCATCTTCATTCGAGAAAAACCCGGCCTCCGTAAATCCCTCGCCATCGCCATCGGATTTGCAGGCGTCGTCATCGCCGTCAATCCCTTCACCTCCTCGCGCCAGGGAGATTGGATCGGCTACGCGGCATGTATGACCTGCGTCGCCTGCTTTTCCGTGAACATGGTCTGGTCCCGCATCCTCACCCAGACCGAATCCCCTGAAAGCCTCACCATTTTCTCCGGCGTTGTCATGGCCGTGGCTGGATTCGGCTCCATGCTCTGGCACGCCGAGCCCCTCACTCTTCATCTACTCCTCGCTTTGGTCAGCATGGGCGCGTTTGGCGCCACGGGAAGCATCTGCTTCTTCGTCGCCCTTCGCCACACCACCGCATCGAACGTTTCGCAATACCACTACACCCAGTTGGTCACGGGCGCCGTCGTCTCCTACCTCCTGTTTCACGAACTCCCCACCGTGTGGATGTTCCTCGGCGGTGCGCTCATCGTGGCCTCCGGCCTCTACATCGCTTTCCTCGCATCTCGGTCTCACAACATCGGCCAAATCTGTGAGACTAGTTCGTGTTCAACTCTGAACACCGGACGCTGACCTGTGACCTCAGAACTCACAAGATCATTCAAAGCTCCCCTTGAAGCCATCGGCACTTCGCTACGCTGGGTCGTCGTCCGCGTTCCCATCGACCTCAAGAAAGCGTGGCCCACCTGGAAAAGCCGCCGAGTGTTCGGCGAAATCAATGGCTTCGCTTTCAAAACAGCACTCATTCCGGCCTCGAAGGGCCAGGGCCACCTGCTCATCGTGAACCAGAAGATGCAAGCCGGCGCGGGAGTCCGCGCAGGCGACCGAGCCCTCATCAAGCTCTCGCCCGATTTAGGCGAACTCGTCGTCGACATCCCGCCGGAATTCGCCAAAATCCTTAAATCCGATCGCGCTCTGAAGAAGTTCTTCGAAGCCATGAGCCCTTCCATGCGCAAGGGGTTCACCAACTTCATTGCCGACGCCAAATCCAAAGAGACTCGACAGAAGCGCGCTGAGGCCATGGCCGAAAGCCTGATGCTCGCCATGGAAGGCGAACAGGAACCGCCACCGATTCTGCGCGTTCAATTCCAGCGCCAGCCCCAGGCTCGCCGCGGCTGGGATTTGATGACGCCGCTCCAGCGCAGAAATCATCTGCTGGGCATCTTCTATGCGCAGACGGTAGACGGTCGCGAACGCCGCGCTGCCAAAGCCATCGAAAGCTGCGTGGCCGTAGCCCGCCGCCGTCCGGTTTCCTAACCCGCCATCTACACTAATTACATGGATGTTCTCTACGGCGTGCACCCGGTGGCAGAAGCTCTCAAGGCAGGCCGACGGCGCTTCGATCACGTCATGGTAGCCGCCGAGCGCCACGACGACCGCCTCGCGCGCCTAGTCGCAGACTGCAAGCAAGCCGGCGTCCGCGTACGCCAGGAACCTCGCGAACACCTTACCCATCTCGCTGGCACAGCCGCACATCAAGGCGTAGTCGCTCTTGTCCGTCCGCAGGAAGCGCTGGCGATTGAAGACCTCTTTACCGCTCCCGATCCTTCGCAGCCGCGCCTGCTCCTCGCCCTTGACGGAGTGGAAGATCCACAGAATCTCGGCGCCCTTCTGCGCGTTGCTGATGGCGCCGGCGTTGACGGCGTAGTGCTCACCGAACGCCGTGCCGCACCCCTCAGCCCTGTCGCCGTAAAAGCCAGCGCCGGAGCCTCCGAACACCTCCGCATCGCGCGGGTCGTGAACCTCGTCCGGGCTTTGCAAGAGTTGAAAGGACAGAACATCTGGGTCATCGGCCTCGACGAACGCGGCACATCCGACTACGACCAATTCGACTTCAGCGGCGACTGCGTTCTCGTCCTCGGCAGGGAAGGCGCCGGCCTCCACGATCTCGTCCGCCGCACCTGCGACCACCTGCTGCGCATCCCCATGGCCGGTGGCGTCAGCTCCCTCAACGTCTCGACGGCCGGAGCGGTAGTTCTCTACGAAGCCGCCCGTCAGCGCCGCGCTGCAGCGCGCCAGCCCTCCAATGCTCGCCATGGCGCTGCTCCCGAGTCCAAGAAGAAACAGAAAGGCTTAGGTTCATGAAGTTGTCCCTCGCCCGGACGCTGGCATTTGCATTTTCTGCTGCGATCCTGGCCTCCATTCCCGTCAAAGCACAAACGCCGTCCGTCCCCAGTCCCTCTAGCCCCAACCCCGATCAGCAGCAATCAACTCCGGATCAACCTGCTCAGAACCCGCCAGCCCCAAAGCCTGCTGGGAAAGTTCTCTTCGAACGATCCCTCGATGCCAACGGAAACACCGTCAACACCACCGGACCCGCCGCCAAGCCCGCCGCTCAGCCTGCAGAAACTTCAACTGTCGCGGATGCCGATCGCAAGGCCATCGCCATCACCAGCCTCGATCTCGATGTCCGCCTCAATACGCCGGCTCAGCAACTAGCCGCACGCGCTCTCGTAACTGTCCGCAACGCTGGCACGTCGCCGCTGACGCATATTCCGCTGCAGATCTCATCCTCCCTGAACTGGGAACGCATTCGCATTGCGAGCCGCGACCTGTCCGCCCCCGTCGCCACTATCAACTCCGACTCCGACCACACCGGCCAGCTTCATGAAGCAGTCGTTTCTCTCGCGCAGCCTCTCGCGCCCGGCGCAACCATCCAGCTCGACGTCACTTATTCAGGCACTATCGCCGCAACTGCGCGCCGCCTCCTCTCCGTCGGAACGCCTGAAGAGTCAGCCGCCCACTCTGACTGGGACGAGATCAGCCCCGAGTTCACGGGCCTTCGCGGCTTTGGCAACGTTGTCTGGTATCCCGTCTCCAGCACGCCCGTGATCATCGGCGATGGAGCCCGCCTCTTCGACGAGATCGGCAACCAAAAGCTTCACGCCGCTGGAACCGCCTTCCGACTTCGCTTGACCGTAGAGTTTCCCCACGGACATCCCCCCACCATTGCAGTCATCAACGGCCACGCAGTCTCGTTAAAAATTTCTGACCCGCAAAGCCTGGGTGAAGACGTACCGGGTATCGCAACCGCCGACACTGGTCCGTCGACCCTTGCATTTGAGTCCCCAAGCTTGTTTGTGGCAACGCGCACCGCCCACCCCGGGCCCCACCTCACCGCCTACACAGCTCCGGAAGACGAATCCGCTGTCAAAGAATGGCTCGCGGTCGCAACCAACGTCGCTCCCATGATTGAGCGCTGGCTGGGTCCCGACCCGCGCACCCAACTCACCGTGCTTGATCTTCCCGATCCTGACGACCTGCCTTGGGAATCCGGACCGCTGCTGGCCATCCCTGTACGCGACGCGCCTTCTGACCAGCTTGCGGCAATTTTGTCTCACGCCTTGACGCACGCATGGATGGCGCCCGAACCCTACTGGCTCAATGAAGGAACAGCCAACTTCATGGGCACTCTCTGGGACGATCACCAGCACCATCGCGACCGCGCACTTGCCACACTCGAAGCTGGCCGCCAGGCGCTCGCACTTGCTGAACCCCCAAGCCCCGGTGAAGGCGCCGGTCAACCTCTCGCCGCAGCCATCTCGCCCGTCTATTACCGCACCAAGGCCGCCTACATCCTGTGGATGTTGCGCGACCTCGTCGGCGACGACGCGCTGGCGGCGGCTCTCCGTGCCTCCAACGCCGCAGAATCGGGCAAACCTGCGAATGCCGAAATGCCATCTTCATTCCAGGCACTGCTCAAGGCTCAGGGCCCGCGCAATTTGAATTGGCTCTTCGCCGACTGGATCGATGCCGATCACGGCCTGCCCGACCTTACCATCGACAGGGTTTTCCCCAACGCCGTGCAATCCGGCAACTGGCTCACCTCCGTCACCATCTCCAACGCCGGCTATGCTGCTGCCCAGGTTCCCGTCACCGTTCGTTCTGCCACCAACAACACGACCGAGCGCGTCTTCGTCCCCGCCCATGGCACCGTCACTCCCCGCATTCTCGTTCAAGGCAAGCCGATTGAAGTTCAGCTCAACGACGGCACCGTCCCGGAAACACAAGCAAGCGTTCATGTCATGCACTTGGACCAAAAGCCAGAACCCGATCTGCCTGCCCCTGCGCCAAAATAGTTGACCGCACTCACACCCTGATTCATGAGCGCGAAGTCTCCATCCAAAGACTGATGCGCTTTTGTATGGTCGCTTCGTACGATAGGCGAACCATGGAGGCCGATCCCCAAACCAAGCGACAGATGGGCGTGTGGGCGGCCACGGCGGTCGTCACCGGCGAAGCTATCTCCCTTGGCATTTTCCTCACTCCGGCAGCAATGGCGCGCTCGCTTGGCTCACCTGCACTGCTCGCTGCCGTGTGGTGCGGCATGGCCGTCATTACGCTAGCTGGAGCACTCTGCTTCACCGAGCTTGCCGTCCGGAATCCCCAGGATGGCGGCGAATACGTCTATCTCCGTCGAGGCTTTGGCCGCCACGTCGCCTTCCTTTATGGTTGGATGGCAGCTGTCGTCATGTATCCCGGTGTCGCCGCTGCGCTTTCAGTTGGCACAGTGCCCTATATACTGGCCCTCGTCCCATTACCCATTTCGGTCGCAAAAGCCCTCCCCCCACTCATCCTGCTCACTCTCGGTGCGATCAACTACTTCGGCACTCGATTGAGCAGCGGCCTAATGACCGCCCTCAACTGGCTCAAGGTTCCAGTACTCGCTGCCCTAGTCGGATGGGCCTTCGTCTCCGGCCACGCCACCATGGCCAATGTTGCGCCTCTCATGGCGCGCCGCCCCGGCTCCGATCCCCTGATCGATGGCATCGCCGGAGCAACTATCAGCGCCTTCTTCTGCTTCGGAGGCTGGTGGGAGGCTGGAAAAATCGCTGGAGAAGTTCGAAATCCGTCGCGCAACCTCGCAGTTGCCTTTTCTGGGGGCGTGCTGATTGTAACGGCGATTTACCTTCTGCTCAGCTTCGCATTCGTTGCGGTCGTTCCCATGCAGCAGATCCAGTCCAACACGGCATTCGTCGCACTGTTCGGACAAGCTCTTTTTGGTTCTTCGGGAGCGGGCATCCTGTCGATGTGCGTTGTGCTCTGCGTCCTTGGAGGCCTCATGGTGCTCAGCATGGCTGTGCCGCGTGTGACCTATGCGCTCGCGCGGGGAGAGGCCGGCACCTCATCCACAGGCGCTCTGGCCGCATTTGCCCGGCTGCATCCGCGCTTTGGATCGCCCGCCAATGCGGTCTTGCTGCAGACGGGAATGTCGTTGCTGGTTCTCATGCTCGGCGCCTTTGATCGCATCCTCGCCTTTATCATTTTTTCCGCTGTTGTATTTCTCGCGCTCACGGCAGGAACGCTATTTCGCACCATTAAGCCCGTGCGCAGGTGGTGGTACCCACTGGCTCCCATCGTCTTTATTGCCGGCAGCGGAATTCTCGCCATCATGTTGTTGATGCATAGCCCCGGCTCCGCACTTCTCGGCGCAGCTGTCGTCCTGTGCGGACTACCCGTCCGATGGCTGCTCACCCGGAATACCGAAATCCCATCCGCAGTCGCCACCGATTCCATCTCGCCGTAAATCTGCGGATCACTGACAACTTTTCACTGTCCACTGGAGAACCCAATGCCTCATATTCCCCTCCCCCCAGAACACATCGGCATTCGCGGCGCCATGGCGTTTCGCCCTGACACCGCACGCCCTCTCAACGATCTCGTCGAGATCCTCCTCACCGGCCCCAGCACTCTCACCAAGGGTGAGCGCGAGCTCATCGCCACCTATGTTTCCAGCCGTAACTGCACCCACTTCTGCGCCAGCATTCACGGAGCCATCGCCGCCGCGCATTTCGGCGGAGACGAAGCGCTGGTGAAGCAAGTGAAGACCGACTTCACTCAAGCCGACATCAGTCTCAAACTCAAGGCACTCCTGGTGATTGCTGGAAAAGTACAGAAAGACGGAAAGCTCGTAACCACCGCCGACGTAGAAGCCGCGCGCAACCACGGCGCCACTGATCTCGAGATTCACGACACCGTTCTGATTGCCGCTGCATTTTGCATGTACAACCGCTATGTCGACGGACTCGGCACCGTGCAACCCGACGACGAAGCGCTCTATCGCGAACGTGGCCGCATGGTGGCCCGCAACGGATACGTCAGCACCAGCAAGGAATACCTCGGCAAAGCTGAGGAGGAAGTTCACAGCTGACAGTCGTCAGTTCTCAGTTTCAAGGCGAACCCGTCTTCGTCCTGCGAGTGAAGGAAACACTGCACTGATCACTGCCCACTGACAACTGAACACTGGAGGTTCCATGCCCCACATCAATTTGCCCGAAGGCCTGCCCGGCATCAGCGCTGGTTTTGCATTCCGTCCCGAAACTGCAAAGCCCATGCGCGAACTCGCCGACATTCTGCTCCATCAGCCCAACTCGCTCGCCCCGGGAGAGCGTGAACTGATCGCGACCTATGTATCTTCCCGCAACTGCACCACGTTCTGCGCCTTGAGCCACGGAGCAGCCGCGACAAATCATTACGGCGATGCCGGAATTGTGGAGAAGGTAAAGTCGAACTTTCTTGAAGCGCCCATCAGCGCCAAGCTCAAAGCTCTCCTGATCATCGCCGGAAAGGTGCAGCAGGACGGGAAATTGGTTTCCGAGTCAGACGTGCAGGCAGCGCGCACCCTCGGCGCCACCGACCTCGAAATTCACGACACCGTTCTGATTGCTGCGGCGTTCTCGATGTACAACCGCTACGTCGACGGCCTCGCAACCGTGCAGCCGACCGATCCCGGAATGTATGAACAGATGGGAAAGCACCTGGCCGAAGAAGGCTACACCAAGCCCTCCATTCGTCAGCCGGTCGACGCGTAGTTTGCTTCGCAACCTATTGGTTGCACAAGGAAGAGCATTGCCCTGTTTTTCGCTTCGCGGCGAGTCGGTTACTCAATCGTCCCAGATTCCCTGGTTCCTAGCCCTTGTCTCCCGCGTTCCGGCCCTTGACCTTGAACCAGATTGGCGTGCCTTTGAACCCGAAAGATTCGCGGATCTGATTCTCAAGAAAGCGCTCGAAGGCAAAGTGCAACTTGATGTCGCGGTCGGTGAACAGCACAAACGTTGGCGGCGCCACCGCAGCCTGCGTCATGTAGTAGATCCGAATGCGCTTGGCCATCGGCACCGGTGCCCGCTGGAAATCGATCTTCTCGAGGAACCGATTCATCTGTCCCGTGGTGACTCGCTTCCGCCGTTCCGCCGCAACGGCCTTCACTTCCTTTAGAACGCGCGGCATTCCCGATCCTTCAAGAGCCGAAAGAAAAATCACCGGCGCATAGTCCAGATATTTCAGCGCACGCCGCAACTGTTCTTCCCAAATCGCACGATCCGCGGGAGGCTTTCCGTCGGTGCGGCCCGTCGTCACCGCATCCCACTTGTTCACGATGATGATGACGCTGCGCCCGCTCTCGTGAGCATAGCCGCCGATCGTCGCGTCCGCGCCCGTTACGCCTTCTGTCGCGTCAATCACCAGCAGCGCAACGTCAGCCGCTTCGAGATGCCGACGCGCCATCACCACGCTCATCTTTTCGGCCATCAGGTGCGTCTTGCCCTTGCGCCGGATTCCCGCCGTATCTACAAAACGTAGCGTGTCGCCTTCAAACTCAATTGCCTCGTCCACCGCATCACGTGTCGTGCCTGCAATGGGCGACACAATCGCCCGCGATGTTCCCGTCAGCGCGTTCAACAGTGTCGACTTGCCCACGTTGGGCCGCCCAATAATCGCCACCGCCGTCTCGCGCTGTTCAAATTCACCGTGGGTACGAATTAACTTGTCATGTTCTTCATCTTCCGCACCTGGCTCGAGCGGGCCGCCTTCTGAAACCTCGGCGTCCTCGGCAGCTTCCTCCGCGATCTCCGCCTCCGTGGCAGGAATCGCCTCTGCGATAGCATCTAGCAGATCACCAATGCCCAGCCCATGCTCCGCGCTGATCGCGTACACGTTCTTGATGCCGAGCTGGCGGAAATTCTCCGCGGCGTAAGCCATAGCCTCGCCCTCGATCTTGTTCACCGCCAGGAACACAGGCTTCTTGCTGCGCCCCAGCAGCCGCACCAGGTCGTAGTCGGGACTGGCCAGCTCGGTGCGCGCGTCCACCACCATCACCAGCGCCTGCGCTTCTTTCAGCGCCACCTTCGCCTGGTTATAGATCTCCGTGGGAATCAGCTCGGGATCGTCCGGAACGATGCCGCCCGTGTCCACGATCCGAAACCGCCGCCCCATCCACTCGCATTCGCCGTAGATGCGATCCCGCGTGATGCCCGGCTCGTCGCCCACAATCGAGCGCCGGCTCTTCGTCAACCGGTTGAATAGGGTGGACTTGCCCACGTTGGGCCGCCCCACAATGGCCACCAGCGGAAGCGCTTCGGCTCCGGGCCGCGTGGGAATTACCGATCTGCGATACGTAGGCAAAGCTTTCTCCAAATCCAAGACAGCTCTTCCAGTCTACCGTTCGCACACCTTCGGCGTTCATTCTGGAACTCGCGTCAGATTTTGTTTCAGCTCTTTATTCGCATTCCCTTCGCCGTCCAGGTAGGACCTATGATGGAATAGCACCCGCCGATGGCCTCCTCCCAAACTTCAACCCGCACCCTGCCCACGCTCCACGAGTTCTTTTCGCCCGGCGGCATTCTTTCCAAATCTCCGCTCCCCTACGAGTACCGTCCGGGCCAGTTGGAGATGGCGAAATCCGTCGAGCGCGCCCTCGCCGAGCGGCGACACCTGATCGTCGAAGCCGGCACCGGCACCGGTAAGACACTCGCCTACCTGTTGCCCGCCCTTCGCACCGGCCAGCGCGTCATCGTCTCCACCGGAACCAAGGCCCTGCAGGACCAGCTCTTCTTCCGCGACGTGCCTTTTCTCGAATCGCTGCTGGGGAATCTGCAGGTCTGTTACATGAAGGGCCGCGCCAACTACCTCTGCCGCCACAAGCTCGTCGCCCTGCGCGATCAGCCAATCTTGTCAGGATTGGAAGAGATCGACCAATACCGCCAGATCGCCGAGTGGGAGAAGACCACCGAAACCGGCGACCGCTCCGAGCTTTCTGAACTTCCCGAGTCGAGCGCCCTCTGGCACAAGCTCGACGCGCGCAGCGATGCGTGCCTCGGCACTACGTGTCCCGACTACCGCCGCTGCTTCATCACCGAGATGCGCCGCCGCGCCCTCGAGTCCGACATCATCATCGTCAATCACCACCTCTTCTTCGCCGACCTCGCCGTCAAGCAGCAGGCCTCAGGAGCACCGGACGCCGGTATCCTGCCCGAGGCTGCCGCAGTCATCTTCGATGAAGCTCATGAACTCGAAGACGTCGCCTCCAGCTACTTCGGGCTTTCCGTGAGCAACATCCGCTTTGAAGAACTGGCCCGCGACACTGACGTGCTGCTTCGAGCCAAGCCCGGCGCCGAGAGAATGCCTGCCGCAACCCAGCAGTTGCGCGACCGCGCACGCATGTTCTTTGCGAACCTGCCATCCAACGGGGACGGTCGTCAGCCCTTCGACAATCGCGAAGAGTTCCTGGAAACCTCCGGCGACCTCTATCTATCCCTGCGCACGACCCTACGCCTGCTTGAATCGGAGATGGACCTGCTCACCGACATCGACGAGGCTCCAGGGCTGCGCAAACGCGTCGCGCGCCTTCGCAGCGAACTCGAATTCCTCCTCGAATCAAACTCCAGCAACATGGTCTACTGGCTCGAACGCCGCGTCCAAGGCGGCGCAAGTAACGATCGGGCCACATCGTCCGGCCGAGGCGGGTTCAAATCGCAATCGCGCCACACCTTCCTGCAGGCCACGCCCATCGACGTCTCCGAATTGCTGCACGAACTGGTTTTCGAAACCATCCCGACCGCGATCCTTACCTCCGCAACCCTCACCGTGCAGGGAGGCTTCGAACACATCCGCAAGCGCCTTGGCATGACCGACGCCCGCGAACTCGTCGTGCCCTCGCACTTCCGCTATGGCGAACAGGCCCTGCTCTATCTCCCGCCCAATATGCCCGATCCGCGCGACTCCGATTTCCCCGAGGCCGCTGCCATATGCATCCGTCGAGTATTGGAGCTGTCGAAAGGACGCGCCTTCTGCCTCTTCACCAGCTACGCCCAGATGCGCGATCTCTATGAGCGCCTGCTCCCCGTGCTCGACTTCCCGATCCTGCTACACGGCACCGCGCCCCGCAAAGCGCTACTAGAACAGTTCCGCACCACACCCAATGCCGTCCTCTTCGGCACTTCAAGCTTCTGGCAGGGAGTCGACGTGCAGGGCGAAGCCTTGAGCTGTGTCATCATCGATCGCCTGCCCTTCGCAGTCCCCAACGATCCCGTAGTGCAAGCCCGCATGAAAGCCATTGAAGAAGCCGGCGGCAAGCCCTTCTTCGACTACCAGGTCCCGTCCGCAGTTCTAACGCTGAAGCAAGGCTTCGGCCGCCTTATCCGCTCGCTAGAAGATCGCGGTGTGCTCGTTCTCCTTGATCCGCGGATCACCCGGCAGAGATACGGCCAGACCTTTTTGACCAGCCTCCCTCCCTATCGAATGACAGCGACGATCACGGACGTGGAGACGTTCTTCAGCAGTTGATCCTTTTGGCTATATAACGGCTGTCATCCTGAGGCAAAGCCGAAGGATCCGCGTTTTCGTTCAGGTGTTCATTCGATCGGACGCCCGACGATAATCAGCAGGCTCATATTCGTACCAGTTGTGGCTCAGGTCTTCCCAAGTCACATTTGCCATTTCAATCAGAGCAATTTTTCGTGCTCGCTTCCATCCCTTGAGCTCTTTTTCCCGCCTGATTGCTCTAAAAATGTCCTCATAAACTTCAAACCATACGAGACGATCGCAGTTATATCGTGCGGTAAAGCCATCGTGCTCCTTCCATTTGTGCTGAAAGACCCGTTTCCGCAGATCGCTGGTCACCCCGATGTAAAGCGTGTGACTGCGGCTGGCGACGATGTAAGTAAAATAGCCTTTGCTGGGCATGCGCAGCATGGTACGGAATTTTGTATAGGGATTGCTGTGACAAGGACAACCGCAGATCCTTCGGCTTTGCCTCAGGATGACAGCATCGTCGTTGGCAGGGGGGATTAATGAAAATGACCTCACACGACGTCCTCCTCGTCATCGACGTGCAAAACGACTTCTGCCCTGGCGGCGCACTAGCCGTTGCCGACGGCGATGCCGTCATCGAACCCATCCATCGCGCCGCGCAACAATTCCAGCACATCATCCTCACCCAGGACTGGCACACCCCCGACCACAATTCCTTCGCCTCTGCGCATCCCGGCAAAGATCCCTTCGAGCAGATCGAACTCTCCTACGGCCCGCAAACTCTATGGCCCGATCACTGCATCCAGGGCACCCGCGGAGCCGACTTCCACCCCGCACTCCAGCTCACCCGCGCCGAGCTGATTCTTCGCAAAGGCTTCCGCCGCACCATCGACTCCTACTCCGCTTTTTTCGAGAATGACCGCACCACCGGAACCGGTCTCGCTGGCTACCTCCGCGAACGTGGACTTAACCGCGTCTTCCTCGCCGGCCTTGCCTACGACTACTGCGTTGGCTACTCGGCCCTCGATGCCCGCCGCCTTGGTTTACCCGCCATCATTCTTCGTGACGCCTGCCGCGCCATCGACCTCAACGGCTCCGTCGCAGAAATCGAGCGCGAATTCGCAACTGCCGGTGTTGAGCTGATGAACACCGTCGACCTCTCCGCCTGATCCCCCGCCGTAAAATCGCATCAGGCCTCCACCGACACATGTCCCGCAACTTCTACATCCTCGCCGCCGCACTAGCCTTCTTCGCCCTGCTCTCCGGCGGCATGACGCTGGTCCCGTCCGGCTTTCAGCCAGGCCTGCCAGCCAACGGCTCGCTGTGGCGAACGGTTGCATTGCTGATGATGCTCGCTGCGCTGGCTTGCGCGCTCATCGGCGTGATGAGCAACCTCTTTGAGCAGGTAGATCGTCGCAGCGAAGAACAGCGCCAGAGCGCCCGCCAAAAGCGCAAAGATGCCCGCCCTCCCAGCGAATAACGTTGAAGCCAAACGCCTTGGCAGCAGCCATGAGGCGTATTCCCGCCGAAACAACTAGAATCAAAGAAGGCAGGGACGCTTTCCCCGCAACAGGATCGGATCGCAGATGTATGAAGTCACCGTGGAGGCCGGTTTTTCCTCCGGACACTATCTTCGCAACTATCGCGGCAAGTGCGAAAACCCGCACGGGCACAACTACAAGGTGCGCGTCACGCTCCACGGCAAAGAACTTGATGAGGCTGGCCTGCTGCTCGACTTCAAACTGCTCAAGCAGGTCATGCGCCCCGTCGTCGACCGCATCGACCACCAGATGCTTAACGATCTCGAACCGTTTACCGAACTCAATCCTTCAGCCGAAAACATCGCCAAATATTTCTACGACCAGACCAACGAACAGCTAGCCGAGATGACCAAGGGCCGCGTCCGCGTAAAAGACTGCACCATCTGGGAGACCGACACCACAACGGCCACTTACTTCGAGTAAGGCTCGGCTGCGAAGTATCCGCGGTTGTCTTCGTTGTGCCGAGTTGACGGTTGTTTGCCCGGAACGCTTCATCGTTGTTGTGGACTTGGAGTGGTGTTCAGGATGTCCTCGTGGATCTTCCCATCGAGCGAAGTGATCACAAGCTGCTCATTTTTCCAAACCCCGTCCGTCTTTGTAGAAACAACTCGCAACCACCCGCTACCTCGATTGCCATCGACGGGAATGAGCAAATCTTTCTGATCCCAGCCCGCCTGCCCCTCAACAGGCCAGCCGATCTGTATTGAATCTCCGAATAGTCCCTTCGCCATTTCAGACTCGTGCAATTCACGGACCGCCTCTTGGCAAGTCGATGATCGACGCTCCTCGAAATCGAACACGATGAAAAATGGAAGGAACCAAGCGGGGAACGCCAACATCATCCAGATCATCGCCCGGCCCCAACCGATCGAGAGTATGCCAACTCTTCTCTTGATTGAAACGTTAAATCGGATGTATAGAATGCCTGCAATTATTCCGCCGATCAGCAGCCAGAGAATCTTTGTGACGGCCCGACTTTCATGGAGTGCAGGTACGGATGCAACACACAGGAGGTTTATGAACATCATGGCGATCAAAATCTTGCAGACGCGTTGTTCAGTCAACTGGAGGCTCCCTCGCATTCGCAAAGAAACGTATCAGTTGCGTTGGCATTTGCGCATCACCAGCGTCGTCTTTTTCTGCTCTGGGCGTGTGGTGGGCGACTCGGAAGTAACCCGACCTTGGGCATCGCGGGGACAAACGCAGATCCTTCACTGCGATCAGGATGGCGCGCAATAAGGAAAGGTGACCGCTAATTCCAAGCGCCTGTGCGGCCGACTTGATGGCGGTTTGTTGCCTTCAGCTTCGCTTCTTGCCGAGCTTCGCGCACACGCTTCTTCTAAAGCAGTCCGCCGCATGGTCATTCACCATCCCTGCCGCCTGCATCCACGCATACACAATCACCGGCCCCACAAACTTGAACCCCCACCGTTTCAGCTCTTTCGAAATGGTGACCGACAGCGCCGACTGCGCGGGCAACGGTCCTGAATTCTGAATAGGCTTCCCGCCAGCAAGTTCCCAGGCCCACGTCGAGAAATCAATTCCGGCATCCTTCATCTCAAGAAAGATGCGAGCTCCCTGGATCGTGGCCTCAATCTTCGCGCGTGCGCGGATAATGCCGGTGTTCTCCATCAAGCGCGCAATATCGGCTTCTTTGAATCTAGCCACTTTCGCCGGGTCGAACCCGCGGAAGGCTTTTCGGAACGCATCCCGTTTTCGCAGCACAATGATCCATGCCAAACCAGCCTGGAACCCCTCGAGCATCAAGAGTTCCCAAAGCGCGCGACTGTCGAACTCCGGCACGCCCCACTCCTCATCGTGGTAAGCGCGCAGCAGAGGATCGCTCTCGGCCCATTTACACCGATGTCTTTCTACCATTGCTCAAGATTAACTTGCAGAAGGCTGTTACTTCATATCTTTCGATTTTGATTTCAGATACGTATCGAAAGGAATCTCGAAGTAGAACAGCTCGTTTCCATCCGCGCCGCGCAGCTTGTGAAGATTCATCTTGGCGCCTTCCAGCGGATGATCGAGTTGCGAAACATCGTAAAACAGAAATCCCGCGCGTGTGGTGTGCGGTTCTACCACGAGCGCCTGGTATTCAAACTGGTCGAAGTCCTGCTCGATCTCCTTGTTGCTGGCCTTGGGCTTCATCTTGATCGAGGGCAGCGGGCCGGGCATCGGAATCTTCTTGCCCTCGCGCTCCGTCTTCGTCATCAGCCGCTCCACGTCTTCTGGGTCGGCAGCATTAATCCGGTCTCCCCCAGCGGTATAGAACAGGATGCGCGCATCCTTCAGCGAGATCGGTTTGTCGCCGGTGTTGGTGACGATGAGCCGCACCGGCATCACGCCGTGGCCGAGGTAATCGACCCGAAAGATCGACTCCTTTTCCTTGGTGTCGTACGGTTCCACTGCGATAGCAACGTGCTCTTTGTCGTGGACCTCGACGGCTGCAAACGTGGTGGCCGGCTGTACAGGCGGAGCGGAGTGGTTGCTGGCGAAAGCCGGAACCACCAACCCAATGACCAGAAGCGGCAACCCACGAACGACCTTCATCGTGCTCGACTTTAGCATTACTCTCCGGACACCAGCAAACCCCGCTCTAGACGCGGCTTTTAAGGGTATCAGCATGGTGTCCACTGGTGTCTATGATCACAAGATGTCGGACGCTCACCATGAGAGAAAGGTAAGCAGACCATGTTTGAGAAATCCGGCAGATTCTTCGCTGACTGGCGCGACCAGCGCGGACAGCGCAAACGCAAATCCTTCCACACCGAGCGCGCGGCCCTCACCTTCGAGGCCGAGCAGAAGGAGCTAGCCCACCCAAAAACGATGGCGAGAGGGAAACGGTCGCCCGCGTCCTACTCGCCCAGTTCAGCTCCTCACCGGGCGGCTCTCATCTCCTTCAAGCCTCGCGTCTCCTCATCGGAGCATGCGGATCGCTCCGCCCGTTCGAACTCCGCGCCTCTCACATCCAAGACCTCGACGGTCGCCTCTTTCAAAGCGGACTCGCGCGCAGCACAAAAGCCTCTCGCGCTGGTGCGCTCCGTCGCGTCCTCCGCTGGCTCTGGGAAAACCACAGCGCGCCAAAACTCGACGGCCACATCCGCCGCTACACCGGGGTCCGCCCGCGCAACAACACGGCCACCCGCGAAGAAATCGACCGCATCCTCACGGCAGCGCCGCCGCACCTGAAGATGTACACGCTGCTCTGCAGCGACCTCGCCATCCGTAGCGGAACCGCTGCCCTCATCGCGCCGCAACACTACAACCGCCAGGCGCGCACACTTCACTTCACCACCAAAGGCGGAGCGGCCCTCACGCTCCCGGTCACTGACCAGGTGCGCCGCATGATCGAGTCATGCGACCTCGAAAGCAGCAAGCCCTTCGTCGCGCAACTTTGGACCAGCCAAGGTCACGGACGCAAACCCGGCGACAACACCCGGTGGCCTCTCATTATGCGCCGCGCGTTCACTCGACTCCGCAAGCGCCTCAACTTCAATCGCCGCATCATCCCACACGATCTGCGCCGCACCTCCGCCGTCGCCATGCTCGAAGCCACCGGCGACCTCCGCGACGTGCAAGCGTTTCTCGGCCACCTGTCGTTGCACTCCACCGTGATCTATCTCGACCACGACCTCCGCCCCGTCAAGCGCCACACACTCGAACTCATCAAGCGCCCGCGCGTTGAAGAAAGTGAAGAGTACACCGCATGAGAAGCTGTCTCCTCCTCCGCCCCACAATTTACGCCGCAGCCGCCGACGCCCGGGGTCCCCAAGGACAGGTCCACGTCCGTGGGGTGGTCGACAATACCAACCGCATCGAGCGCGCCCTCTACGAGTGCAAAGACCGCTGGTCGACGGCCTACACCGTCGCGCAAAACAAAGGACTCAGCGCACAGCGGGCGCTGCGCATGGCCTCCGTTGCATACAAACTAGCGATGCCCCGCATGGATACAAAGCCTAGTATCCGGGCCGCAATCGCGTGCATTGCCCAAGGTATCCAGCTAGAAGTATTCGACGGTCGCGACGGCTCCCAACTCCTCTACGCCGCACAAGTTGCCCTAAGCACACTCACCGAAAGGAAGCGCAAAAAGTGAACACCCCCACCCCCACACCAGCCGACTACAGCCACCCCCACCGCGCCGGAGCGGCACAAGCACTAGCCGATGCCCAACGCAGAGTAGCCGCCGCCAGCAACCCGGCCCGCAACCGCATGGTCGCCATCCTTCACAACGCAGCGATGGACCTATGGGACGTAGCCACCGAAACCGACGCCGCGCAGATGTGGGAAGAAGCCCGCGCGATAGCGTCCAGGATCCTCGCCGCCTGCCCAACCCCCTAACCCACCTGGTGCGACTTCCCCCGCACACCGTTGCTCAAGTGGTAACTTCCGAATTGCCCACGATACGCCAGGAACTCCCAGGACGGAGCAGGTTCATCGTTTCCGGTGTCTAAACTAACAGTGGCATCCATGAATCGCTTCCGCTACGTCGTTCTTCTGTTCCTCGCGACGGCTTGGGCCATCGGCCAGCCTGCGCACACGACTCAACCGACTATCCCAGCTAACCGGCCTGAGGATGTGGTGAGTCGCCTCTATCACGAGGTGGTGGTCCGTGCGCCGTCCGGTCTGCTCAATGGCTCGGAAATGAGAATCTTCGCGCCATATCTCAGCAGATCACTGCGCCGAAAGATTGAGGTAACCAGTGCTTGTGAACGGGATTGGCTTCGGCAAAATCGAGGGCGGATGGTGAAGGCACCATTCTCCTGGTCGGAAGCCGGAATCTTCTCGGGGCCAAACGAGAGAACCTCACCCGGCGACTTTCGTATTGAGAGCACGCAAGCAGAAAAGACGGGAGCGTTTCGAGTAGTCGTGAGTTTCACGTACAGACCAATAGACGGTCCTGGCTCGTGGCGAGTTGTGGCTATTGTGGTGCGAGAAGATGGCCGGTTTGTCGTGGATGAAGTGATCTTTCCGAAGGGCGAAACGAAAGATGTGGACCGGACTCTGTCGCAGATTCTATCGCAAGGATGCGAAGGCTCTAGGTGGGTCGGGTAGGCGCGCACGCGCAGTTCCGGTCGGATAACCGCCAATCCGGAAGTTACTTTCCTGACACTATCGCATTAGGTTGTGGTATCACATTCCAGACACCACAACCTGTGGTATATTTCCCGCCGTGGAACCCCTCGCCGAAGTAGACCCCGCAGACCGCAAAAGCGCCCGAGCAGACACACCAGCTCCCGAGGCTGCCGCCTGGCTCGCCGATCCCGACAAGGACCGAGCCACCGGCCCAACGCCAAACATGCGGTACATCAACTGGCTCGCCGACCAGCCAGAATTCGCCGGCCCTCTACCCGGCGAGGCTTCCACACCCGAGGACACCAACGAATGAGCGGCATACCGTCCGACCAGGTACTAGCCATCCTGCGACTAAGACAGTGGGCCGTAGAACGCACCGCCCTCAAATGCGGACGCGCCACCCGCTACACCAACACCGGTTGGAGAGAGCGCCGCGAGACCGACGCCGACGCCCGCAACGTAAGAGTGATCGACTTTGAGCGCGCGCTCGCCACGCTGGACACCGCGCACCAATACGCCCTGGTGCTCACCTATCGCGACCGAGTAGGACACGCCGCCACCGCCGCCACCCTCGGCTGCAGCATCAGGACACTCCAATACATGCTCCCCGCCGCCCGCCGCCGACTAGCCGACGCCCTAGACCGCCGCGACCTGCTGTGACCGACTCCGCGTGCTAAGATTCTCAGCAATTCCACGCTAAGAGGACTAATGTGGTCGACGACGCATATTTGTGGCTAAAAGCACACCCACTAAGCGCCGAAGTAATCATCGGGCTTACTGTTGGGCTAATCCTTCTTTTGCTGACCCCAGTGCTCTCGCCGATGGTGAACACTTTTTGGAGATTCTGTGCGATCCCGCCTCAAAGACTAAACATCTGGATACTTAAAGCGCGACTTGCAGGCGCAGTATCGCAGCGCCGCACATTCCGTCGAGTTACTAGTGACTCCAAATACGTTATCTACATATGCTTCAAAGCGGGATTTTATGCAATCTTTTTCATTACGTTTTGCGTTGCCACCTTTTCTCTCTTGACGATGAAGGAGGTCCGTGATGCTTCGCACGTTCCGATCCGACTGGACTATCAACTTTCTCAATGGGTTGTTGGATTCACGATGGCCTTGGCGTTCGGAATTCTGTTCAGGATTACTTCTGACTTCGTGACGCTGACCCTTGCGGTGCAAGTCCCGCATCAGCACCTAGACAGCCTGACAGCCAAAATCACTAAGCTCAGAAGCCTAGTC